>NZ_CP054424.1:20000-336697 GCF_013334205.1 Rhodoferax sp. BAB1 | reverse complement strand
TCTCCTGGCGCGTGCCGAAGTCCGCGAGCACCGCCATCATGCGGTCGGACAGGTCGCCGTAAAGCGCAAAGTTGGCCGAGAGCGCCACCAGGCCATGGCTTTTCTCCATGGAGCGGATCTCGTGCCAGGGCGCGCCCATGCGGATGCCCAGGTCCTTGGCCTCGTTGCTGCGCGAGATGGCGCAGCCGTCGTTGTTGGAAAGCACGATCACGGGCCGCCCTTCGAGCCGCGGCTGGAACACGCGCTCGCAGCTCACGTAGAAGTTGTTGCCGTCGATCAGGGCGTACATGCGACCGGCCTGCGCGACTAGTGCGCGAACTGATGGATGGCGGCCGTGACCACACCCCAGATCTCCAGGGTCTGGCCCTCGGCGGGAACGATCTCGGGATAGGCCGGGTTGGCAGGCTGCAGCTTGACGCGGCCCGCGCGCTGCCACAGCGTCTTGACGGTGAACTCGCCGTCGACCACGGCCACCACCACACTCTGGTGCCGCGGCACGAGCGCACGATTCACTACAAGAATGTCGTCATCCAGGATGCCCGCGCCCACCATGGAGTGGCCCCGCGCGCGCAGCAGGAAGGTGGCCTGCGGATGGGTGACGAGTTCGCGCGTGAGGTCCACGCGCTGACCGCCCAGGTCTTCGGCCGGCGATGGGAAACCTGCGGCCACGCGGTTATCGAGCCGTAGCAGCGTGTGCACCGAGGCCTCAGCCACAGGTACCGGCATCCCGGATGTAATACTGTTCACATTAACAGTATACAGCCGCAAGCCCTACTGGGCATGGTTCTCAGACCCATTCCTCAAGACCATGGGCTTGCAAGCAGCGTGCTTTGGATGACAATGCAAGCTGTCTCCCACCACCGAGAAAAGGAAGGCCCATGAAAGGCGATCCCCAAGCCATCTCCCATCTGCAGGCCCAGCTCAAGAACGAGCTGACCGCCATCAACCAGTACTTCGTGCACTACCGCATGCTCAAGCACTGGGGCCTGGACAAGCTGGCCAAGAAGGAATACGAGGAGTCGATCGGCGAGATGAAACACGCCGACAAGCTCATGGACCGCATCTTCACGCTGGATGGCCTGCCCAATCTGCAGGACCTGGGCAAGCTCAACATCGGCGAGAACGTGCCCGAGATCCTGCGCAGCGACCTGGCGCTGGAAACTGGCGCGCAAGCCACCATCAAGGACGGCATGGCCCACTGCGAGAAGGTGCGCGACTACGTCTCACGCGACCTGCTGCAGGAGATCCTGGACGACACCGAGGAGCACATCGATTTCCTGGAAACCCAGATCGAGCTGATCGACAAGGTAGGCCTGCAGAACTACCTGCAGAGCCAGATGGGCGAGATTTCCTGAGCCATTCACCGCAGCAAGAAAAAGGGCTACGCCGTGCGTAGCCCTTTTGTTTTGGAGGGTGTGACAGCGGTGATTCAGGTGGCGACCAGTTGAATGGAACGGCCCAGGCCCAGTTCCTGGCCCAGGTGCGCCATCTTGTGGCTGGTCCGGCATTCGGACCATAGCGCGCGGGCACAGCCTTCGCACTTGCCGCACTGGGTGGCCACGCCCAGTTCGAGCTGGATTTCGTCGAAGTCGGCCCCGGCACGGGCAGCACGCTCGATGGTCTTGTCGGAGACGCGGTGGCAGACACAAACAATCATGGCAGACAGTGGGTTGAAGCAGCTATTGACGCGAATGATAATGGTTTGCAATACGATTGGCTAGCCCAGCTATCCGCCCCTGACCGGCGCACGGTCTTTGGCCCGATCCGCTCCCGCCGGCCGATTTAAGTCCCGCTTAAGCCGCGGCGGCTGCAATAGGGGGATGAGCCCGCCACGCCCCGCCACCGCCTTCGGTTCCACGCCACGCGCCCCTTTCCTGGCGCTGACCCTCTCCCTGGCCGGCCTAGCCCTGGTCTGGGACGCCAGCGACCTGGACCGGGTCGCCATGCACTGGCTGGCCGGCGGCGGCGGCTTTGCCCTGCGCCACCACTGGCTGCTGGAGCGGGTGCTGCACGACGGGGTGCACAACCTGGCCCTGCTGGCCTACGCAGCCCTGCTGTTCCTGGCCTGGCGCCCGCTCGGGCCGCTGCGCCAGCTGGACGGCCTGCAGCGGCTGGAGGTGGTCAGCGGCGTCACCCTGAGCCTGCTGCTGGTGGGCCTGCTCAAGGGCCTAAGCCATACGAGCTGCCCCTGGGACCTGCAGGAGTTCGGCGGGGCGGCCGTCTACGTTTCGCACTGGGCCTGGGACCTGGTCGACGGCGGGCCGGGGCACTGCTTCCCGGGTGGGCATGTCTCCTCGGCCTATGCCTTCCTGGCGCTGGCGCTGCCCTGGCTGGAGGGCGACGCCCAGGCGCGGCGCCTGGGCCGGGCCGTGCTGCACGGCGTGTTGCTGGCCGGCCTGCTGCTGGGCCTGGCCCAGACCCTGCGCGGCGCGCACTACCCGAGTCACACCTGGTGGTCGGCGCTGCTGTGCTGGGTCAGCGCCCTGGCCAACCAGCAGGTCTTTGCCCGCCTGCGCAGCAGGCCATGAGACGGCCTGCAAAGACTGTTTAAAAACTCAGGAACTTCTCGCTTAGCACTCTCTCTTATAGAGTGCTAATATAGAAACATGACCTCGAAAGGAGTTCTGCCATGACCACTGTCACTGGAGTTTCCGCTTCCGCGCTGACCGTCGCGAATCCTTGGGCGCTGGTGCCCCCGCTGGGCAATCTCGACGCCTATATTTCGGCCGCCAACCGCCTGCCCATGCTCACCCTGGAGGAAGAGCAGGAGTTCGCACGAAAATTCCGCGAGTCCAACGATCTTGAGGCCGCCGGTAAGTTGGTGCTCTCTCACTTGCGCCTGGTGGTGTCCGTTTCCCGCCAGTACCTGGGCTACGGCCTGCCCCACGGCGACCTGATCCAGGAAGGCAATGTGGGCCTGATGAAGGCCGTCAAGCGCTTCGACCCGGACCAGGGCGTGCGCCTGGTGAGCTACGCGCTGCACTGGATCAAGGCCGAGATCCATGAATACATCCTGAAGAACTGGCGCATGGTCAAGGTCGCCACGACCAAGGCCCAGCGCAAGCTCTTCTTCAACCTGCGCTCCAAGAAGCAGGGTTACAAGGCCGACGCTGCAGCGGCGGATGCCGGCACCCACCGCGAGACGCTGAGCGAAAGCGAGATCGACCTGATGGCGCGCGAGCTCAATGTGAAGCGCGAAGAGGTCATCGAGATGGAAACCCGCCTGTCGGGCGGTGATGTCATGCTGGACCCGGGCCCTTCGGATGACGGCGAGGACAGCTTCGGCCCGATCGCCTACCTGGCCGACGCCAGCCACGAGCCCACGGCCATGATCGAAGCGCGCCAGCGCGACCTGCTGGCCAGCGACGGCATTGCCACGGCGCTGGACGCGCTGGACGCACGCAGCCGCCGCATCGTGGAGGAGCGCTGGCTCAAGGTCAACGACGACAGCTCGGGCGGCATGACGCTGCATGAGCTGGCCGCCGAATACGGCGTGAGTGCCGAGCGCATCCGCCAGATCGAAGTGGCCGCCATGAAAAAGATGAAGGCGGCGCTGGCAGAATACGCCTGATCCTGGCGCACGCCTCAACAGGCCCCTGACTTGCCATGAGTCCGGGGCTTTTTCTTTGGAGACAAGAATGCGATTGACACCCTCCCCCCTGCGCCGCGCCCTGCTGGCGCTCGGCCTCCTGACACTGGGCGTCGGCGCGCAGGCCCAGCAGGCTGCGGCCTGGCCGACCAAAGCGGTGAAGATCCTGGTCGGTTTTCCGGCCGGCACCTCGCCCGACCTGGTGGCGCGCACGCTGGCCGAGCCCCTGAGCAAGGCGCTGGGCCAGCCCGTGGTCGTGGAGAACAAACCCGGGGCCGGCGGCAATATCGCGGCCGACATGGTGGCCAAGGCCACCGACGGCCACACCATCGGCGTGATGATCAACGGCAACCTGACCATCGCCAAGCTGCTCAATCCCAAAACCCCTTACGACCCGGCCAAAGACCTGGCGCCCATCAGCCTGATCGGTACCGCGCCGCTGGTGCTGGCCGCCCCGGCCAATGCACCCGGCAACACCACCGCCGAATTCCTGGCCGCGGCGCGCAGCAGTGGCGACAAGTGGAGTTATGGTTCGCCAGGCATCGGCACGGTGGGCCACATCGGCATGGAACTGCTCAAGGCGCGCGCCGACATGGCGCCGGTGCATGTGCCCTACCCCGGCTACCCGCAGGTAGTGACGGCCATGCTGGGCGGGCAGATCCAGCTGTCCATGCTGCCGCCGGGCCTGGCCATGGCACAGGCACGTGCAGGCAAGGTCAAGGTGCTGGGGCTGACGTCGGCCGGCCGCAGCACCCTGGTCCCCGAAGTGCCCAGCCTGGCCGAGGCCGGCGTGAAAGACTTCCAGCTGGAGATCTGGAACGCCGTGGCCGGCCCGGCTTCCATGCCCAAGCCCGTCATCGCCAGACTCTCCGCGCTCTTCAGCGAGATCTCACGCAGCCCCGAGGTGCGCCAGCGCCTGTTCCAGCAGGGCTGGCAGGTGGCCGGCGGGACCTCCGAGGCACTGGCCCTGCGCATCAAGGCGGATACGGCCACCCTGGGCAAGATCATCCGCGACCAGGCGATCAAGGTGGAGTGATCCCCCGGTCTGGGGCCTGACTGCCACGCAAGAAAAAGCCCGCCAATGGCGGGCTTTTTCTCGGCGGCACGGAGATCACTTCTCCTGCAGGAGCTGCCTGATATCCGAAGCCAGCGCCCCCGCCCCGCTGCCGTAGCGCGAATACAGGCGCAAACGACCCTGGGTGTCGTAGATGTACATGCCGGCCGAGTGGTCCATGGTGTAACTGGTGGGTGTCTTGCCATCGACCTTCTTGTAATAGACCTTGTAGTCCTTGGCCACCGCGGCCAGTTGCTCGGGGCTGGGCGCATACAGCGCGAGGAAGGTCGGATCGAAGTTGCTCATGTAGCTCTTCATCACCTCGGGCGTGTCGCGCGCGGGATCAACGGTGACGAACAGGCCCTGCAGCTTCTCGCCGTCCGGACCCAGCAGCTTCTTCACTGCCACCAGTTCGGTCATGGAAGTGGGGCAGACGTCCGGGCACTGCGTGTAGCCGAAGAACATCACGACGATCTTGCCCTGGAAGTCCTTGAGCGTGCGCGCCTGGCCGTTGTGGTCGGTCAGCGCGAAATCGCGGGCGTAGTCGGCGCCCGTCAGGTCGATGGCGCTGAAGCCGGGTTTGCCGCTGTCGGAGCAGCCCGCCAGCAGCAGGCCCCCGGCGGCGAGCAGGCCCGCCGCGATGGAGTGAAGAGCAGTGCGCTTGTTCATGAAGGTCTCACAGCAGGTAATGGTCGAGCAGCAGGGCTGCAAAAAGCACGCTGAGATGGATCAGCGAGAAACGGAAGGTCTTGCGGGCGAGCTCGTCCGAGTAGTTGCGCCACAGCTTGAAGGCGTAGGCAAAAAACCCGACGCTGAGCAGCACAGCCGTGGCCAGGTAGAGCCAGGAGCTCATGCCGTAGGCAAAGGGCATGAGGCAGGCCGCGAACAGGACCAGGGTGTAGAGCAGGATCTGCAGGCGTGTGAACTCGTTGCCGTGGGTGACCGGCAGCATGGGCAGGCCGGACTTGCGGTAGTCCTCCACCCGGTACAGTGCCAGCGCCCAGAAGTGCGGCGGCGTCCACAGGAAGATGATGAGGAAGAGGATCAGCGCCTCGGGGCCGACGTCGTTGGTCAGCGCGGCCCAGCCCAGTACCGGCGGCATGGCCCCGGACGCGCCGCCGATCACGATGTTCTGCGGCGTCAGCGGCTTGAGGATGACGGTGTAGATCACGGCATAACCGACGAAGGTGGCGAAGGTCAGCCACATGGTCAGCGGGTTGATCCAGAAGTACAGCAGCACCGAGCCCGCGGCACACAGCACCGCCGAAAACAGCAGGGTCTGCACATCACTGAGTTCGCCCTTGGCGGTGGGACGCCAGGCGGTGCGCTTCATCTTGGCATCGATGCCCTTCTCGACGATGCAGTTGAAGGCCGCCGCCGCGCCGGCCACCAGCCAGATGCCGATGCAGGCAATGATCATCAGGCGCAGTTCCGGCCAGCGCGGCAGGCCGGGCACTGCCAGCACCATGCCGATCAGGGCGCAGAAGACAATGAGCTGGACCACCCGCGGTTTGGTCAGCGCATAGAACTGGCTGAACACGGAGGTCGTGGAGACGGTGATGGGGGCACTCATGCGGCAGGACTCGAAACAGGAACAGAGGGGACGCGGCTGGCCTGCCCGGCCGGCTGGCTGCTGGCCAGGCTCCAGGTCAGCAACACCACCAGGCCGGCAGCGCCGCCGGTGTGCAGCACGGCCGCCAGCAACGGCCAGTCCAGCACCACGTTGCTCAGGCCGCTGAGGAATTGCAGCAGCAACAGGGCTGCCAGCGCGCGCGCAACACGCCGCCACAAGGGCAGCGCGTGCAGGCGCCAGGCCAGCAGCAGCAGCACGGCGATGACGAGATAGGCTGCCAGGCGATGCACGTAGTGGATGGCGGTGAGCGCGGCAAAGCTGATGTGCTCACCCGTGCCGGTCAGGCCCAGCTCACGCCAGAGTTCGAAGCCCTGGACAAAATTCATCTCGGGCCACCAGCTGCCCTGACAGCTCGGAAACTCGGTACACGCCAGCACGGCGTAGTTGGTGCTGACCCAGCCCCCCAGGGCGATCTGCAGCGTCAGCAGGCCCAAGCCCCAGCCCAGCAGGCGGCGCAAGCCGGCCGGCGCCACACGCGTGGCGCCCGCATCATGCAATTGCGCATAGCGCACTGCCTGCAGACTCAACAAAGCCAGCAGGAGCAGGCCGCCCAGCAGGTGCAGGGTGACGATGGCGGGGAACAGCTTCATGGTGACGGTCAGCGCGCCAAAGGCACCCTGCACGCAGACCCAGACCAGGGTGAGCGTGGCCCACCAGGGACTCAGCGTGCCGGCAGCACTGCGCACCTTGCGCAGGTGCTCGCGCCAGCTGACCAGCGCCAACACCAGAATGAGGACACCGACGCCGGTAGCGAGGTAGCGGTGGATCATTTCAACCCAGGCCTTGCCATGCGTAACCGGTCCGGTGGGCATGGCCTGCTGCGCCGCCGAGATTTCAGCGTGGGCACCGACCGGGCTCGCATTGCCGTAACAACCCGGCCAGTCCGGGCAACCCAGGCCTGAATCCGTCAGGCGGGTGAAGGCGCCGAACAACACCAGGTCGAAGGTGAGGAAGAGGGTGAGCACGGTCAGGGCCTGCAAACGGCGCGCGGTGCTGGCCTGGCGCTGGCGTAGCCAGACCCAGGCCAGCGGGCCGCCCGCCAGCACCAGGCCCATGAGCATGAGGCGCAGGGCCGGACTGAAGTCGTAGAGTGCGGGGGCATCCATGGCTTCAGCGCCCGGCCTTGTCCCAGGAACTGGACGCACGCATCAGGCGCTCCAGATCACGCTTGGCCTTGGCGGCCGTCTCGATGTCCAGCCGGGCGGGAAAACGCATCATCCAGTTACCCATCGGGTCCACCACATACAGGTGCTCGCCGATGTCATGGCCGCTGGCCGGTGCCAGCCAGCGCGCCAGTTCCTCGGCAGGCACACGCAGCACCGTGGCATCCTTCAGCCCGGGCTGCAGTTCCGCCGGGATGGCCTGCATGTCGTTGACCAGCCAGACCCGGTCCAGGCGGTCTTTTTCCTTGCCCAGGCTCTCGCGCAACTGGCGCTGGAAGTAGAGCTGCTGTGTGCAGACCTCACTGCAACTGCCGCTGCCCACGCTCACCAGCAGCCACTGGCCCTTGAGTTCGCTCAGCTGGTGCGTGCGCCCTTCCAGGTCCAGGCCCAGCATCTCGGGCAGGGGGCGCTGCGGATCGATGAGTTCACCGAAATTGCGCCGGCCTTCGGGGCGGATCACGTAATAGGTGAAGTAGGAGGCGATCACCGGCGCCGCGCTGACCAGCAGCACCGCGATCATCTTCCAGCGACCGACACGGGTACGCCGGGTCTCGTCGGCCAGGGCCTGGCTCGGCTCGGGCAGGTCGTAGACGGTGAGACCGAGAACGTGGTCGCTGCCTTCAGGCTTGGCGCTGCTTGTATCTTCTGACAATTTGGAACCAGACATAAAGGAGTGTTATCAGGGCACACAGCCCGAACCATTGAAACGCGTAACCGTAGTGCTTGTCGACCCCGGTGTTGATCTGCGGCCAGTCACGCAGCAGGCCGTCGTCCTGCCGGGTCGCACCGGTCTGCTGGATCGATCCCTCGACCAGGGCCAGCCCGGTCTCGACCCGAAACTGTGCCAGATCGAGATTTTGCCGGATCGCTCCACTCCCGGCTTCACCCATCTCATAGAGCTTGGAGGGTGCGGGGGCTATGCGGCCCTGCACTTTCACCAGCCCGGCTGGCGTGTCGATCTGCGGCACGCGCAGCCGGTCCTCGAAGTTGCGCGGCACCCAGCCGCGCTGCACCAGCACGACCGCCCCGCCGTCCAGGCGCAAAGGCGTCAGCACGTAGAAACCGGGACGCCCGTTCATCTGCCGGTTGTCCAGGAAGACCGTATATTGCGGCAGCCACTGCCCCAGCGCCTCGATGCGACGGTGCAGCAGTTCCTCGTCCAGCACGCCGGCCAGGCTGCGACCGTCCAGCACCGGCAGTTGGGCCCGGGCGTCGATGCGGGCCTGCAGGGCTTGCTTCTCGTCGGCACGGCCGAGCTGCCAGCGCCCGAGCGCCAGCGTCAGCGCCACGCCCAGCAACGCGGCCACTGTCACCACCCAGAAACGCCCCTTTTCACTCACGCGATAATCCTGTCCATGAAATACCTCGTCGCCCTGGCCTTCCTGGCCATCATCGCCAGCCTGGGCTCGGCCCTGTTCTTCATGATGCGCGACGGCCGTGACGGCAAACCCAAGACCAGCAACATGGCACGCGCCCTCGCCTTTCGCGTGGGCTTTTCCATCCTGATCTTCCTCTGCATCCTGATCGCCTGGAAGCTGGGCTACATCCAGCCCACGGGCATCAAGCCGGGCCAGTAAGCCATCTCACGTCGAACAAAAACAAAAGCCGCTGCGAGCGGCTTTTGTTTTTATTGCCACACCACCGGGGCGTAGCGAGCGGGATGCAGTGCTAGGCGGACGGAGCGCAGGAACCGGAACGTACCTTGGGGTACGTGAGGATTCCGAGCACCGCCCAACGACGCAATGCGCCCGCGCAGTAGCCCGATTACATCCAGTAGACGAGGATGTAGAGACCCAGCCACACCACGTCCACGAAGTGCCAGTACCAGGCGGCGCCTTCGAAACCGAAGTGACGATCCGCCGTGAAATGGCCCTTCTGCAGGCGCAGGGTGATGAAGAACAGCATCAGCATGCCGACGAACACGTGGAAGCCGTGGAAGCCGGTCAGCATGAAAAAGGTGGAGCCGAAGATGCCGGACGAGAGCTTGAGGTTCAGGTCACGGTAGGCATGGTAGTACTCGTAGCCCTGCACGAACAGGAAGGTCAGGCCCAGCAGCACGGTGATCCACATGAAGCCGATGGTCTTGCTGCGGTTGCCGTCACGCAGGGCGTGGTGGGCGATGGTCAGCGTCACGCCCGAGGTCAGCAGCAGGGCGGTGTTGATCGTGGGCAGCCAGAAGGGGCCCATGGTCTGGAAGGGCTCGATGATGCCGGCCGGCGAGGCGGTGGCACCGGCCACGAGACTGGGCCACACGGCCTTGAAGTCGGGCCACAGCAGCGCGTTGTCCAGGCTGCCCAAGGCCGGCACCGAGTGGGCGCGGGCCCACCAGAGAGCGGTGAAGAAGGCACCGAAGAACATCACCTCGGAGAAGATGAACCAGGTCATGCTCCAGCGGAAGGAGATGTCGATCTTGTGGCCGTACTGGCCGCCTTCGCTCTCGGCGATGGCCTCGCGGAACCACTGGAACAGCACGACCAGCCACCAGACGAGGCCGAGGAACAGGGAGTACTTGCCCCAGTCGGCGCCGTTGATCCACTGGCCAGCGCCCAGAATGACGAAGAACAGGCCGATCGCCGCCATCACGGGATGACGGGACGGGCCAGGCACGAAGTAGTACGGGGTGCCGCCGTGGGTAGTCGAACTCATGTTTGCTCCATTCCTTCCGATTCTGCTTCTCTCAAATCATTTTCAAGTGTTCCAGCCCGGGTCTTACTTGACCACGATCCAGTTCACCACTGCAATCAAACTCAATACCAGCAGGATGCCACCAACCAAACCTACCGCAATGATGTGATAAGGCTTGAGCTGGGCGATGTCATCCTGGAAACCACTGTTCTTGCGCACGCCGAGGAAGGACCAGGCCACGGCCTTGACGGTCGCCCACAGCGAGCCCTTGGCAGCCTGTGTTTTGCTCATGCTCCGGACTCCATGCCCTTGCGTGCGGCCGTGGGGGCCGGCGGCGTCTTGCTGCCCACTTCGAAGAAGGTATAGGACAGGGTGATGGTGCTCACGTCTTTGGACAGCTTGGGATCGATGACAAAAACCACCGGCCAGCTTTTCTTCTCGCCCGGCGCCAGCGTGTACTCGTTGAAGCAGAAGCACTCCAGCTTGTTGAAGTGGGCTGCTGCCTGGCGCGGGGCATAACTCGGAATCGCCTGGGCCGCCATGCTGCGGTCCTGCACGTTCTCGAACTCGTACATGACGGTGGCCAGTTCGCCCGGGTGCACCTGCAGCGAGGTCTGTGCCGGCTTGAAACGCCAGGGGCCGCGCACATTGGCATCGAACTCGACCGTGATGGTACGGCTGGTATCGACCTGGGTGTTGCCCGGTGTCACCGCACTGCGGCCCGGCATTTCGCGCTCGCCGACCGCCAGGACATTGAGGCCCAGGGCTTCGCACAGGTGCTTGTAGATCGGCACCAGCGCATAACCGAAGCCAAACATGCCGGCCACCACAATGGCCAGCTTGCCCAGCATCCTGGCGTTCTCGCGTCGCAGGTTCATGGCTGTCTCGTCACTTGCCGCCCAGCAGGACCATCTTGGCCAGGAAGCCGAGGAAGAAGATCAGCGCGACCGACGCCAGGATCAGGCCCAGGCGGCGGTTGGCTTTCTTCTGTTCAGGCGTCATGGCGCAATCTTTCCGTGCAGGGTGTCAGCCGATGATCTTGGTCGCCGTGGCGTCCAGCTTCGGGGGGGTTTCGAAGGTATGGAAGGGGGCCGGCGAAGGCACTTCCCACTCCAGGCCTTCCGCGCCTTCCCAAGGCTTCTGCGGGGCCTTCTCGCCCTGGCCGCGCATGGCGGGCAGCACGACGGCCAGGAAGAAGTAGACCTGGGCCAAACCGAAGCCGAAGGCACCGACGGTGGCGATGGCGTTGAAGTCGGCGAACTGCATGGGGTAGTCGGCGTAGCGACGCGGCATGCCGGCCAGACCCAGGAAGTGCATCGGGAAGAAGGTGATGTTGAAGGAGATCATCGACCACCAGAAGTGCAGCTTGCCGCGGCCTTCGCTGTACATCACGCCGGTCCACTTGGGCAGCCAGTAATAGATGCCGGAGAACATGGCGAACAGCGAGCCGGCCACCAGCACGTAGTGGAAGTGGGCCACCACGTAATAGGTGTCCTGCACCTGGATGTCGATCGGCGCCACCGACAGGATCAGACCGGTGAAGCCGCCCATGGTGAACACGAAGATGAAACCCACGGCCCACAGCATGGGGGTCTCGAAGGTCATCGAGCCCTTCCACATGGTGGCCAGCCAGTTGAAGATCTTCACGCCGGTGGGCACGGAGATCAGCATGGTGGCGTACATGAAGAACAGCTGGCCGGTCACCGGCATGCCGGTGGTGTACATGTGGTGTGCCCACACGATGAAGGACAGGATGGCGATGGAAGCCGTGGCGTAGACCATGGAGGCGTAGCCGAACAGCTTCTTGCGGGCAAAGGCCGGCACCACGGCGCTGATGATGCCGAAGGCCGGCAGGATCATGATGTACACCTCGGGGTGGCCGAAGAACCAGAAGATGTGCTGATACATCACCGGGTCGCCGCCGCCGGCGGGGTTGAAGAAGGTGGTGCCGAAGTGGCGGTCGGTCAGCGTCATGGTGATGGCGCCGGCCAGCACGGGCATCACGGCGATCAGCAGGTAGGCGGTGATCAGCCAGGTCCAGCAGAACAGCGGCATCTTCATCAGCGTCATGCCGGGCGCGCGCATGTTCAGGATGGTCACGATGATGTTGATCGAGCCCATGATGGAGGAAGCACCCAGGATGTGCATGGCAAAGATGCCGGCGTCCATCGAGGGGCCCATCTGCAGCGTCAGCGGTGCGTACAGCGTCCAGCCGGCCGCGGGGGCGCCACCGGGCATGAAGAAGGACAGCACCAGCATGAGGGCCGCGGGAATCATCAGCCAGAAGCTGAAGTTGTTCATGCGGGCGAAGGCCATGTCGGCCGCGCCGATCTGCAGCGGGATCATCCAGTTGGCGAAGCCCACGAAGGCCGGCATGATGGCGCCGAACACCATGATCAGGCCGTGCATGGTGGTGAGCTGGTTGAACAGCTCGGGGTTCACGACCTGCAGGCCGGGCTGGAACAGCTCGGCGCGGATCAACAGGGCCAGGACACCGCCGATCATCAGCATGGTGAAGGCGAACAGCAGGTACAGGGTACCGATGTCCTTGTGGTTGGTCGCGTAGACCCAGCGCCGCCAGCCCGTGGGGGCGTGGTGGTCGTCATGGGCATGGTGATCGTGATGGTCTAGAACGGCACTCATCCTGATTTCCTTCTCAATACTCTAGGCGTCTGACGACTGTTTACTTGCGGGCGGTCTTGATGTCGGCCGGCTGCACCAGCTGGCCGGTCTTGTTGGACCAGGTGTTCTTGGTGTAGGTGACCACGGCGGCGATCTCGGTGTCGCTCAGCTGCTTCCAGGCGGGCATGGCACCCTTGCCGTTGAGCATGATGCCGATCTGCTTGGACTTGTCGGCATCGAGCACGATGGCCGAGGCGTCCAGCGGCTTGAACGGGCCGGCGCCCTTGCCGTTGGCCTGGTGGCAGACCGCGCAGTTGGCCGCATAGACCTTCTCGCCGCGCTGGACCAGTTCACCCAGGGCCCAGACCTTGGCTGGATCGTCGGCCTTGGCGGCCATGGCCTTCTTCTGGCCATCGACCCACTTGGCGTAGTCTTCGGCGGACAGCACCTTCACGTGGATGGGCATGTAGGCATGTTCCTTGCCGCACAGCTCGGCGCACTGGCCGTAGAAGTCACCGGTCTGCTCGGCACGGAACCAGGTGTCGCGCACGAAACCGGGGATGGCGTCCTGCTTGATGCCGAAAGCCGGCACCATGAAGGCGTGGATCACGTCGTTGGCGGTGGTGATGATGCGGATCTTCTTGTCCACCGGCACGACTAGCGGGTTGTCGACCTTGAGCAGGTAGTCGTCGGTGGGAGCCGGCTTGCCGGACTCGGACATCTCGCGATGCGTGCTGTCCAGGGTGGAGATGAAGCCGATGCCCTCACCCTCGCCCTTGAGGTAGTCGTAGCCCCACTTCCACTGGTACCCCGTGACCTTGATGGTCAGGTCGGCGTTGCTGGTGTCCTTCATGGCCACGACGGCCTTGGTCGCCGGCAGCGCCATCAGGATCACGATGATGAAGGGGATCACGGTCCAGGCGATTTCCACGGCCACGGACTCGTGGAAGTCGGCGGACTTGTGCCCGACCGACTTGCGGTGCTTCAGGATGGAATAGAACATCACGCCGAACACCGCCACGAAGATCACCGTGCAGATGATCAGCATGAACCAGTGCAGCCATTGCTGCTCGGCAGCAATCTTGGTGACTGCGGGAGGCAGGTTGAGCTGGTTGACCGCCGGACCACCGGGCAGGTCGTTGACAGCCTGGGCTGCGGTGAAGGCCGCCGTACCGGCCCAAGCGCCAGCCATGAGCAGCAGTGAAGCCAATTTATTAGAAATGCTCTTCATCATGTTCACTTCTTCAATGTCTTAAATAATCCAGGACTGCCCAGGCTTGCCCACATGCGGCTTGTGACCGATGTGCCCGCCACCGCTCAGTGGCAGGCAGAGAACTGCCTTTGAATTTCGAAATTCAGCAACCGCTTATTGTAGCCCAGCACTTTTTGCTCCCTGCCCGGCTGATATACGGGTTCACCCTAGGAAGGCCAGGCTTGCCTTATGAACGCTGTTTGCGCAGCGTGGCGCGCATGTCGTCCAGGCTGAGCCGGGTCTCGGCCGCCACGGCCAGGCGCGGCTGCGGCTTGAAGGCATGGCCATAGATGATCTCGAAGCTCAGCTTGAGCCGCCCCTCGTGGGACGGATCGGCCAGCTGGCGCAGAGCCGTGTGCAATTGCCCGCGCCAGCCCCGGCCACGCAGACCGGCAAAACGCGCCGGGTGCAGGTTGCGCCCAAGCTCGCGCAACTCCTGCAGCAGGCGCTCGGGGCTCTCGAAGGTCAGCTCGATGCGCTCCATGTCCATCACCGGTTCGGCAAAACCGGCCGCCACCAGCATGTCGCCCCAGTCGTGCATGTCGGTGAATTCGTGCGCGGGTGCGGGCCAGCCCAGGGCCTGGTACAGCGTGCGCAGCTCGCGCAGGGTGTCGGGGCCGAGGCAGGAAAACATCAGGAAGCCGTCAACCGCCAGCGCTTCGTGCCAGCGCCGGATCAGGGCCTGTGGATCGGCCGCCATGTGCAGGGTCATATTGGCCCAGAGCAGCTCGGCTGCGGCCTCTGCAGGCTGAGCCGCCAGGGCCGCCGACCAGCGGGCCGGGTGCCACCAGGGCCGTGCCGCGGCCTGCTGCGCCAGGGCCTGTTCCGACGGCACGGCGGCGCTGATGTGGCAGCGTGCGCCTGGGTAACGGCGCGCCAGCAAGTCCTGCGCCTGCAGGCCGCCGCGCACCGGCTCCCAATGCGACCAGCTTCGGGGCTGGCGCACGATCCAGTCCAGCCGCTGCTCCATGCGCCGCGCGACCTCCTCGTGCAGCCAGGCAGAAACCGTTTGCGGCCGCCGGGCCCAACGCGCGGCGGCGGCGGGGTCGATGGTGGGGGGGCGGTGATCGGACATGGGAAAGCTGGCGAGTATATTGATTCCCCCTGCAGCCCCTGACACGGCACGCCATTGCCCTTGTTGCGCCCATGTTCCGCAGCCTGCTCACCCGCTTGACCAGCACCCTGCCCAGCCAGTGCGCGGTCTGCCACGCCTGGCCGGCGCAAGCCGTGTGCGAAACCTGCGTGGCACGTTTTGCCCAACCCCGTCCGCGCTGCCGCAACTGCGCCCTGCCGCTTCCCGAGGGCGTGGAACGCTGTGGCGCATGCATCAAGCAAACACCTCCTCTAGACCTTTGTCTGACGGCTGTGGCTTATGAATACCCCTGGGCCGGCCTGGTCGCGCGCTACAAGTTCGGCGCCCGTCCCGGCTGGTCGCAGGCGCTGGCCTTGCTGATGCGCAGCACGCCCTGGGCCGAACCGGCGCTCGAAGCTGCCGATCTGCTGCTGCCCATGCCGCTGTCGCGCGAGCGGTTGCGTCAGCGCGGCTTCAACCAGGCCCTGGAACTGGCACGCCAGCTGGCCCCGGCCAAGGTCGATGCGGGACTGCTGCTGCGCCTGCGCCATACGCCGGCCCAGAGTGCCCTGCCGCGCGAAGCCCGGCTGCACAATGTGCGCGGCGCCTTCGGCGTGGCCAACGGACGGGAAGCGGAGCTTGCGGGCCGGCGTGTGGTGCTGGTCGACGACGTCATGACCAGCGGCGCCTCGCTGTTTGCCGCGGCCCAGGCCCTGCGCGCGGCCGGGGCGGCGCACATCACCGGCTTGGTCCTGGCGCGAACCGAAACACACTGAATAATGCGCGGATGTTCCACATCGTCCTGGTCCAGCCCGAGATCCCGCCCAACACGGGCAACGTCATCCGCCTGGCCGCCAACACGGGCTGCACCCTGCACCTGATCGAGCCGCTGGGCTTTTCCATGGAGGACCGGCTGATGCGCCGTGCCGGCCTGGACTACCACGAGTACGCCGAGGTGAAACGCCACGCCGGCTGGGACAGCTTCCTGTCCAGCGCGCAACCGCACCCCGAACGCATGTTCGCGCTCACGACCCGCGGCACGCGCTTCGTGCACGACGTAGCTTTTGAGCCGGGCGACTGGCTGGTGTTCGGTTCGGAAACCAGCGGCCTGCCCGATGCGGTACGCGCCGCTTTCGCCCCGACACAGCAGCTCAGGCTGCCCATGCGGGCCGGCCAGCGCAGCCTGAACCTCTCCAACGCGGTGGCGGTGACGGTGTTCGAAGCCTGGCGGCAGAACGGCTTCGCGGCGACGTAAGCCGTCTCAGGGATAACGCCGGGCGATCGACTCGGCCACACAGACCGGCTTGGCCTCGCCTTCGCGCTCGATCGTCACTTCCCAGCTCATCTGCATGCCGTCGTTGGCGATGGGCTCGCAGGCCAGCAGCTTCAAACGCGCACGCAGGCGGCTGCCCACCGGCACCGGCGCCATGAAACGCACGCGGTTCAGGCCGTAGTTAACGCCCATGCGCGACTCGACGATCTCCATGGTGCTTTCGAAGAAGCGGGGCAGCAGGGACAGGGTGAGGAAACCGTGCGCGATGGGGCCACCAAAGGGGCCGGCCCTGGCTTTTTCCACGTCGACGTGGATCCACTGGTGGTCCCCCGTGGCCTGGGCGAACTGGTTGACCTGCTCCTGCGTGATGGTGAGCCAGTCGCTGACCGCGACCTCCTGGCCCACCAGCGCGGGAAACTCCTTGAGGGACTGGAAGGTTTTCATGCCGCCCACTGTAGCGGCCAGGCCCGCGCGCCGGCTGTCATGCGCGCGACGCAGGGCCTAGTGTTCGAGCCAGCGGCACAGACCCTGCCACTGCTCCAGGTCCTTTTCCACGCGGCTGGGCGCCACGTCGAACAGGGTCAGGCCATGGGCAGCGAGGTGGATGTAGTTCTGCGTGTCGCGCAGGTAGGCCAGCACGGGCAGGCCCAGGCTCTCGACAAAGGCACGCAGCTTGTCGGCCGCAATGGTGCGCCCGTCCACGCGCATGCCCACGATGCCCACCTGCATGCCCTTGTGCGTGTGCTGCTTGATCTCGTCGAGGAAATCGCGGGTGGCGAAGATGTCGAAGACGCTGGGCTGCAGGGGCACGATGACCTTGTCGGCGTGCTGCAGCACGTCCTTCAAACGCGCGCCCTTGAGACCGGCCGGGGTGTCGAGCACCACATGGGTGGTTCCCTTGGGCAGCTTGGCCAGCTTGTCCTCGCCCACGTCCCAGCTCACGATGGACCGCGCCGTGGCCGGACGCAGGCCCAGCCACAGGCGCGCGGACTGCTGGCGATCGGCATCGCCCAGCATGACCTTGTGGCCCCGGCTGGCATAGTAGCCCGCAATGTTGGTGGACAGGGTGGACTTACCCACGCCCCCCTTGGGATTGGCAACCACGACAACCGGCATCTTCGGCTCCTTGTAGTCCTGACCGGCCCATATTAGCCCATGAAGGGCGTTCCGCCGCAGCCGCCCGCCGCAGCCGGCACACCCGGGACTAACCCTAGGACATGCCCATTTGGCGACATGCGCCGATAAGATGGCCCGCACCCACAACGTGCAGCGCACGGATGCTGCCATCCTGCAAGGAGACACACCATGAAAACCACGTTCGCACGCAAGGGCCTGGGCCTGTTGCTGGCCGCCATGGGCCTGCTCGGCGCCGGCACGGCGTCGGCCCAGGCCGACTGGCCCAGGGCCAGGCCCGTGACCATCACCGTCGGCTTCGGGCCTGGCGCCTTCACCGACGTCATCGCGCGCGTGGTGGCGCAAAAACTCGGCGAGACCACGGGCGGGACTTTCACCGTGGAGAACAAGCCCGGCGCCGGCGGCAACATCGCCACCGGCCAGGTCAAGCGCGCCGCACCCGATGGCTACACGATCCTGGTGCACAGCGTGGCCTTTGCGGTCAACCCCTCGCTCTACCCCAACGCCGGCTACGACGCCCTGAAGGATTTCGTGCCGCTGGCGCTGGGCCCGCGCACACCCAACATCATCACCGTCCACCCCGCCACGCCGGCGAAGGACCTGAAAGAATTGATCGAGCTGGCGCGCAGGGAAAAGCTCAGCTACGCCTCCTCCGGTATCGGCACCACCACCCATCTCTCGATCGAGCGCCTCAAGACGGCTGCCAAGGTAGACATCACCCACGTGCCCTACCAGCCGGCGCAGGCCATCGGCGCCGTGGTGGCCGGCCACGCCCCCATGTCGTCCACCTCCATGCCGCCGGCCGTGCCGCAGATCAAGGCCGGCAAGGTGCGCGCCATTGCCGTCACCAGCGCCAAACGCTCGGCCCTGCTGCCCGACGTGCCCTCGGTCACCGAATTCGGCTACGCCGACTTCGACGACTACACCTGGGTCGGCTTCTTCCTGCCAGCGGGCACGCCGCAGGCCCTGGTGGACCGCATCAACGCCGAGATCAACAAGGCGATGGAACTGCCGGAGTCGAAAGAAAAATTCGTCAGCCTGGGCATGGAGTCGACCCGCAACAGCTCGGCCGAATTCGGCACGTTCCTGCGCGCTGAAGTCGACAAATGGGCGGGTGTGGTCAAGAGCACCGGGGCCAAGGTGGAATAAAGTCTGCAACCGGATATCGCTCCGCCACCCGCCACCCAAGGAAGACCTCATGAGATTGTTCAGTTTCGACGCGCAAGGCCAGGCCCGCATCGGCGTGCTCCAAAGCGCCGGTGCCCAGGAATTCATCGACCTGTCCGTGGCTGCCCCCGGCTTGCCGAAAGACATGGGTGCGCTGATCGCACAAGCCGGCGGTCTGGAAGCCGCCCGCCAGGCCGCGGCCCAGGCAAGCGCCGCGGCCGTCAAGCCGCTGGCCGGCGTGCGCTTCCTGCCCGTGGTGCCGCGCCCCGGCAAGATCGTCTGCCTCGGGCTCAACTACGCCGACCACGCCAAAGAAGGCGGGCATGCCCGCCCCGAGTACCCGAGCTTCTTCATGCGCGGGGCCACCTCCATGACCGGCCACAACGAGCCCCTGATCCGGCCCAGGGCCTCCACCAAGCTGGACTACGAGGCCGAACTGGCCGTCGTCATCGGCCAACGCGCGCGCCACCTTACCAAGGCGAACGCGCTGGACTGCGTGGCCGGCTACTCCTGCTTCAATGACGGCAGCGTGCGCGACTACCAGCGCAAGACCGCGCAGTGGACCATAGGCAAGAACTTCGACGGCACCGGCCCCTTCGGCCCCTGGCTGGTGACGCCGGATGAACTGCCGCCCGGTGCCGCCGGCCTGCGCATCCAGTCGCGCCTGAACGGCAAGGTCATGCAGGACGCCAACACCAAAGATTTCCTCTGGGACGTGGTGGAGTCGCTGTGCATCATCACCGAGTGCATGACGCTGGAGCCGGGTGACGTGATCATCACCGGCACCCCGGCCGGCGTGGGTTATGCGCGCACGCCGCCGGTGTGGATGGCGCCGGGTGATATCTGCGAGATCGAGATCGAGGGCATCGGCATCCTGTCCAACCCGATCGCCGACGAGCAGTAGGCCCCAGTGGCACTCAGGCGGCGGCCAGCCTGACCGGGAAATCCACCACCTGGTAGCTGCCGGAGAGCCGGTACCTCGCCTGCACGGCGGGGTCGCTCTCCTCCTTGAAATCCATCACCAGCGACTCGCGCACACCGAACACGGCGTCCTGGTTCACATGGGGATCCGCCTGGTCGAACAGCTCGGTCACCAGGGTGCGGTAGCCGGGCGCCTCTACGATGACGTGGAAGTGAGCCGGGCGCCAGGCATCGCGGTGCGCCACGCGCAACAGGTCGCCCACCGGGCCGTCGGTCGGCACCATATAGGGCGTGGGGTGGATGGTGAGCAGCTCGAATCGGCCGTCGGGCAGCACCTTGATCTGGCAGCGCAGGTTGTCCTGGGGCTGCGTGGTGTCGATCTGCCAGTACAGGCCGTTGTCGGCGTTCTGCCAGAAGTCCACCGTGGCACTGGCAATCGGCTGGCCCTGGGTGTCGGTCACCCGTCCGCGCAGCAGCACCGGCTGGCCCGGATTGTCCTTGACCAGGCTGGCGCCGCTCTCCATCCAGGGCGAGCCGCGGGTGTGAAAGGGACCGAGCACGCTGCCCTCGGTCGCGCCGGGCCTGGACGCCAGCAGGTCGACCAGCGAGGACAGGCCCAGCACGTCCGACAGCAGCGTGAACTCGCTGCGCGAGGGGCTGCTGATCTCGCCCGAGCGCAGCAGAAAGGCCAGCGCCGCCTGCCACTCGGCATGGCTCAGCCCGGTCTCGCGGGCATAACCGTGCACATAAGTCACCAGCCGCTCGATCAGATAGCGCAGGCGCGCATCGTCGATTTTGTCGAAAGTCTGCGTCACCGATGCGGTGACGTTGTCCTTGTTGATGTTGCGCATGTCTGTCTCCTCCGGCTTATTTTGATGCCTGTTGATGCCATGTCGGCCCCTGTGCTAGCGTAAGGCCTGCCCACCCTGTTTCCCTCGGCCCAAGGCACACCATGGAACACGCCCCCAGCTGGCTCAGCCACACCTTCGTCTACCTGTGCGCGGCCGTGATCGCCGTGCCCCTGAGCAAATACCTGGGCCTGGGCGCCATCATCGGCTATCTCGGGGCCGGCCTCATCATCGGCCCCTGGGGCCTGGGCCTGGTCAGCGAGGTGCAGGATGTGCTGCATTTCGCCGAGTTCGGCGTGGTGCTCATGCTCTTCCTGATCGGGCTGGAACTGGAGCCGCGCCGGCTCTGGAGCCTGCGCCGGCCCATTTTCGGCTGGGGCAGCGCCCAGGTCCTGGCCTGCGCCGCCGCCCTCTTCCTCGGTGTCTATGCGCTGGGCCTGTTCTTCCCGGCCCAGCTGGGCGGCTGGAAAACACCGCTGGTGGCGGCCCTGGGCCTGGCCCTGTCGTCCACCGCCATCGCCCTGCAGGTCATGGGCGAGCGCAACCTGCTGCCCACGCCCGGCGGCCAGGCCGGTTTTTCCATCCTGCTGTTCCAGGACGTGGCGGCCATCCCCATCCTGGCGCTGCTGCCCCTGCTGGGCGCCGAGCCCGGCCAGTCCAACGGCGACTTCCGCTGGGGCGAGTTGCTGAAGATCGTGGGCGTCATCGGGGGCATCGTGCTGGGCGGCCGGCTGCTGCTGCGCCCCCTGCTGCGCTGGATCGCGCGCAGCCGCACGCCCGAGATCTTCACGGCCGCCGCCCTGCTGCTGGTGGTGGGCATTGCCGCGCTGATGCAGCAGGTGGGCCTGTCCATGGGCCTGGGCGCCTTCCTGGCCGGCGTGCTGCTGGCCGAGAGCGAATACCGGCGCGAGCTGGAAACCGACATCGAACCCTTCAAGGGCCTGCTGCTGGGCCTGTTCTTTATTGCGGTGGGCATGAGCATCGACCTCTCGGTGCTGCGCGCCTCGCCCGGGCTGATGCTGGCGCTGGTGGCCGGTTTCATGGCGATCAAGATCGTGCTGATCCTGGCCATGCTGCGCTTCATGCAGGTGCCGCTGCAGGAGCGGCCGGTCATCACGCTGCTGCTGGCGCAGGGCGGCGAGTTTGCCTTCGTGGTGTTCCAGACGGCCTTTGGCGCGGGCGTGATGTCGTCGCAGACGACCTCGCTGCTGATCGGCGCGGTGGCCCTGTCCATGCTGCTCAGCCCCCTCTTGCTGGTGGCGGTGGACAAGTTGCTGGCGCCGCGTCTGGCCGCGGCCGGTGGCGCCACCCCGGCCGAAATATCGGAACCGCAAGAGGCACCGGTGCTCATTGCCGGCTTCGGCCGCTACGGCCAGATCGTGGCGCGCGTCATGCTGGCCCAGGGCATCCCCAGCACGGTGCTGGACCACGACGCCGACATGATCGAGGCGGCGCGCAGCTTCGGCTACCGCGTGCACTACGGCGACGCCACGCGCCTGGACCTGCTGCGCATCGCCGGTGCCGCCAGCGCGAAAGTCCTGGTGGTGGCCGTGGACGACAAGGAGCAGTCGCTCAAGATCGTGGACCTGGTGCGCGAACACTTCCCCGGCCTGCAGATCGTGGCGCGTGCGCGCGATGTGACGCACTGGCACGAACTGCGCGAGCGCGGCGTGCAGCTGGTACAGCGCGAACTCTTCGAGTCCAGCCTGCGCAGCGCGCGCAGCGTGCTGGAGCTGCTGGGCCACACGCAGGAGCAGGCGCGCGCCTTTGCCTGGCGCTTCCGCCAGCACAACCTGGAACTGTTCGAGAAAATGCACCCGCACTACAAGGACCGCCAGCAGCTGATTGCCGTCGTCAAGCAGGGACGGCAACAGCTGGAAGAGCAGATGGCGCAGGAACGTGCCGAGCGCGAGCGCAGCCAGGCCGGGGCGAAAAATCCCTGACGCTCAGCGGAAGGCGTCCCAGACCAGCTTGGTGCCGGTCAGCAGCAGGCCCAGATAGATCAGCCGGTAGAACAGCTTGGGATCGATGCGCCGCGCCATGCGCACGCCGACCCACACCCCCACGGGCGCCAGCGGCAGCAGCACGATGGAGGTGGCCAGGTTGCGCCAGTCCAGCAGGCCCAGCCAGGCGTAGGGAATCCACTTGGACAGGTTGATGAAAAAGAAGAACCAGGACAGCGTGGCCGCGAAGACGATGGGGCGCAGCTTGAGCGGCAGCACATAAGCCGCGATGGGCGGGCCGCCCGCATGGGCGACAAAACTCGTGAAACCGGCGGCCGTGGTGAGCACACCGCCCAGCCAGCGCGGCGGCGGCGCGCTGTCGGTGCGCGGCGGAAACAGCAGGCGCTGCGCCAGGAACAGCAGGGTGAACACACCCACGATGCCGGCCACGATGTTGGCGGCCAGCAGCTTGAACAACAAGGCGCCGATCAGCGTGCCCAGCAGGCCGAAGGGCAGCAGGAACTTGAGCAAGGCCTTGTCAAAGTCCTTGCGCAGGGCCGTGATGCCCAGCAGGTCCATGAGCAGCAGCACCGGCATCAGGATGGCCGCGGCCTGCGGCACGGTGACCGCCAGCGCCATCAGCGGCACCGCCAGCGAACCGAAACCCGCCCCGAAACCACTCTTGCTGATGCCCAGCAGCAGCACCGCGGGCACCGACACGAGATAGAAATAGGGATCGGTGATGGGCAGGAAGTTCACGGTGCGGCCGGCAGAAATGAAAACCCTCCCGGGTGGGGAGGGTCATGAAACGTAGCATCAGTTTAGCCCCACCGAAGTCGGGCGTCTCAGGTGCTTACAGCACCTGGCATGCTTGTTCAAAAGACAGGCGCGGATTGCGCTTGAATTCCTTGCTGTGGTCGGCGTAACCCAGGTTGATCAGGAAGTTGGTGGCGTAACGGCCGTCGGGGAAGAACTCGGCGTTCACCTTGGGGATGTCGAAGCCGCTCATGGGGCCGCAGTCCAGGCCCACGGCGCGCGCGGCGATGATGAAATAGGCGCCGCCCAGGGTGCCGTTGCGGGTGGCCGTGTTGGTGGCCAGGGTGGCATTGCCCTCGAAGTTCTCCTTGGCACCGGCGCCGTGCCAGACCTGCGGCATGTGCTCGTAGAACCTGGTGTCGGTGGCCACGATGACGGTCACGGGCGCGAGCATGGTCTTGTCCAGATTGCCCGGGCTCAGCGCGGGCTTGAGGCGCTCCTTCGCTGCCGCCGTGGTCAGGAACACATAACGCGTGGGCTGGGTGTTCATGGAGGTCGGCGCCATCCTGGCGATGTCATAGGCTTCCTGCAGCAGCGCCAGCGGCACCGGCTTGTCGAGAAAGCCGTTGGCCGTGCGGGCATTGAAGAAGAGCTGGTCGAGGGCGGTTTGATCGATTTTCATGGTGATGGAAGAGGTAACTGGGTGAACAAAGGGGATTATCGGGGCCGCCGCCATGGGCAGCGACCCGGGAGGATCAACTCGCCTTGATGCCGATCTCGCGCACCAGCTTGGTCCAGCGATCGACATCGCGCTTCACCAGTGCACGGGTCTGCTCGGTGTTGAGTGTCAGCGGCTTGCCACCCGCCTTGCGGAAGGTCTCCTGCAGTTCGGGCTGGGCAATGACCTTGGCCAGCTCGCTGCGCAGGCGCTCCTGCACGTCGGCAGGTGTCTTGCTCGGCACGAAGTAGCCGAACCAGGACTCCAGGTCGAGCTGGGCCACACCGCTCTCGGTGATGGTCGGCACATCGGGGTGCATGGGGTTGCGCTCGGCGCCGGACAGCGCCAGCGGCTTGATCTTGCCGCCCTCGATCTGCGCGCGTGCCGTGGACGAGAGGTCGAAGAACAGGTCCACGCGACCGCCCAGCATGTCCATATAAGCGGCCTGGGCGCCGCGGTAGGGGACGTGCACCACGTTCACGCCGGCCAGGTGCCAGAGTGCGGCGGCCAGCACGTGCTGGCCCGAGCCGTTGCCGGCCGAGGCATAGGTGAGCTTGCCCGGGTTGGCCTTGGCATAGGCCACCACGTCCTTGAGCGTGTTCAGGGGCAGGTCCTGGCGTGCGGTGAGCGTGTAGCTGTAGCTCACGGCCAGGCCCACGGGTTCGAAGTCGCGCAGGCTGTCGTAGGACAGCTTCTCGTACAGGCCCATATTGAGCGCGATGTTGGAGACCGAGCCCATCAGCAGGGTGTAGCCGTCGGGCGCGGCCTGGGCCGCCGCTTCGGTGCCCACCAGCGTGCCCGAGCCGGTCTTGTTCTCGACCACCACACCCTGCCCGATCTGCCTGGACAGACGCTCGGCCAGCTGGCGCGCCACGAAGTCGAAACCACCCCCGGGCGGCTGCGGCACGATGACCCGCAAGGGGCGGTTCGGGTAGGCGCCCTGCGCCCAGGCCATGGGGGTCAGGCCCAGCAGGGCGGCGGCCGGCAGGGCGCGCACGATGTCGCGGCGCTTCAGATGAGTGGGGTGCTGGATCTCGTTCATGTCTGTCTCCTCGGTGGGGGTGATACGGATCGGAAAATCGTTCAGCGTTCCAGGCTGCCGCCAGCCAGCCAGCGCGCGCCGCGGCGGTAGAGCTCCTCGACCACCGGGCCCTTGAGCATGGGCATGTCCATCTTCACGGTGTAGCCGATGCGGGTCTGGATGTAGGCCAGGTGCCGGTAGCCTTCGGGGAAACCGGCCAGGGCCTGCTGGTCCAGCTTGAGCATGGCGGTGGAGTCGACCGGGTCGATGCGGTCCTTCTCGTAGATGGGCTGGCGATGGATCAGCTTCCATTCGCCCTGGTGCTTCGTCACGAAATCGTAGAAGCGGCCGGTGCAGACCACGTCGCACAGCACCGGGCCGTCAGCGCCCTCCACCATGCCGCGCTGCGAGATCGTCATCTTGGTCTGGGCGATGGCGCGGTCGCCCGCGACCTCGATGGCCGAGCCACCCAGGAAGTGCAGGATGCTCACGCCCTTGGCCCAGCCCTCTTTCGTCACACGGATGAATTCGGCAAACGGGCCCTGGAACCAGGTGGCCATCATGACGCCCTCGGGATGCCAGACGGTAGCGAAGCGCTCCCAGTCGCCAGCGTCGCGCCACACGGCCCAGCGCTCCACCATCTGGCGGATCAGCAGTTCGTCGTTGAAAGAGTTGCTCATGGTCGTTCCTCGGGAATCAAAAAAGAAAATTCAGGGTGCGGCGTAGTCCACCTGGTGGCGTGCAATGCGCAGATCGGCCACCTCGTTCTTCACGCGCAGATGCTCGGGGTGCGTGCCATAGGCGTCGAGTGCGGCCTGGCTTTCGAACTCCGAATAGAGCACCACGTCGCAGGCGTAGTCGATGCCGCTGCTGTCCACGCCGATCTCCAGATGCAGCAGGCCCGGGATGCGCCCGCGCAGGCTCTCGAAGCTGCGCTGCAGGCGGGCGATGCCCTGCGCCTTCTCGGCCGGCGTGTCGCCGCGCACGTTCCACATCACGATGTGCTTGATCACAAACCGGCTCCGATCATGCGGCGGGCGGGAACCCGGCCTTCTGCGGCCACAGGTTCACGAAGGCGTGGATGGTGGTGCTGGCGTAGAGCCCCGCTTTCGTGAAAGGCTCTTCGGCCAGCCAGGCGTGCGCGGCATCGCGGCTGGCAAAGTCGATCACCAGCAGGCTGCCCAGCATGGTCTTGCCATCGTCGTGCGTGAGCGGACCGGCAAAGGCCATGTGCGCAGCCACCGCGGCCAGGTAGTCCTTGTGCACGGGCCGCACCCGCTGCCGCATGTCGCCGTGGTCGGGCTTGTCGATCAGGATGAAGGCAAACAGCATGTCATCTACTCCATTACATATACGCCAGCCAGGTGGAGAGCCTGGGGAACACCACCAGCAGCACCAGCACGGCGACCATCATCAACACAAAAGGGAAAGCACCGGCGAAGATGTCGCGCACCGTGATGCGCGTATCGTTCAGCGCCGACTTCACGGTATAGACCGAGACGCCGAAAGGCGGCGTCAGCAGGCCGATCTCCACCGCCACCACGGTGATGACACCGAACCAGACGATGTCCATGCCGAAGGCGCGCGCAATCGGCAGCACGATGGGCAGCATGATGAGCATGATGGAGACCGAGTCGATGATGCAGCCCAGCACGATGACGATACCCACATACGCGGCCAGGAAGCCCCAGGACCCCAGCCCCAGGCCGGTGATGCCCTCGGTCACCGCCGCCGGCATGCCGGTCAGCGCCAGCATGCGGCTGTAGAGCATGGCCGAGATGATGAGGAAGAGCACCGAGACCGACACATAGCCCGTTTCGGTCAGCACCTTCCACAGCTTGCGCCAGTCCAGGCGGCGACGCACCAGCGCGATCACCAGCGCCCCGGCCGCCCCCACCGCACCGGCCTCGGTGGGCGTGAACAGGCCGCCATAGAGCCCCCCCAGCACCAGCGTGATGAGGATGAGGATGGGAATGAACTTGAGGGCCGCGCTGCCCCAGGTCTCGTGGTGCGGCTCGCGCACCGTGGCCGCGGCCCCCTGCTCCATGATCATGCCCGGGCGCAGATAGGCCATGCCCACGATCAGCAGGGCGAAGCCCAGGGCCAGTACGATGCCGGGGATGATGCCGGCGATGAACATGCGTCCCACCGATTCCTCGGCCAGCACGCCGTAGATGATCATCAGCAGCGAGGGCGGGATCAGCATGCCCAGCACCGAGGAACCGGCCACCACACCCACCGCGAAACGGCGTGTGTAGCCGTGGCGGATCATCTCGGGCACGGCCACCTTGGTGAAGACCGAAGCCGAGGCGATGGAGATGCCGGTGATGGCGGCAAACACCGCATTGGCCCCCACCGTGGCCAAGCCCAGGCCGCCGCGCACGCGCCGCATCAGCCACTGGAAGACGTCGAAGGTATCGCGCCCCACCCCGCTCACACTCACCAGCATGCCCATGAGCACAAACAGGGGGATCACGCCGAAGAGGTAATCGCGGATGGCGTCGTTGGCCGAAGCGGCCACGAAACGCGCCGCCACGTCGGGCGACTTGATGAGCGCGACGCTGACGAAGGACGTGACGATCAGCGCCACCCCGATGTGCATGCCGAAATAGATGCCGGCCAGCATCAGCACGATGGCCAGCAGGCCGACCTGGAGATCAGTCATGTACCGACTCCTTCAGGTCCTGGATCACCAGCAGCAGGTACTGGATGGCCGCCAGCCCCGCCCCGAGCAGCACCACGGCGCGCATGGGCCAGGTCGGGAAAGTGAAGAGGCCCTCGACGCCGAGGAACTCGTTGTCGGTCCAGGCACGTGCCAGCGGCCGCCAGGTCGCGTAGGCAATCACGCCGCAGGCGAACACCCCGGCCAGGGAAAAGAGCGCGCGCAAACCCTTGCCGGCGCGCGGACGGCGCACGATGAAGGGGTCGATGAAGAGGTCGGCGCGCGACATGCGGCCGTGGCGCAGCGTGGACGGCAGTTGCAGGAAGACGATGATCACGATGCTGGTGGCCACCAGTTCGGCCACGCCGTCGATCGGGCGGTTGGCCAGGTCGCGCAGCAGCACATCGGCACACATCAGCAGCATGATGGCGCCGATCAGCACCGAGCCGGCGGCATTCAGGCCGTCGACCAGGCGGCCGAACCAGCTGTCGGGCGCGGACGGCGGCGGCGCGGACTCCAGGTCCGTGTTTTTTTCGTAAGACAAGTCAACCTCAGCAAGCGTCAGACACGCCATGAGCGCGGAACCCCAGGCGGGGAACGCCGTGGAACCGGCTGAGCCGGGCCACTGGCGTTGCCCCCTGCAAGGGGGGTGGCGTAGCGACACGCAGTGCGCGAAGCCTGGGGGTGAGTCACAACTCCTTGTCCCAGTCGCGAGCGGGCGTGACGCCGCGCTTGCGCAGCTCGTTCATGTAGGTCGTGACGATCTCCTTGGTCGGGCCCTTGGAGGCGTTGTTCTTCACCCAGTCGGCCGCCAGGTTGGGCATGGTCTTGACCCACTTGGCGCGCTCGGCCGCACTGAACTCGGTCAGCGTCACCGGGGTGGACTGCTTGGCGCCGGCGTCGACCATGGCCTTGAGCGCACCCTCGTAACGCTGCATCAGCACCTTGCCCAATTCCTGGGAGTACAGCTTGCCGGCGTCGCGCACGATCTGCTGGACTTCCTTGGGCAGCTTCTCGTAGCTGTCCTTGTTCATGGCCATGCCGCCGATGTAGAGCGCGCCGATGTTCACCTTCGTGATGTGCGGCGCCACCTCGTAGATCTTGTTGGGCAGGATGCCGGTGGCGATCGACACCGTGCCGTCGGACACACCGGACTGGATGTCGGTGTAGTAGCTGGTCAGCGAGCCGTCCACCGGCACCGCGCCCGAGTTGCGCAGCCACAGGCCGATGGAACCCGGCGCCGAGATCTTGCGGCCCTTGAGTTCGTCGTAGCTCCTGATGGGCTGCTTGGTGAACAGGTGGTAGCTGTCCACGCCAGTGGCGCCCAGGAAGACGGCGTTGTTGCGCTCCCACTCGCGCTTGAGCGCGGGCACGGTCTCGTGCATGGCGTTGACCACGTCCAGGATGATGCGCACATCGTCGGTGGTGAAGGGCGTCACGGTACCGAACTGCGCCAGCGGCATCTTGGCGGCTTCCAGGTTGTGGAAGACCCAGCCGATGTCGGTCACGCCCTGCTCCACGCTGGTCAGCGTGGCATTGGCCTTGTAGAGCTGGCCGCCGTAGGCCTCGCGCCATTCGATCTTGTAGCCCTTGTTGAGCTCGGCCACGCGCTTGTTGACCTCGGGCACGAAGACCGTGCTCATCAGGCCCACCCAGGGGATGGCCGGCGGGTGGCTGGACGCAATGGTCAGCTTGAAGGTCTGCTGGGCCTGGGCGGCCATGACGCCGGTGGCCAGCAGCACCGCGCACAGCGCGGACTGGATGATCTGTCGCTTCTGCATGTCTGTCTCCTCGGGTTGGTGGTGGGTCTGTATGGCTCTGCGGCCATCTCTCATTTTTCGGGGTTGAGCACGAAGTCGTAGGTCAGGCTGTAGCTGCCGTCGGCCTGCTTGACCCAGTCCGCGATCAGCGTGGAGCGCACACCGAACACGACGTCGGAGTCCAGGTACTGGTCATGGTCGCGGAACACATGGGTGATCAGGCGCTCGTAACCCGGCGCCTCGATCATGAAATGCAGGTGCGCCGGCCGCCAGGGATGATTTTTGGTGGCCTTGAGCATGGCGCCCACCGGGCCGTCGCTCGGAATCGGGTAGGCCTCGGCCAGGATGGTCTTGAAGTGGAAACGCCCCTGCGCATCGGCATGCAGGATGCCGCGCGCCTGGGGATGGGCCAGGTGTTCGTACTGCACGTCGTAATTGCCGTCGGCGTCGGCCTGCCAGACGTTGATCAGCGCATTCGGAATCGGCTCGCCGCCCAGGCCCTTGACCGTGCCGCTCACCAGGCAGGGCTCGCCCTTGGCACCGTTGGCCACGTCATCGCCCAACTGGTACTCGGGGGCCTGTTCCAGGAAGAAAGGGCCGAAGACCGTGGGCTCGGTGCAGCCGGCCGGCTTGTCGTTGTTCATGGCCACCGTCAGCATGGACAGGCCCAGCGTGTCGGACAAGAGGATGAACTCCTGGCGCGTGTCGCTGCACATGTGACCGGTGTCCGTCAGGTACTGGATGCCCTTGAACCATTCCTCCTCGGTCAGCCGCACCTCACGCGCGAAGGCGTGCAGGTGCTGCACCAGGCTGGTCATGATCTCCTTGAGGCGCGGATCGGGCGTCCGGGAAAAACGTTCGATCACGGCCTGGGTGATGGTGTCCTCGTTGAGGTTGCGCATCTGGGGTCTCCTGCGGGTTCTCTCTTATCTGATGGACTGTAAAAGTCCGCGACAATTTGGGAAAGAGCGCTGCCGCAAATGACTTTTCCGCGCAGCGAAAAAACTGGAGACCGGTTTGGACCGTTTTGCCGAAATTGAGCTGTTCGTCCAGGTGGCCGAAACCGGCAGCCTGAGCCGTGCCGCCGAGGCGCTGGGCCTGTCGAACGCCGCCGCCAGCCGCCACCTGCAGGCGCTGGAAGACCGGCTGGGCGCGCGCCTGGTGGAGCGCAACACCCGCCGCCTCTTCCTGACCGACACCGGCCAGGAGTTCTTCAGCCGCGCCAAGACCCTCCTGGCCGACCTGAAGGACGCCGAGGACGTGGTCAACGCGCACACACTCAACCCCACGGGCATGCTGCGCATCAGCGCCTCGCTGTCCTTCTCCATGCAGCACATCGCGCCGCTGCTGCGCGCCTACACCGAGCGTTATCCCAACGTCACCGTGCACGTGGAGGCCGCCAACCGCTACCTGGACATCATCGACAACAACATCGACGTGGCCATCCGCACGCGCGAGTTCGAGCCCGACTCCAACATCACCGTGCGCCGCCTGGCGCAGACGCGCCGCATCCTGGTCGCCGCCCCGCGCTACCTGGCCCGCCACGGCCGGCCCAGGACGCTGGAAGAACTGGCGCAGCACAAGCTGCTGATCTACACCTACGCCAACAACCCCGGCGAACTGCGCTTCACGCGCGATGGCCAGACCACGGCCCTGCACGTCAAGGGCCTGCTCGAATCGAACGACGGCCAGATCCTGCGTGCCGCCGCTCTCGACGGCATGGGCATCCTGGTGCAGCCTACCTACATCGTCTACGACGACATGGTGGCCGGCCGCCTGGTGCCCGTGCTGGACGACTGGGACCTGCCGCGCCTCACCGTCAACCTGGCCTACCCCAGCCGCAAGCACCTCTCGGCCAAGGTCCGCACCTTCATCGACTTCATGGCCGAGCATTTCGTCAAGATGAGCTACGAGCAGAAATGGACCGGACGCTTCGGCGTGAATTGAGACCATGACCAGCCTGCAAACCGACGTGCTGATCGCCGGCGGCGGCCCCTGCGGCCTGATGCTGGCCAACGAACTGGGGCGGCGCAACATCCGCTGCCTGCTGGTCGACCCCAAACCCGGCACCGCCTTCAACCCGCAGGCCAATGCCACGCAGGCCCGCACCATGGAGCATTTCCGGCGCCTGGGTTTCGCGCAGGAAATCCGCAGCATGGGCCTGCCGCCGGACCACCCCACCGACATCGCCTACCTGACGCGCTTTGCCGGCACCGAGCTGGCCCGCCTGCGGCTGCCCACCGCCGCCGCTGCGCCGCAGGCCATCAAGGCCATGTCCGGTTCATGGAGCGCCGCCGAGCTGCCGCACCGCGTCTCGCAGAAATTCGTGGAGGTGAAACTGCGCGAGCATGCGCAGCGCCTGCCCTCGGTGGACGTGCGCTACGGCTGGTTACTCAAATCGTTTGCCGACACTGGCTCCGGCATCGAGGCCGTGGTGCAGCCCGTCGATGGCGGCGATCCGCTCGCCGTGCAGGCCGCCTATCTGGTGGGCGCCGACGGCGCGCGCAGTTTCGTGCGCGGCCAGCTGGGCATTGCCTGGGGCGGTGCCACCGGCTTCAAGCGCAAGTTCATGGGCGGCAAGATGCTGGCGGTGTACCTGAAGGCCCCCGACTTCTACGCCCGCAATCCCAACGACCGGGCCTGGATGTACGTGGTGGTCAGCCCGCAGCTGCGCGCCTTCATCATGTCGGTGGATGGCGTCAGCGAATTCGCCTTCCACATCCAGATGGCCGACGACGCCGCCACCGAGGCGCTGACCGAAGCCGACGCGCGGCGCCTCTTCTCCTTGGCCTACGGGCAGGACATCGCCATCGAGATTTTGTCCATGGCAACCTGGCTGGCCGGCCATGCCCTGGTGGCCGAGTCCTTCCAGCGCGGCCGCGTTTTCCTCGGCGGCGATGCGGTGCACCTGTTCACGCCCACCGGCGGCCTGGGCTACAACACCGCCGTGGAGGACGCCGTCAACCTGGGCTGGAAGCTGGCCGCCGTCCTCAAGGGCCAGGCCCCCGCAGCCTTGCTGGACAGCTACGAACTGGAGCGCCGGCCCCTGGCCGTGCGCAACACCGGCTACGCGCGCCAGTTCGCCGACTCGATCGGCCTGTTCGACGCGGCCCCCGAGCTGGAAGACGCCAGTCCCGAAGGCGCGTTGGCCCGGTCGGTCGCCTCGGACTATCTGAACGGCCACGTGCGCCGCGAGTTCAACATCCCCGGCGTCACCTTCGGCGGCCGTTACGACGGCAGCCCCATCATCGTGGCGGACGGCACTGCCCCACCCCCGGACGCGCCGAACACCTACCTGCCCAGCGCCTGCCCCGGCGGCAGGCCGCCGCATGCCTGGCTGGCCGATGGCCGCTCGCTCTACGACACCTTCCACTTCGAATGGACGCTGCTCGCGCTCGGCCCCGACGCACCGGACACCCGCGCCTTCGAGCAGGCCGCGTTGACCCTGGGCCTGGACCTGCGGGTGGTGCCACATGCCGCCGCAGAACTGGCCGCGCTGTACGAAGCACCACTGGCGCTGATCCGGCCGGACCAGATCGTGGCCTGGCGCGGTCACGAAACCAGCCAGGCCGCGACCGTGCTGGCGCAGGCCACCGCGCAGCGCTGACGGCTCAAGCGCCGCCCGGTGCAGCCGCATGACAAGTTCATCGCCTCGAAACTTGAGCGCCTGGGCATGGTGGTCAAGAGCGCGGGCATCCAGCTCGAATAGGCCACTTCGTGCGCTGCCCTTGTCGCCATCTTCAGGGGGGTGGAACAACCAACGGCTCCTTGCGGCCAGAAGCGGGCATCAAGGATTGGCGTCTAAAGCTGTCGCTCTATGACCCTTTTGGGGGATATCTCCCTGCAGATCGGCCTCCTAGAATCTGTCAGGATCGCTGCGTGGTTTGTCGGATTCATTTACACCTGTGCAAACGGCCAACCTGATTACGATTTCTTCAATAATGACAAAATCTTAGAGGGGATCAAATGGACGGTTTATCACGTAGCGGTCGTTATATTTCGCAGGTTTCGCGATCTTCATCGCGCTAGGCCTGCCAGCCACCGCCATGCTTCAATTCCTCATCGAAAGTCCGGAGGTTGCCAATGCCATGGCAACAGTCGCCAGCGCAGTACTAGCTGCGGTAGCGTGCGTCGTTGCAGTGATCTCTCTGCGGGTTTCGAGCAAGACATTGGAGCACCAGCAGGCGCACAATGTCCTGTCGGTTCGTCCAATTGGAAGCATTGTTGTTGGCGACTACGAGAACCAGCTATTCGTCAAGGTTGTCAACAATGGTGTCGGCCCCTTGCTCGTCACGAGCATTCGCGTTAGCGACGGACCGGAGCCAGGCAAGGCGCTCATCGATCAGATGCCCGAGTTGCCTCCCGAGGTCTACTGGACCAACTTCGTGGAAGACACTTCAGGACGAACCATTCTCCCCGGAGGTGAACTGATGCTACTTGACTTAGAAGTCGGCAGCAGTAAGTCAATAGGGCAATTCAGTATCGCCCGTGATCAAGTGCGCGAAGCACTTGGCAAGCTGTCGGTGGAGGTAACCTACTCCGATGTCTACAACAGCAAAATCGACCCAGTGGCTCGTGACCTCAAGTGGTTTCATCGACATCAATAGGCTCTGCAATCGCAGTGGGCAGGCCAACTCCTTCCATCGGAAAACCCGCTGCTCCAGAGGGACGCTTCGCCGAACAGCCGGCTTGTCGCCCCTGATGTAGTACGTTAGGGCGCATGGAAGCTCTCACCCAGCTGCTACTCATCCCTGGACGGTTGCGATTCAGGTGGAAGAACCGTCGACGGCTGAAGGTCACAGAGGGCTTGAAGGTGACGCTCAAGCAGAGGTGCGAGGAGGCTGCCAGAGTTGGGAGCGAGCCCTATCGTGGGCTCTACAACGTGGGTCTGTTTCTTGCTCTACTCGAGCAGGACATTAGCGCCTTTAATGAATCAATCTACTTTGCTCGATCCGACTGGCATCGTCAATTTCATGCGCGCTCATTGGCCGTTCTTCTACATGAAGGTGCTGAGGATCTTTCCGAGCTCCTTGGTAAAGAGTACCGCAATTGGCTCAACGAGGTTGACGTTCATGAGTCACTCCTGAGCCGCCTGAACTTGGCCCATTCGAAGCTCTCCGCCTTTCGCAAGAACCACGGCAGGTTCCTGTCAGATGTTCGCAACTACATCGGAGCGCATCGGGAGCACGACGCACTCGCCCAAGTCGACATGATGTCGCGGTTTACCGCACTTGACGTTTACTGTCTTGCCGCGGAGTTCACGATACCATTGCGTGACTTGGTTGACCTCTACATGGAACTCCTTGCGCATATGCATCAACCAATGAACATGTTGAAGGCTGTGATGAAGGCGCAGCAAAATACACCTTAACATGGCAATCGACATGGATGTTCTATTGGTGGACTGTCGCCAGCCTACTGTCCGCCGGAAATTTCCACGTTAGGTGACATGGTGGATATCCATACCATCGGGCAAAGTATCGCCAGTCTGACGGATCGTGCGGCGGTTCAGCGCCTATCGCAGCTTCTCCCTGACTGGAGGCAGCACGCGCTTCTCTACCTCCTCCTTGCCCTTGCCGTTGGTTTTGTCATTGGTCGGTACCGCGCGTACCGTGCCATCAAGTTCCAAAATCGTGGAGAGGCCCTGCTGTCCCGCACCACACTGAAGAACTTCCACCCTCCCGACTATCACCTGATGAACCACGTCACCATTCGGATGAAGGACGGCACAACGCAAATTGACCACATCCTAGTTTCGCGTTTCGGCGTGTTCGTTATTGAGACCAAGGACTACAAAGGCTGGATCTTCGCTAACGCAAATCAGGCTAACTGGACTCAAGTCCTTTTCAATGCGAAGTTCAAATTTCAGAACCCGATCCTGCAGAACTTTAGGCACGTTAGCGCGGTGCAAGATCTCCTTGATTTCTTGCCATCTGGCGCAATCAAATCCGCAGTCGTTTTTACTGGCGAAGCGGAGTTCAAAACTGACATTCCTCAGGGTGTATTCTCCGGTCTCCCTGGGCTCATCAATTACCTTCGCGAACAGACTGTCGAAGTAATGTCAATCAATCGAGTTCAGTTCTGCGTGGGGCGGCTCGAAACTGCACGTCTTGCCATCAGCGGCAAGACCGATGTCGAACACGTTCAGAGTCTCGCGCGGAGGCATGGCGGTACCACGTAACGCGGTCTGTGAGCGTCTGCTTTCAAGGACCTCAATTGGCCGCTTTGGGTCGCAAGCAGACCTCCCTTGAATCCGCAAGTCCCCACAGGACTTGGCACCCAAGCCCCGCCCCCGCACAATGGCTGCGTCACCTTCTGGAAGCGCGCTCATGACCTCAAGCAGCACACCGGCCCCGGGCATCGACTACAGCGAATCCGGCAGCGGCCCCACCGTGCTCTTCGTGCCCGGCTCCTACAGCACGCCGGCCGCGTGGAAACCCATGCAGCGCCTGCTGCCGCCGCAGTGGCGTTTCGTGGCCACCAGCCTGTGCGGTTATGGCCAGACGGCGGAGACGCGCCGCGCGGGTGATGCCGGCATAGCGCACGAACTGCGCGTGCTGGAGGCGGTGGCTCAGCGTGCGCCGGGGCCGGTCCACCTGGTCGGGCATTCCTTCGGCGGCACGGTAGCGCTGGCCGCAGCGCTGGGCGGCCGGGTGCAGGTGGCCAGCCTGGCGCTGTTCGAGGCCAATCCCCTGGCCCTGCTGCACCACCACGGCCATCGCGACCTGCACCAGGCCACGCGCCACATGAGCGCTGCCTTCGAACAGGCGGTGAGCAGCGGCGAGCGCGATGCGCCCGCGCGCATCATCGACTTCTGGGGCGGCGCCGGCTCTTTTGCGACCATGCCCGCACCGGTGCAGGACTACTGCCGCCAGACGGCGCCGGCCAATGTGCTGGACTGGCACACCGACTTCGGCTTCGACTTCAGCGGGGCCGACCTGGCGCGGCTGGATCTGCCCGTGCTGCTGGTGCGTGGCGAGCATGCCAACCCGGCCATGGTGGCCATGACAGAGGTGCTGGCCACGCATCTGCCACGAGTACATGCAGCGGTGGTGGCCGGTGCCAGCCACTTTCTCATCAGCACGCACCCGCAGGATTGCGCCGCACTGCTGGGCGCACACCTGGCGGCACAGGCCTGACTCAGGGCGTGGGGCGCTCCGCCCCCTGACGGCCCTGGGCACGTGCCGACAGGTAGGCGTGCAGGTCCAGGATGTGCGCGTTCACGCGCGGCTCGCTCTGCCAGGCCGGCATGCTGAGGGGTGCCTCCTTGCGCTGCATGATGACTTCGACCTGCGCCTCGCCCGCTGCCGTCCCGCTGCGGGCCTGCGTGGCCGGCTGGCTCAGGTCGTAGCGCTGCAGCACCAGGCTCACGAACTGGCGTTCGCCCATGGTGCGCACGCGGGGCAGCAGATCGGGGGCGTTGGCCGTGCCGGTGGCGGCCGCCCCATGGCAGGCGGCGCATTTGTCCTGGAACACGCGCCAGCCCAGGTAGACCGAGCCGGGCGCAGCGGATAGCTGGGCGACCTCCTGCGCGGCATGCCGGTTCTGCCAGTCCACCGTACAACCGGTCAGCAACAGCAGCGAGATCGCGCCCGCACACCACGAAATTTTGGCCATGATCATCCCCTTTCAGCTTCATTTCCGGCCCGGCAGGCATGCCGGGCGCAGCTCTCATTGTCCGTGATACCGGCATCAGTCAAAACAGCAGGTGCCGAGGGAAATGGCTCTGGCGGCCCGTTGCCAGCCCCCGGCGTCTCGCGTATTAGTACTATTACAGATTGCACCGGGACCGGATTTGCGACATAAAACAAGCTTCAAAACGAAAGTGAGTGAGACATGAACCAACATGATGCAGAACTGAACCGGCGCGACTACCTGAAGCTGATGGGCGCAGCCGGCCTGGCGGCCTCCGGCGTGACGGCCCAGGCCCAAAGCGCCTGGCCCAGCAAGCCCGTGCGCTGGATCGTTCCTTTCGCGCCCGGTGGTACCTCCAGCATCGTGGCCCGCAGCATCGGCGCCGAACTCACCAAACAGACGGGTGCATCCTTTGTCGTCGACAACAAGGGCGGCGGCGGCGGTGTGCCCGCCATGCTGGAGCTGCTGCGTGCGCCGGCCGATGGTTACACCTTCGTCATGAGCCATATCGGCCTGATGGCGGTCAACCCCATCATCTACCCCGATGCCGGCTACGACCTGAAGAAGGACTTTGTGCCGGTGACCCTGGTCAACCGCCTGCCCAGCCTGTACTGCGTGCACAAGGATGTGCCGGTCACCGACATGAAGTCGCTGGTGGCCTACGTCAAGGCCCGCCCGGGCCGCCTCAACTATGCCTCCGCCGGCAACGCCAGCGCGGGCCACCTGGCCTGGGAAGCGCTGAAACTGGCGACGGGCATGTTCATCACCCACATCCCCTACCGCGGCACCGGCCCGGCCCTGAACGACGTGCTGGCCGGCCGCATCGAGTTCTTCTCTGCCGGCACCCCGGCGCTGCTGCCGCACATCAAGAGCGGCGCGCTGCGCTGCATTGCCGTGGGCTCGCCCACGCGCATCTCCGCGCTGCCCGATGTCCAGTCCGTGGCCGAAACCTACCCCGGCTTCCAGACCGAGCAGTGGTATGGCATCCACGCCCGCGCCGGCACGCCCCGCGACATCATCCTGCGCATGCAGCAGGAAGTTGCCAAGGCGCTGAAGGCCCCTGACGTCGTGGCCAAGCACGAAGCCGAAAGCGCCATCCCCGGCGGCGGCTCTCCCGAGGAATACGGCGCCTTCATCGCGAAGGAACAGGCACGCTGGAAAGACGTGGTCATCAAGGGTGGCATCAAGGCCGGCTGATCTACCCTCATCGCCCGTCAAAAAAGCCGCTTGCGCCCACGCGCAAGCGGCTTTTTACATGGCCTCAGACCAGACGCAGGTCGACGGCGATGTTGCCGCGGGTCGCGTTGGAATAGGGGCAGACCTGGTGGGCGGTGTCCACCAGCTCCTGCGCCACGGCACGGTCCAGGCCGGGCAGGCTGACAGCCAGGCGCACGGACAGGCCGAAACCCTGGGCGATGGGGCCGATGTCCACTTCGGCGTCCACCGCCGCGTCGGCCGGGATGCTCACCTTCTTCATGCCGGCCACATGCTTGAGCGCGCTCAGGTAGCAGGCCGAGTAACCGGCAGCAAACAGCTGCTCGGGGTTGGTGGCGCCACCGGCGCCGCCCAGGGCCTTCGGAGGTGCCAGCCTGACGTCGAGCAGACCGTCGTCGGTGACGGAGCGGCCGTCACGGCCACCCGTGGTGTGGGCCTTGGCGGTGTAGAGAACCTTGTTGAGGACGGTGGTCATGGTGTTTTCCTTGTGGTTTGTAAAAAAATCAGGCCTGCAGGCGATCGCGCAGCTGCTGGACCTGGCGGGTCAGGGTCGTGAGTTCGTTCAGCGAGCACTGCGCGGCTTCGAGCATGCAGCCGGGAATGGGAGCGGCCTTGGCCTTGAGCTTGCGGCCGGCAGCGGTGAGCTGGATCAGCACGCGCCGCTCGTCGGCCGCATCGCGCAGGCGGCTGATGTAACCCGCACCCTCGAGCCGCTTGAGCAGGGGCGTGAGCGTGCCGGAGTCGAGAAAGAGGCGCTCGCCGATCTCGGACACCGTCAGGCCGTCACGCTCCCACAGCACCAGCATGGCCACGTACTGCGGGTAGGTCAGGCCCAGCGCGTCCAGGTGCGGCTTGTAGGCCTTGGACATGGCGTGCGAGGCGGAATACAGGGCAAAGCAGAGCTGTTTGTCCAGCTGCAGGGCCTGGTCGGGGGTCAGCGTTTTGTTCGGCATGGGCTAAATTATTGATCACAATTAAATTGCGTGCAATTTAATTGCCGGATGACCCTGTCAGAATGCAGGTTGTTCCTGCGCGCCACATGTCCACACCATCCCCCACCCCACCCCTGCGCACCCTGCTGCGCATGACCCGCCCCGGTTTCCTGGGCATCACCGTCGTCGCCGTGCTGCTGGGCATCGCCATTGCCGCGGCCTGCGGCCATGGCCCCCATGTGGGGACCGGCATGGCCACGCTGCTGCTGGCCTGCCTGGCCCATGCCGCCGGCAATGTGCTGAATGACTACCACGACGCCCTGAATGGGGCGGACGCGGCCAATACGGCGGGCATCCATCCCTTTACCGGCGGCTCACGCCTGATCCAGGAGCGGGTCGTCACCCCGCAGCAGACCCGCGAACTTTTTTACCTGCTGGCTTTCCTGCTGTGCGCCTTCGGCCTGCTGCTGGCCGTCAAGAGCACGGGCTGGGTGATCGTGCTGGGGCTGGCCGGTGTGCTGCTGACCTGGGCCTATTCGGCGCCGCCGCTGGCCTTGATGAAACACGGCATGGGCGAATTCGCGGTGGCCCTGGTCTGGGGCCTGGTCGTGATCGGTGCGGATGCCGTGCAGCGCGGCAGCCTTTTCATCATCCCCGTGGTCACGGCGCTCAGTTACGCGCTGCTGGTGAGCAACATCCTGCTGATCAACGGCGTCCCCGATGCGCCGTCGGACGCCCAGGTCGGCAAGCGCACGCTGGCGGTGCTGCTGGGTCCGCGCGGCGCCGCGCTGGCCTACCTGCTGATCAGCACGCTGGCCCATGGCTGGCTGGCTGGCGGTGTCTGGCTGCTCTACCAGCCTGAGCCGGCCCTCTGGGGGCTGCTGTCCTGGCCCCTGTCGCTGCTGGCTTTCGTGCTGTTCTGGCGGGCGGCCCGGACGCCACAGCAACTGCGCCCGGCCATCGTGCTGACCATCGCCGCCGCCCTGCTGCACGGCCTGGCCATGGCGGCCGGTTTCTGGTCCATGCACCTGGGATGAAAAACCCTTCTGAGCCGGCTCGCTTGATCTGCATCAGGCCCTGATGCTGCCGGTCTGGCACCATAAAACCGTGTCACAGCAAAGGAGTTGAGATGAAATTGTTTCAGGACCTGTTTTTTACCGACTACGGCTTGATGAGTTTCCTGGGCATCGTGTTCATGCTGGGCATGGCGGTGTTTTTCATCCGCCTGTTCATGCAGGACAGCCGCAAGAAATAAGCGCCCCGGGCGTGCCCGGTACCCGGGCTCAGGCCGCGGGCCGCACGCCATCGAAGGCGTCCTGGAAGAGCTGGCGCAGGGCCTTGCGCTCCAGCGGGCGGGGGTTGGGGTACTGGTTCTGCAGGGCGATGTCGCAGGCCCGGTCCAGGTCGGTCGCTTTCATGCCGATGTCTTTCAATGCCACCGGCGCACCATTGTTCTTTGCCAGGTCGAACACGGCCTGCGCGGCCGAGTTGCCACCGAGCGCGCGCCGGATGCGCGCCATGGCCTGCGGCGCGTGCTGGCTGTTGTAGGCCAGCGCGTGCGGCAGCACGATGGTGTGGGTCTCGGCATGGGAGAGGTTGAAGCTGCCGCCCAGGGTGTGGCAGAGCTTGTGGTGCAGGGCCATGCCCACGTGCCCGAGCACGGTGCCGCAGAGCCAGGCACCGTACAGCGCGTCGGCGCGCGCATCCATGTCGCGCGCATTCTTCACGATGGCCGGCAAGGCACGGCCCAGGGCCGTGATGCCTTCCTCGGCCATCAGGTCCATGATGGGATTGCTGTCCACCGAGTACAAACCTTCAGCCGCGTGGGCAATGGCATTGATGCCGCTGGTCACGCTCAGGGCCACGGGCAGGCTCAGCGTCAACTCGGGGTCGTAGAGCACGGTGCGCGGCAGCACGCGCAGGTCGCGCCCGGTCTTCTTGAGCCCGGTTTCGGTGATGCCGTAGATGGGCGTCATCTCCGAGCCGGCGTAGGTGGTGGGGATGGCCAGGATGGGCAGGCCGGAATCAAGCGCGATGGCCTTGCCCAGGCCGGTGGTGGAGCCGCCGCCGATGGCCACGGCGCAGTCGGCACCGAGCTGCTTGGCCACCTCGCGCGCCTCGCGCGCGGTCTCGATGGGCACGTGCATGACCGCGCGGTCGAACACGCCGGCGGCACGTCCGCCCAGCAGGCCGGCCACCATTTCGGCCGAGGCCCGCTGCTCGGGCGTGGACAGCACCAGCGCGCGCTTGCAGCCAAGCGCGTCGATCTCCTGGGCCAGCTGCGAGAGGGAGCCCGCGCCAAAGACGACGCGTGCGGGCTGGGCGGTGTAGACGAAAGGGGTCACGAAACTCTCCAAGGAAATCGACAGCGTCAGATTACAGCTTCGGGTTGAGCCCCGCGCCGCGCTCCAGCACCTTGATGATGGCCGCGTAGTCGTCCAGGCCATTGCCCTGCACCACGGCAGCGTGCATGAGCTTCTGTGTCATGGCGGTCTGCATCAGGGGCACATTGCTGGCGGCACCGGCGGCCAGGATCAGGTCCAGGTCCTTGATCATCTGCTCTACCGTGAAGGTGGGCGTGAAGTCACGCCGGCTCAGCTGCTCGGACTTCGCCTTGACGATGGGCGAGGCCACCGCGCTGGCGCTCAGCACCTGCCACATGGCCTGCCAGTCCAGGCCGCCCTTGCGCCCCAGGGTCAGCGCCTCGGCCAGCATGGCGCTGGTCTGCGCGATCATGAGGTTGACCACGAGTTTCATCAGTCGCGCCTGCTCGGCCTCGCCGAGATAGAAATGGTTCGGCCCCAGGGCCTGGAGCAGCGGCAGCACCTGATCGTAGGCCGCGCGCGGACCGGAAGCCAGCACGGTGAGTTGCGCGGACTCGGCCATCTTGTTGTTGCCCGAGACGGCGGTGCGCAGATAGGCCAGGCCCTTGCCCTCCAGCGCCTGGGCCGCGTCGGCCGAGGCCTGCAGGGAAACAGTGCTGGTGTCGACGTAGACAGTGCCGGGCCGGGCAGCGTGCGCCACCTGGGAGGCCACCGCGCGCAGCGCCGCGTCGTGCGGCAGCGAGGAAAAGACGGCGTCGGCCGCCGCCATGGCAGCCGCGGTATCACCGACCACGGCCAGACCCTGTTCCTGCGCCAGCTCGCAACGCTCGTCGCAGGGGTCGCTGACGGTCAGGGCATGCCCGGCGGCGGCCAGGTGGCCGGCCATGGGCAGGCCCATCTTGCCGATGCCCGTGAAATGGATCTTCACCTTGAACCTTCCAGCGTCATTGCGTCTTCAGGTTGGCCGCCTTGACGATGCGCGCGGCCACCTCCATCTCGCTCCGGATGTAGGCATTGAAAGCCTCGGGCGACAGAGGGAAGGGATCGGCGCCGAGCTTGGCCATGCGGTCTTTCAGCTCGGGGCTGTTCAGGGCCTTGAGCGCTTCCTCGTTGAGCTTCCTGACCACGGCCGCCGGGGTGGCCGCGGGCACGATCATGCCGACCCACAGGGTGTAGTCGGAGGCGGGCAGGCCGGCTTCGATGCTGGTGGGCACGTCCGGCAGGGTGGAGGCGCGCATCTTGGTACTGACCGAAAGGGCCTGCAGGCGGTTGTCGCGGATCAGCGGCAGGGCCGCGGCCAGCGGGGCGAAGAACCAGTCGTTGGAGCCGCCGATGACGTTGTTCATGGCGTCGGGTGTGCCCTTGTAGGGCACGTGCAGCGCCTCGATGCCGGCTTGCAGGCGGAAGATCTCGGCGTTCATGTGGGTGCCGCTGCCGACACCGGCCGAGGCGTAGTTGAACTTGGCCGGATTGGCCTTGACGGCGGCAATGAGGTCGGTCTGGGTCTTCCAGCCCTTGGCCGGATGCACCACCAGCACGTTGGGAATGGCGGCCAGGGCGGTGACGCCCGTGAGGTCCTTGAGCGTGTCGTAACCGGGGTTGCTGTACAGCGCCGGGTTCAGCGCATGCGCCGAGGAATGCACCAGCACGGTGTAGCCGTCGGCCTCGCTCTTGGCCACCTGGGCGGCGGCGATGGTGCCACCGGCACCGAGCTTGTTCTCGATGACGATGGGCTGGCCCATGCTGCGCCCCATGGCCTCGCCCACGCTGCGCGCCACGATGTCGGTGGCACTGCCCGCGCTGAAGGGCACGATGAACTTGATGGGTTTGGCCGGGTAGCCTTGCGCAAGGGCGGAGCCCAGGGCCAGGACCGACAGGACGGACAGGACTAGACGCTTCATGGTGGATCTCCTCTGTTTATGAAATTTTCCGGATCGCATGCTCGGCATACGACAGGTCGATGTACCTGGCCGGCGCCGGCGGGGTGCCGCCCCACATGCCTTCCATCTCGGCGCGGATGGCCAGCACGGTCTGGAAACCTTCGCTGTTGAAGCGGGCATCCGGCGCCAGGCCGGCGCCCGGCGTGAGCAAGGCTTCGTAGGTGCCGGTGGCCGCCGCCGGGTCCAGCTTGAAACTGCGCATCAGCAGCTCGACCATCTGCGTACGGTGGATGGGATTCATGACCAGACGCTGGCCCTCGATGTAAGCCGCCAGGTACTGCTGCAAGACGTCCGCATGGGCCTGCGCCCAATTGCGCAGGACAAAGGCCCCGGTCGCCTGGTAAGGCCCCAGCAGGCTGTACTGGTTGCCCAGGCTCTTGAGGCCCTGCTGGCGCACCGTGAAGGAAAAGGGCGGGTTGATCATGGCGGCCGCCAGCTGCGGGTCGGCCACCATGGCGGCTGCACGCGGGCCGGTGCCGCCGGCCAGGCGCACGGTGTAGTCGCGGCCTTCGATCAGGCCGTGGTTCTTGAGGATCTTCTTGGCCACCAGGGCGTAGGCCGTGTTGGGCGCATCGACGGCCAGCACCTTGCCGCGCAGATCGGTCATGGTCTGGATCTCGCTGCGCACCATGAACTCGTTCATGCCGGCGTCACCGCCCAGCACGATGACCACGTCCTGCCCCGCCTCCACCATGGCCACGGCGTTGTCCACCGCGGCATGGGCGATGTCGAAGCCGCCCGCGGCCAGGCCGCTGCGCTGCGCATCCGAGTTCGGCGTGTGCTGGATCTCCAGCGCCAGGCCGCGCCGCGCAAAACAGCCCGCCTCCAGCGCCGCCAGCAGGGGCAGGTTGCTGGAGGTGTTGAAGATGTTGACGCGCAGGGTCTGCATCGTGCCGGACGCCCGCTTACTTGGCGCCCTTCATGATGACGCTCAGGGTCGCATGCTCCTCGCGGATGAAGGCATCGAAACGCTCGGGTGTCATCGGCAGGGGCTCGCCACCGAGCTTGGCCATGCGCTCTTTCACATCGGGCTGGTTCAGGGCCTTGTTGACTTCCTGGTTGAGCTTGTTGACCACGTCGCGCGGTGTCTTGGCCGGCGCCAGCAGGCCGATCCAGAAGTCGAAGACAAAACCGGGCACGGCCGCTTCGGCCACCGTGGGCACCTCCGGCAGGGCCGAAGAGCGCTGCGCCGTGCTGACCGCCAGGGCGCGCATGCGGTTGTCGCGGATCATCGGGATGGACGAGAGCACCGGCGTGAACATGAAGTCGACGCGCCCGGCCACGGTCTCGGTGATGGTCTCCGGCGTACCCTTGAAGGGAATGTGGGTGGCCTGGATGCCCGTGATGGCGCGGAACTTCTCGGCATTCACGTGCGTGGCGCTGCCGGTGCCGGCCGAGGCGTAGTTGAGCTTGCCGGGATTGGCCTTGGCGGCGGCAATCAGTTCCGGTACGTTCTTGATCGGGCTGTTGGCACCGACCACCAGCACATTGGGCAGCGAGGCCAGCGGCGTGATGCCGGCAAAGTCGCCCACGGTGTCGTAGCTCAGGCCCGGGTAGAGCACCGGGTTGACCACGTGGCCGGTGGACACCACCAGCAGGGTGTAGCCATCGGGCTCGCTCTTGGCCACGAAGGCCGAGCCGACCGTGCCGCCGGCCCCGGGTTTGTTCTCGACCACCACGGTCTGGCCCCAGGCCGCGCCGAGCTTCTCGCCCACGATGCGCGCCATGATGTCGGTGGCACTGCCCGCCGTGAACGGCACGACGATGCGGATCGGCTTGCTCGGATAGCCTTGTGCCAGCGCCACACCGGCGCACAGCAGCAGGGCTGCAGAAATAAGAACGCGTTTCATGTCTGTCTCCTTTTATAGATTGATAAGTCCAAACACTCACAGCGGCTCTCGGCCCGGAGGCGTGAGCCGCTTCTTCTGCTTACCGCGACAAGCCCAACGCCGTCGTGATCTTTCGGCCTGAAGCCTGCAGCGCTGCGAGCTTCGGGGCCAGGTCCACATCCACCAGCTTGCCGTGGCGTTTTTTCCAGCGCCCGGCCACCATCACGCTGTCGATATTGGCCAGCGTGGTCTGCATCACCACCGTGCTCACCGGCTCGTGCACGGGTTGCATGTTCAGGTCGTCGGCGCGGATCAGCACCAGGTCGGCCTGCTTGCCGGCGGCCAGGGTGCCGATGCGGTCCAGCTGGCCCAGCATGCGGGCGCCTTCCACCGTCACCCACTGCAGCGCCTCGCGGGTGGTGATGGTGGAGGTGGGCGGGATGCTGCCGTGCAGTTCACGGTAGGCCACGTTGTCCAGGCTGCGCTGCATGCCTAAAGCGACGCGCGCCTGGGTCAGCATGTCGCCGCTGAGCACGCTCTCCAGGTCCACGCCCAGCGAGGGCGCCTTGCCCAAGGCACGCAGGCGACCGGTGATGGGATGGCCATGGCCCTGCGTCATCTCGTTCTCGGCCGCAGCCGAGAAGCTCATGCCGAGTTCGCAGAAGCGTTTCAGCTGTGCATCACTCAGGGCATGGCCGTGCACGATGTTGATCTGCGGACCCAGCAGGCCGGCGGCTTCGAGTTTTTCCCAGCCCTCGGGCGTGCGCGCCGCGCCGCCGCCCTGGTGCAGGGAGCCGATGATGCCCAGCTCCCGGACCATGCGAAAGTCGTGCAGGGCCACCTCCAGCGTGGAATAGTGCGGGCCCAGCACGGCCGCGTGCACGCTGAGCAGGTCCCGGCCTTGATGGGCCTGGAGCAGGCGCTCGATCTCGGCCCGCGGATGCGGCACTTCCCAGAAGGGGCGCTCGCCCGGCTGGGGATCGGGTTTGGGCGTGCCATGAAAGAAGGCGGCGCGAATGCCGCTCTCCAGCAGGCCCGTGATGGCGGCATCGTTGTGCGCCGGGGTCTTGTTGTTGTGGCACCAGTCGGCCAGGGTGGTGGTGCCGCAGTTGAGCTGGTTGAGGGCGCCCACCAGCGTGGCGATGTACAGGTCCTGCGGCTCGAACACCGTGGCCAGGCCGGCGTGCATGTTCTTGAAATACTCCAGCAGCGTCCAGTTGGCCGCCAGGCCGCGCAGCGCGGTCTGCCAGGTGTGCATGTGCGCATTGACCAGGCCGGGGATCAGGATGCAGCCGGTGGCGTCCACCACCACCGCGTCGTCGACGTGGAGGGTGGGCGCAATCTCGGTGATGGTGTCGCCCGTCACCAGCAGGTCGGCGCAAGGCAGCTCACCCTGCGCGTCCAGGGTGATGACGGTGGCGCCGCGGATCAGGGTGCGCACAGAAAACCCATCCACTCAGGACGACAGGCCGTCGGGGATCTGCAGGTTGAGCGACTTGATCTGCAGGCCGGCGTCGTTCGCCGTTTCCTGCAGGAGGATGGCGAAGTCCACATTGTCATGGCCGTGGCCCACCATGCGTGCGATGGATTCGCGCGTGGCGGCCGCCGCCGGCATGGGCACACCATGGGCCTTGGCCGCGCTCATGCCCAGGTCCATGTCCTTGAGCAGCAGCTTGGGGGTGAAGGTGACCTGGTCGAAGTTCAGGTTGCTCAGCACCGGTGTCTTGTAGCGCGTGTACATGGAGCCCAGCACCGAGTCGTTGATGCTTTCCAGGAAGACGTTGCGCGGGATGCCGGCCTTCTCGGCCAGCACGGTGATCTCGCACAGGTTCTGGATGATCACGCCGAACATGGTGTTGTGCGCGATCTTCCAGATGCGGGCCAGCTCCCCCTCGCCCACCCACATGGTCTTGCGCGCCATGGCCTGCAGATAGGGCTCGGCCAGCTCGTAGAGCTGCTTCGGGCCCGAGGCCACCACCAGCAGCTTGCCGGCCTTGGCCACCTTGGCATTGCCCGACACCGGGGCACAGAGGTAGGCCACGCCCAGGCCTTCGAGCCGGGCGCGGATCTCGGCCGAACCTTCCTGGGAGATCGAGGAGCTGTCCACCACCAACTGGGGTTTCTTCGCTCCGCTCACCAGGCCACCGGGGCCGAACAGCACCTCCTTGAGGTCGTCAGTGGTGGAGACCATGGTGAAGACCACGTCGCAGCTCGCCATGTCGATCTTGTTCGTTTCGATCTTCGCGCCGTACTCGGCCAGGTGGGCGGCCTTGGAAGCGGTACGGTTCCAGACGTGGACGGCGTGGCCGGCCTTCAGCAGCTTGGTCACCATTGCCTCGCCCATGCGTCCCAGGCCGATCCAGCCGATTTTCTTGCTCATCAGATGCGTCTCCTCTTGGTTGGGGATGTGCGCCATCCCAAGCCACGCAGTTTTGAGCAAAGCCGCGGCGGGCACAAGGCGGCCTGCGGGAAATCAGTTTTCCGTTGACTGAAAAAAAGGAACACGCACCAGACTGATGCTGCAGTGCGCAAAGGCACAATCGTGCCTCGTTTTGTACGGACCCGTCTCATGCACATCCTCGACACCTGGCTGCCGCTGCTGCGCCATGCCCTGGAGCTGGCCGCCACCATCGCCTTCACGCTCTCGGGCGTGATGGTGGCCGCGCGCAGCCGGCTGGACGCCGTGGGCGTGTATGCCGTGGCCTTTCTGGCCGCCTTTGGCGGCGGCACGCTGCGCGACCTGCTGCTGGACCAGCGCCCCTTTTTCTGGGTGCGCCACGTGGAATACCTGTGGGGGGTGCTGGCGCTGGCCACGGTCGCCATGCTCTTCATGCGCAAGCGGCACTTCGAGCCCACCGAGCGCTTCATCCAGCTGCCCGACGCGCTGGGCCTGGGCCTGTTCGCTGCCCTGGGGGTGGACGTGGCCTCGGCCGCGGGCATGCCGGCGCTGGTGGCCGTGCTGATGGGTGTGGTGACACCGGTTTTTGGCGGCGTGCTGCGCGACATCGTCTGCAACGAGATCCCGACCGCCTTTCGCGACCACCGGCCCTATGCCCTGTGTGCCTTCATCGGTGGCTGGGTCTACCTGGGCCTGGCGGCCCTGGACGTGCCCGGCTGGGCCACATTGACAGCGACGGTCACCGTCACGGCCGGCCTGCGCGTGCTGGCGCTGTGGCGCGACTGGCGCCTGCCCTTGTGGCGGGTCGAGCACTGACCCGCCGCGTTCTCACTCAGACACGTTCCAGGATGACGGCGATGCCCTGCCCCACGCCGATGCACATGGTGCACAGGGCGTAACGGCCGCCGCTCTTGTGCAACTGGTTCACCGCCGTGGTGGCCAGGCGTGCACCGGAAGCACCGAGCGGATGGCCCAGGGCAATGGCGCCGCCATTGGGATTAACGCGCGGGTCGTCGTCACGCACGCCCAGCTGGCGCAGCACGGCCAGGCCCTGGGCGGCAAAAGCCTCGTTCAACTCGATCACGTCCATCTGCGCCATCGTCAGGCCAGTGAGCGCCAGCACCTTCTGCGTGGCCGGCGCGGGACCAATGCCCATGATGCGCGGCGCCACGCCGGCGGTGGCCATGCCCACGATGCGCGCGCGCGGCGTCAGGCCGTAGCGCTTGGCGGTGGCCTCATCGGCCAGCAAGAGAGCGCAGGCGCCGTCGTTCACGCCCGAAGCGTTGCCGGCCGTCACCGTGCCGCCTTCGCGCACGATGGGCTTGAGCTTGGCCAGGGCCTCCAGCGAGGTCTCACGCGGGTGTTCGTCCTTGCTCACCACGAGGGTCTCACCCTTTTTCTGGGCGATGGTCACGGGTGTGATCTCGGCGTCGAAATAACCCGCCTTCTGCGCTGCCACGGCTTTCAGCTGCGAGGCCAGGGCCATCTTGTCCTGGTCTTCGCGATTGATCTTGTACTCGTCGGCCACGTTCTCGGCAGTCTCGGGCATGGAGTCCGTGCCGTACTTCTGCTTCATCAGTTTGTTGACGAAGCGCCAGCCGATGGTGGTGTCGAAGATCTCGGCGCTGCGGCTGAAAGCACTCTCGGCCTTGGCCATGACAAAGGGCGCACGGCTCATGCTCTCCACACCGCCGGCAATCATCATCGTCGCCTCACCGGCTTTGATGGCGCGCGCCGCACTACCCAGCGCGTCCAGCCCCGAGCCACAGAGGCGGTTCACGGTGGAGGCCGACACTTCGGGCGGCAGCCCGGCCAGCAGGGCCGCCATGCGGCCCACGTTGCGGTTGTCCTCGCCGGCCTGGTTGACGCAGCCGTAGATCACGTCGGTCAGCGCCGCCCAGTCCACTTTCGGATTGCGCGCCATCAGCGCGGCGATCGGGATGGCGCCGAGGTCGTCGGTGCGCACGCTGGAGAGCACGCCGCCGTAACGGCCGAAGGGGGTACGGATGGCGTCGCAGATGTAGGCTTGATTCATGACGTTTCCTTGATTCGGTTCATTTCGCGATCGGCAGGCCGATCATCTTTTCCAGTTCGGCGTGGCTCAGGCCGTCAACCAGATCGACCAGCTTGAGACCTGACGGCGTGCAGTCCAGCGTGCAGACATCGGTGTAGACACGCTTGACGCAGGCAATACCGGTCAGCGGGTAGCTGCAGGCCTGCACGATCTTGCTCTCGCCCTGCTTGGTCAGCAGGTCCATCATGACCCAGGTCTGCTTGGCACCCACGGCCAGGTCCATGGCACCGCCCACGGCGGGAATCGCATCCTTCTCGCCCGTGTGCCAGTTGGCCAGGTCGCCGGTGGCGCTGACCTGGAAGGCCCCGAGCACACAGATGTCCAGATGGCCGCCGCGCATCATGGCGAAGCTGTCGGTGTGGTGGAAGTAGGAACCGCCGGGCAGCAGCGTGACCGGTTGTTTTCCCGCGTTGATGAGGTCGTAATCCTCCTGCCCCGCGGCCGGCGCCGGGCCCATGCCCAGCAGGCCGTTTTCACTGTGCAGCAGCACTTCGCGTTCCTTCGGGATGTGGTTGGCCACCAGCGTGGGCTGGCCGATGCCCAGGTTCACCACCGCGCCCTCGGGAATGTCCTGGGCCACGCGCGCGGCCAATTGGTCTTTGCTACGTTTTTGATAGCTCATGATCATGCTGCCTTCTTGAAGCCGCCGGCCTGCGTGGCCTGGCATTCGATCTTCACGATCTTGCTGACGTAGAGGGCCGGCGTGACCACGGCCTCGGGGTCCAGCCCGCCGAGCTCGACGATCTCATGCACGCTGGCGATGGTCTGCCGGCAGGCCATGGCCATGCTGGGGCCGAAGTTGCGTGCGGTCTTGCGGTAGGTCAGGTTGCCCCAGCGGTCGCCGCACTCGGCCTTGATCAGTGCCACGTCGCCGTGGATGGGCGACTCCAGCACATAACCCTTGCCGTCGATCACGCGGGTCTCCTTGCCCTGGGCCAGTTCGGTGCCGTAACCCGTGGGCGTGAAGAAACCGCCAATGCCGGCGCCCGCCGCGCGGATGCGCTCGGACAGATTGCCTTGCGGCACCAATTCGAGTTCGAGCTTGCCGCTGCGGTACAGACCGTCGAAGACAAAACTGTCGGCCTGGCGCGGGAAGCTGCAGATGATCTTGCGCACGCGGCCGGTGGCCAGCAGCGCGGCCAGCCCGGTGTCGCCATTGCCGGCGTTGTTGTTGACCACGGTGAGGTCCTTGGCGCCCTGCGCAATCAGGCCGTCGATCAGCTCCAGGGGGATGCCGGCCGTGCCGAAGCCGCCGATCATGACGGTGGACCCGTCTTTCACGCCGGCCAGCGCCTCGGCCACCGTGGCCGCGATCTTGTTGATCATGGGATGTGCTCCTGCTGGAATTTCAATGTTCGCATGTCGAACATTTGTTCGTATAATGAATTCTAGACCATCCCACCACCATCACCCCATGCCCCCTGCCACCGAAGCGACAGCCCCCCAGCCCGGCGACAGCTATGTGCAGTCCTTCGCCCGCGGGCTGGAGGTGATCCGCTCCTTCAGCACCGCCGCGCCGCAGCAGACCCTGAGCGAAGTGGCCGCGCGCACCGGCCTCACGCGGGCCGGCGCACGGCGCATCCTGCTCACGCTGCAGACCCTGGCTTATGTGGAAAGCGACGGCCGCCTGTTCCGGCTCACGGCGCGCATCCTGGACCTGGGTTTTGCCTACCTGTCCTCCATGCCGATCTGGAACCTGGCCGAGCCGGTGATGGAAACGCTGGTGGAAGAGGTGAAGGAATCCTGTTCGGCCGCCGTGCTGGAAGGCACGGACATCGTCTACGTGCTGCGCGTGCCCACGCACAAGATCATGCGCAACACCCTGGGCGTGGGCTCGCGCCTGCCGGCCTATTGCACCTCACTGGGCCGGGTGCTGCTGGCCGACCTGCCGGAGGAGGAACTGGTGAAACGCCTGAAGGCCTCACGCCCCAGGGCACTGACCCGGCACACGGTGACCGACCTCGATACGTTGCTGGCCAAGGTGCAGCAGGTGCGGCGCCAGGGCTGGAGCCTGGTGAACCAGGAACTGGAGGAGGGCCTGATCTCGCTGGCTGCCCCCATCACCGACCGCAGCGGTCGTTGCATCGCCGCGCTCAACATCAGCGGCCAGGCCAACCGCACCAACGCCAAGGTGGCGCAGGAGAAGCTTCTGCCAGCCCTGCTGCAGGCGGCGCGCACGATTTCTCAGCGGCTGGCATAAGCTCCTCGCCGATAATTCTTGCCATGATGTTCCAGCCCTCCCAAGCCGATGTCCGGCGCTTTTTCTGCGGTGTCCACGCCAAGGCCCGCACCGGCCAGCCGATGGAGGCCATCGAACTGCTGGCCAGCCAGTGGATCGCCGAGCACCCGGAGTTCCATGCCGAGCTGGCTGACCTGGAGGGCGCGCTGGCCAGCATGACCAAGGTGGAGCCCGAACGCAGCAACCCCTTCCTGCACCTGTCCATGCACCTGTCCATCAGCGAGCAGTGCAGCATCGACCAGCCGCGCGGCATACGCCAAGCGGTGGAGTTGCTGGCAGCCAAGCGCAATGACCTGCATGCGGCCCACCACGAGGTGATGGACTGCCTGGGCCGCATGGTCTGGGAAAGCCAGCGCGCCGGCCGCCCCCCGGATGGCGCGGCTTATATCGATTGCGTGCAGCAGCGCGCCACCAAGGACTGATCCATAAGAACCCGCTTGCGGGTTGCGTCGCAGGCTCACTTCGCAACGCGAAGTCAAGCGCAGCGGGCCGAAGACAAGGTTCGAAGACACAACCCGCTTGCGGGTTGCGTCGCAGGCTAACTTTGTGCAGCAAAGTTAAGCGCAGCGGCCGAAGACAAAAAAGCCGCTCGATGAGCGGCTTTTCTTTGGAGCGGGTCAGTTCTTTAGCGGAACTTGCTCTGCGGCACGGTCTTGAGTTCACCCGGCAGGCTGGCGATGTAAGCGGACAGCTCCTTCAACTCGGCGTTGGAGAACTGCTTGGCGATGCCGCCCATGATGCCGTTGGCACGGCCCCAGGTGGCGTTGCCTTCGGTCTTGTAGGACTTGAGCGCGACGAACAGGTAGTCGGCGTGCTGGCCGCCCACCTTGGGGTAGCTCGGATCGATGGGCTTGTTGAAGTTGTCGCCGTGGCAGGCAATGCAACCGCCCTTGTTCAGCAGCTCGGCCACCTTGGCCGACGGTGCCGGCGTGCGGGCGGGAGCAGCGGCTGCGCCCTTGCCGTGGTCTTCGTAGTACGCGGCCACGTCGGCAATGTCCTGCTCGCTCAGGGTGTCGGCAATGCCGCGCATGGACGGATGCTTGCGCTCGCCCTTCTTGTAGGCATTCAGGGAAGACACGATGAACTTGGCGTTCTGGCCCGAGATCATGGGCACGCGATGGACCTCGGGGAAGCTGGCCTGGTAACCCGGAATGCCGTGGCAGCCGATGCACATGGCGACCTTTTTCTCGCCGGCCTTGGCATCACCCTTGGCTTCCTGGGCGTGGGCAGAGAATGCCGTCGCAGAAGCGACAAGCAGGGAAGAGAGCGTCAGCAACAGTTTGTTCATTTTGCGAGGACAATCAGCCTGTGGTTGATATAAATCAGCCTGACATTATATCTGCCGCCACCCCCCGGGTTTTCCCGACCCAGAACCCCCTGCTGCCATGAAATTCCAAGGTACCTCGAACTACGTCGCCACCCAGGACCTGATGCTCTCGGTGAACGCCGCCATCACCCTCAAGCGGCCGCTGCTGGTCAAAGGCGAGCCCGGCACCGGCAAGACCATGCTGGCCGAGGAAGTGTCCTCGGCCCTGAAGCTGCCGCTGCTGCAGTGGCACATCAAGTCCACCACCAAGGCGCAGCAGGGCCTGTACGAGTACGACGCGGTCAGCCGCCTGCGCGACAGCCAGCTCGGCGACGAGAAGGTCAAGGACATCCACAACTACATCGTCAAGGGCGTGCTCTGGCAGGCCTTCACGGCAGACCAGCCCGTCGCCCTGCTGATCGACGAGATCGACAAGGCCGACATCGAGTTCCCCAACGACCTGCTGCGGGAAATCGACCGCATGGAGTTCTACTGCTACGAAACACGCGAGCTGGTCCGCGCCAAGCATCGCCCGCTGGTCTTCATCACCTCCAACAATGAGAAGGAATTGCCCGACGCCTTCCTGCGCCGCTGCTTCTTCCACTACATCAAGTTCCCCGACGCCGAGACCATGGCCAGGATCGTGGCCGTGCACTTCCCCGGCCTCAAGCAGGAGCTGCTGGGCGCGGCCATGAAAACCTTCTTCGACGTGCGCAACCTGCCCGGCCTGAAGAAAAAACCCTCCACCAGCGAGCTGCTGGACTGGCTCAAGCTGCTGCTGGCCGAAGACATCCCGGCCGAGGCCCTGCAGAGCAAGGACGAGAAGGTGGCCGTGCCGCCGCTGGTGGGCGCGCTGCTGAAGAACGAGCAGGATGTGAGCCTCTTTGAAAAACTGGTGTTCATGCAAAGGCACAACCGGTGATGCTCAAGAAAAGCCTGCTCCAGGACATCCTCGTGCTGGCCGGCAGCTTCCTGGCCGGCTGCGTGATCGGCTACTTCATCGCGCGCCTGCAGGGCATGGACGCCCTGGCCGCCACGGGCGACCGCTCGGCCGGCCTGGTGATCACCCTGCTGGGCGGCCTGGTCTGCCTGCGCCTGGCCTGGCGCCTGCGGCTGGGCAACGGACGGCACTGAGATGGCTTTCGTCCAGCCCGTCACCCTGGCGCAACGCGGCGTACAGCTGGTGCCGCTGGAGCTGGCGCACGAGACCGGCCTGCGCGCTGCGGCTGCCGATGGCGAACTCTGGAAGCTGCGCGTGACCTCGGTGCCTGGCCCGGACGAAACCCGTGCTTACATCGAAACGGCGCTGCAGGCCCGCACCGAAGGCCACCGCTTCGCCTTCGCCGTGCTGGACGAGCTCAGCGGCCGCGTGCTGGGCAGCACCAGCTACCACGACATCCTGCCTGCCGTGAAACGCGTGGAGATCGGCTACACCTGGTACGCGAAAAGCGCGCAACGCACCCATGTCAACACCAGCTGCAAACTCATGCTGCTGACCCATGCCTTCGAGACCCTGGGCTGCCACGTGGTGGGCTGGCGCACCGACAATTTCAACTTCGCTTCGCAGGCCGCCATCGAGCGCCTGGGCGCGAAGAAGGACGGCGTGATCCGCGGCCACGCCCTGCGGCGCGACGGCACCATCCGCGACACCGTGATGTACAGCCTGGCGCAAGGCGAATGGCCCGAGGTCAAGGCCCAGCTGCTCTACCTGCTGGACAGGCCGCATGGCAAGGGGGGCGCATGCTGATCGACTTCTTCTACACCCTGCGCGCCGCCAAGCTGCCGGTCTCGGTCAAGGAATACCTGACCCTGCTCGAAGCGCTTCAGGCGGGCGTGGTCGGACCCAAGGCCGTCCCGGATGATGAGGCGGCCACCAGTGGCTACTCGATCGACGACTTCTATTACCTCAGCCGCACCACGCTGGTGAAGGACGAGAAGCACTACGACAAGTTCGACCGCGCCTTCGCCGCCTACTTCAAGGGCGTGGAGATGCTGACCGACTTCACCAAGGACGTCCCGCTGGAGTGGCTGCGCAAGAACCTGGAGCTGAACCTCAGCCCCGAAGAGAAGGCCGCCATCGAGAAGCTGGGCTGGGATGAGCTGATGGAGACGCTCAAGAAGCGCTTCGAGGAGCAGAAGGAGCGCCACGAGGGCGGCAGCAAGTGGATAGGCACGGGCGGCACCAGCCCCTTTGGCGCCAATGGCTACAACCCGCAGGGCATACGCATCGGCCAGGACAGGAGCCGCAACAAGAGCGCGGTGAAAGTCTGGGACCAGCGCGCCTACAAGGACTACGACGACACCCAGGAACTGGGCACGCGCAACATCAAGGTGGCGCTGCGCCGCCTGCGCCGCTTCGCGCGCGAGGGCCACGAGCTGGAACTGGACCTGCCCGACACCATCCGCGCCACCGCCGAGAACGCCGGTTACCTGGACATCAAGATGGTGCCCGAGCGCCACAACAACGTGAAGGTGCTGCTGCTGATGGACGTGGGCGGCACCATGGACGAGCACATCGCGCGCGTGGAGGAGCTCTTCAGCGCCACCAAGACCGAGTTCAAGCACCTGGAGTTCTACTACTTCCACAACTGCGTCTACGACTTCATGTGGAAGAACAACCGCCGGCGCTACAGCGAGAAGTTCCCGACCTGGGACATCATCCGCAAGTACAACAAGGACTACAAGCTGGTCTTCGTGGGTGACGCCACCATGAGCCCCTACGAGATCCTGCAGCCCGGCGGCAGCGTGGAATACAACAACGAGGAAGCCGGCGCCGAATGGCTGCAGCGCCTGACCAACGCCTTCCCCAAGTTCGTCTGGATCAACCCCGAGCCCCAGGGTGTCTGGCAGTACCGCCAGAGCATCAGCATCATGCAGCAGCTCATGAGCAACCGCATGTACCCCCTGACCATCAAGGGCATCGAGGAAGCCATGCGCCTGCTGACGAAATAAAGAGGCTCAGCCAAACTGCGCGCAGCGCGGTTGAACCCTCTCCTCCCTCCGCTTGGGCGGAGGGAGGCTGGGTGGGAGGTGGGCATCACATACAGCCGTACGGCGGCTGACCGAGGCGCCATTTACAATGACGCCTCGGTCAGCCGCCGTAGTTCAATGGATAGAACGAGCGCCTCCTAAGCGCTAGATACAGGTTCGATTCCTGTCGGGGGCGCCACAACTCCCCACACCCCATGGATGCTGGACTCCGTGTCCAGCCCGTGCCACGCCCTCAGCGGCGGCGTCCTCGCGGCCGTATCCAGCATTCCCCGGTCATTTCCCTGCAGCGCACAACATAAGCGCACGCGCATATAACCACACCCGAAGCAGGCCCAATTCCAGTTTTGTCTAGGACAAATTGACGAATGGATATGATCAGCACACTGAATGAAGCGGCCTCATGGCGGCATCAATAGGCCCACAAACAAGGCTTTAACTGGATTCCCAATGAAAACTATGACGGTACGTTCCAAGCTGGCTTGGGCATTTGGTAGCCTCATCCTGCTGGTCCTGGTCATTGCGGGCTTCTCCTTGAAGGACCTTGCGGACGCCAATGCACGTTTTGAAGACTATGTCAGCGGCATCAATGCCCGCGCCAGCACCGCTGCGCGGGTTCGCGCCGCCATTGATCTTCGCGCCATTGCGGCTCGCAATCTGGTGCTCGTCACGAAAGCGGAAGACCTTGCACTTGAAAAACAGATCGTTCTGAAGGCCCATGAGGATGCCACTCAGAGTCTCACCAGGCTGAAAAGGCTGGCTGAGACCGGGAAGGTGCCAGCCCAGGCGCGGGAAATGATCAATGAGATTGACCGGATCGAGCGGGCCTATGCACCTGTGGCTCTCAATATTGTTGACTTGGCGCTGAATGGCCAGCGCGAGGCGGCCACAGAGAAGATGAACAGGGAGTGCCGCCCACTGCTGGCTGCGCTCATCAAGGCCACCGACAACTATGCCGACTTCACAGAATCCCGGGCGGCGGATCAAGTCAAGGCGGCCGCGCAGGAATATGCCGTCCAGCGCAATGTGCTGATTGCGGTTGTCGTGCTTGCCATGGTGTTGGCGCTCATCGCGGGCATGGTGATCACGCGAAGTTTGTCGCATGATCTGGGTGCAGAACCTTCGGAATTGCGTCGTATCGTCAACCAGGTGGCCGATGGCGATCTGAGGACTGCCGTGCGGGTTCGCATCGGCGATGAAGCAAGCGTGCTGGCCGCAGTCGCTCGCATGCAGTCATCTCTCACGCGGATTGTGTCTTCGGTTCGGCAAGGCGCAGAAGAGGTCTCCAGCGCATCGGAGCAGATTTCCAGCGGCAACGCAGAGCTGTCGGCACGCACCGAGAGCCAGGCCAGTTCACTTGAGCAGACCGCCGCGTCCATGGAACAGTTCAGTTCCACCGTTCGGCAAAACGCTGACAACGCCCGGCAGGCGAGCGAGCTGGCGCAAAGTGCCAGCTCGGTGGCCGAGCATGGGGGTGAAGTGGTCGGCAAGGTGGTCGATACGATGCGAGGCATCAACGAAAGCTCACGCAAGATTGCCGACATCATCGGCGTCATTGACGGCATTGCCTTCCAGACCAATATATTGGCCTTGAACGCAGCGGTGGAGGCCGCGCGTGCCGGTGAACAAGGTCGAGGTTTCGCTGTGGTCGCAAGTGAAGTCCGTAGCCTGGCGGGCCGAAGTTCCGAAGCGGCCAGGGAAATCAAGGCTCTCATCACCGATAGCGTGTCGCGTGTCGAGCAGGGCGCCATCCTGGTCGATGATGCGGGCAGAACCATGGTCGAAATCGTTTCCGGAATCCGGCAAGTTGCTGACATCATTGGTGAAATTTCGGTTGCAAGCCGTGAACAAAGCCAGGGCGTGGCCCAGGTCGGAGAAGCCGTCAGTCACATGGACCAATCCACGCAGCAGAATGCTGCGATGGTCGAAGAGATGGCCGCCTCTTCGGCCAGCATGTACACGAAGGCACACGAGCTGGTCGAGGCCGTGGCGGTGTTTCAGCTGGCAGATCGAAGTGGTCTTGATCACCCTGGATATGTCACGCCACTGCTGCCGGGGCGATGATCGCCGCCCCCGGGATCATTTGGTCGGCACCGCACCGATCGCGGTCGGCGGGCCGATGTCCTTGAAGGGACCGAGCGGGTTGCGCGTGGCTTCCACCTCGTTGACTGCGGGCTGGCCGCTCCAGGATCGGTAGACCACCGTGTCACTCACCTTAGAAATGCGCCCACCTACGACCTCCTCACCACGACAGGCGTCTCGCGCCTCCAGGCAGGCCGGGATGCACGGGTCCAGATCTTCACGTTTGAGCAGTGCGCCGGGTACGAAACGGTGCACCTCATTGCCCTGAGCTGGGTCATATCGGGATGATGGGCCTGCGTAAAGCCATTGTTTCCAGCGCCTTGCAGTCATCTTGTGGCTCCAAGGCTTCAAGGGCAGCGCGGGCCTCGTCAAAACGCTGGAAGCTCGCAGTATTGGTATGTGTCTCCGGCAGCATGGAGGCACAGCCGGTCAGCCAAGCCACCACCAGCATCCCCCTAATACCCTGCATGTCTTGACGCATCGCATGGCAACTATGATGGTCTGCCCACCCTGCCCCGACCATCAGGAGTTCCCTATGTTTCGCCTGTCTGCCCTGCACCTGTATGCTGGCCTCACCTTGGCCGCAGGCCTCTTGCTGCCGCCCACCCCCGCCCTGGCCCAGGCCAAGGTGGTGCAAACGCCCTACCAGAACCCCAAGGCCCTGGTCGACATCTTTCTCGACGACCCCGCCAAGCTGGGGGCGGCCCTGTACTGGGTGCGCAGCCTGGTCAATCCGCTGACCGAGGCGCCCTACAGCATGTTCCCCGAGGACATCAAGATCATTGTGCTGCTGCACGGCACCGAGATCGTGACGCTGGCGAAAAAGAACCAGGAACGCTACCAGGAGGTGCTGCAGCGCATGCGCTATTACGCCGACATGGGCGTGAAGTTCAAGGTCTGCGGCCTGGCGCTGCAGGACTACGGCTACAGCGCCGCCGACATGCAGGACTTCGTGGAGGTCGCACCCTCGGCCATCACCGAGCTCATGCACTGGCAGAACCAGGGTTATGCGCTGATTCCTGCGGTCGTGTTGGACAAGAAGTTCTCGATCGAGCAGATCCGCTGATTCCGGTCAGCGCAAAAAAACGGGCCCCGCGGGGCCCGTTTTTCTGCTGGCCGCCGTGCGGCTTTACAGCGCGGCGTAACCCGGATTGGGCAGCACGCCGTCGACCTTGGGCATGTTGAGCTTGCGGGGGCTGATCTTGCCGCCGCGCGCCTTGAGCCAGGTCTCGACCACGTCCCAGACCTGCTTGTTGCCGGCGTTGCGGGCCTCCTCGGCCACCGGGGCCCAGCCGGCCACCTTGTAGCTCTTGTCGGCCTCGATCAGCTTGCCGTTCAGGCGCATGTCGTAGATGCGCTTGCCCATGCTTTCCAGCGGGTTGCAGCTGTAGGTCAGTCCGCCCACGCGCACCATGTCGCCGCCCTGCTGGTAGTAGGGATCAGGGTTGAACAGGTTGTCGCAGACGTCTTCCAGCACGGTCTTGATCGTGGCACCGCTCATCGGGGTCACGGTGGCGTAGGAGTAGGTGGTGGCGGTCATGTCCATCAGCCACTCGCGCGTGAGCGCCTGGCCCGGCAGCAGGCTGGTGCCCCAGCGGAAGCCCGGCGAGAAGGCGATGTCGGCGCCCTGCACGTCCAGCAGCGCATCGAGCAGCAGCTGGTCGCCGGTGCCGTTGAAGTTGCCGCGGCGGTACAGCGTGCCTTCGGTCACGCCCAGCACCTCGTTCAGCTTGGCTTCATAGGGCGAACGGATCTTGTTGATCAGCGCGTCCATCTCCTTGTCGGCCGGCAGCATGTTGGAGAACACGGGCAGCAGCTTGTAGCGGAAATCGCTGACCTTCTTGTCCTTGACATCGAAGTCGAGCACGCCCAGGAACTTGCCGTTGGAGCCGGCGTTGGTAACCAGGGTCTTGCCACCCTTGTTGCTGACGATGCTGGCTACGGGCATGCCGTCGTGCGTATGGCCGCCCATGATGGCGTCGATACCGGAGACACGGCTGGCCATCTTCAGGTCCACGTCCATGCCGTTGTGCGAGATCACCACCACGACCTGGGCGCCCTTGCCGCGCGCCTCGTTGACCATGGCCTGCATGTTCTCGTCCTGGATGCCGAAGGCCCAGTCAGCCACCATGTAACGCGGGTTGGCGATGGGGGTGTAGGGGAAGGCCTGGCCGATGATGGCGCAGGGCACGCCATTGATCTCGCGGATCACATAGGGCTTGAAGACCTGGTCACCGAAGTCGTTGGTCTTGACGTTCTGCGCCACGAAGTCCACCTTGCCGGCGAAGTCCTTCTCGACGATCTCCTTGACACGTTCCATGCCGTAGGTGAACTCCCAGTGGCCGGTCATCACGTCCACGCCCAGCAGCTTGCAGGCGTCGACCATGTCCTGGGCATTGGTCCACAGCGAGGTGGCCGAACCCTGCCAAGTGTCGCCGCCGTCGAGCAGCAGCGCGCCGGGGCGGCTGGCCTTCATGCGCTTGACCAGGGTGGCCAGGTGCGCGAAGCCGCCGACCTTGCCGTAGCGTTTGGCGGCCTTCTCGAAGTCGAGGTAGGTCAGGGCATGTGCCTCGGCCGTGCCGGGGCGTACCTTGGCGACCTTGAGCAGGTGCTCGCCGACCAAGTGCGGCAGGTTGCCCTTCATGCTGCCGATGCCCAGGTTCACGTTGGGCTCACGGAAGTAGATGGGCTTGAGCTGCGCGTGGCAGTCGGTCATGTGCAGGAAGGACACATTGCCGAACTTGGGAATGTCGTACAGACCCTGGGCCGCCGTGGCCGCGTCGGCCTCGGCGTAGGTGCCCATGCCCAAACCAGCCATGGTGCCCGCGCCGAGCACCTGCATGAATTCACGTTTTGAAAGATTCATGTTTTCGCATCCACTGATGTTTAGAGGAAAAAAGAGCCCGGGGACGCACCCCGGGCCGATGGTAGAGGAATTACTGGTTAACCGGCGACTTGGGGTCGAGCAGCAGGGCCATGATGTGCTTGACCTGCTGTTCGGTCAGCACGCCCTTGTGACCGGCGCGCGGCATCTGCGAGCAGGCGTTGTAGGCACGTGCGTTCCAGATCTTGCCCCAGGTGTACTGGATGATGGCCGCAGACTCGGGCGCATACAGGTTGCTCACACCACGGATCTTGCCGTAGTTGTACAGGCTCGGGCCCAGCGTGCCGAAGGAGATCTCCTGCTTGCTGATCTGGTGGCAGTTGTAGCAGTTGCCGCCGTTCTCGCTGCCGGCCGCATCGCTCCAGGTCATGCCGCGACCGCTCTGGGCAATCTTCTCGCCTTCCTTCCAGTCACCGATGTACTGGCCGCCCGCGGGCCACTTGATGCTGGCGAAGTTGGCCGCCTCGATGGCCTTGGCCGTCTTCTCCTCGATGGGCTTGCCCGCCACGTCGGCCTTCATGCATTCGAGGTTGGCATCGTCCAGCACCAGGCGGTCGACCTTGGCCTGGCCCTGGTCACGGAAGGAGGCCTTGGCGATGTCGGTCGCCATCTTGTCCAGCTCGGCGCTGCTGGGCAGGCTGGAGCAGCCAGCCACCAGTGCAGCAGCCAGGGCAGCAAAGCCTGCAATGTAGAGAGTCTGTTTTTTCATGGTATCGGTCTCCTCTTAGCGCTTGATGGCCGGGGCGATGTTCTCGGCGCCCTTGGCGTTGACACCCATATAGGTGCCCAGGGCGACGGTGGCGTCACTGCCAAACAGCGGGTAGGGGAAACGCTGCTGGCGGTAGCAGTCGTTCAGGCGCAGCTGCATGCTCCACATCTGGCCGTTGGAGACGCGGTAGGCCGGCCAGGCGGCAAAGCCGATGCCGTCACCCGGATTCTTGGTCAGGTTGGGCAGGTCCTGCAGGCGGATGCGCTTGCCGTCCTCGCCGTGGCAGCTGGCACAGGAGAAGTCGTGCGAGCCGCTGCGCATGAAGAACAGGCGCTTGCCCACTTCGTACATGACCTGCTCCTGGCTGTGGCTCTGGGGCAGGTTGAATTTCATGCCGCGCGACTCGGCAGCGATCCAGGTGGCCAGGGCCGTGACGTTGGCCTGCTCGCCGCGGCCAAAGGCCGTCTTGGCGATCTCCGCGCCGTTGAAGCCCTGCAGGGTCTCCATGCAGCTCACCAGGCGGGACTCCAGGTCCTGCACCTTGTTGGTGTCGGTAAAGTGGCGCGGCAGCTCGACGAAAGCACCCTTGACCACGCCCGGGCCCTTGCCCAGATCACACTTCTCCAGCGAGGCGTTCTTGGGGCCGCGCTTTTGCTTCCACAGGTCTTCACCCTTGGCTTCGAACAGCTCGGCCGGGTTACCGTCGGCCAGCATGGCGCGGTATTCCGCAATGCCGTCGCTGGCGGACTTCTGGGCCAGCGCAGCCCCGCTGATCATGGTGGCGGCGAGCGCCAAGGTCCAACGTTTCATTTTTGTCACCTCGTCGGTTGTTGTGAAAGCAAAAAATGGAGAAGGGTCGCGCCCTTCTCCATTTGTCGTTCAGTGCAAGGGTATCAGGATACCGTAGCTTCGTCGGTACGGCTGTCGCCCTTGTTGTCCTTCCAGGTCACGGCAATCTTGTCACCGGCCTTGGCACCCTTGACCACAAACTGCATGAAGGGGTTCTTGGAGACGGCCGGGCCCCACTCGGCGGTCATCACAACCTTGCCGTTCAGGGAGGCGCTGACGTCCTGGATGAACCACGCCGGCACCAGCTTGCCTGCCGAGTCCTTGCGTTGTCCGGATTCCATTTCGTGGCTCATGAGTACGCGCACGGTGGCCTTGTCGCCAGCGGCTTGCGCGCGAATGCGCATCGGATCTGCCATTTTGATACTCCTAAATCTGTGTGAATACTGTGGTGGTTCTGTGCGTCAGCGCTTAACCGCCGCAGCCGCCCAGCGTGACCTTGACTTCCTTCTTCGCAAAGAAGGCCTTGCCATCAGCCATGATGGCCACGGCGTACACGTCCGAGGACTGGCCCATCTTGGCGCGCGTGGCAAAGTTGGCTTCCACCGCATCGCTCACGTTGAACATGGCCACCATGGCCGCCGGGTTCTTCTCCACCAGGATCAGCATGCGCTTGACGCCTGCCAGCGTGGTGCTGGCCGTCAGCGGCACCACCGCACCGTTCTCGGCAATGTCCGGACCACCAATGGTCACGTCCTTGCTCTCCACCGGAGCGCCCGCGCCCAGGGCCTTGGCCACTTCGGCCGCAGTCTTGGCGTCAAAGGCAGCCTTCTCGTAAGCCGCAGCCTGCTGCGGGATCAGGCCGGCGGAGGCCAGCAGGCCCGCCACCACGGCGCTTTGTTTCAGTGTCTCGCGACGAGTTTGCATGTGATGCTCCTTGAATAAGTCCATGCTAATGAAAAAATCTACCCTGCCCTATCGGTATTTGTACTTATTGCCTCACTTCGCCGCGCCGGCTGCCAGCCAGGCTGCGATAGTTTTCGCTTCAGCTTCGCTCAGAGACTGCGCTGGCATCGGGATCGGACCCCAGACGCCAGAGCCACCATTCTTCACCTTGCCCGCCAGATAGTCAGCCTTGCCGGCGTGCTTCTTGGCGATGTCCTGGAAGCTCGGGCCCACCAGCTTCTTGTCCATGGCGTGGCAGGCCGTGCAGCTGTACTTGGAGAGCAGCGCCAGGACCGCCTTGTTGTCGCCGCCGGCAGCGGCAGGCTTGGCCGCCGGTTTGGCAGCAGGAGCCGGTTTGGCCGCCGGGGTTTCCGTGGCCGACGCGGCGACACCTGCCTTGCGCTCAGGTTGCGTCGTGTCGGCGCCATGCTGGGCACCCACCAGACGGTTCTGCTCGGCCAGGTTGCCGTGCGCATTGCGGGCATAGTCGGGCAGGAAAGAGGCGACCTTGGCTTCCGGCACGCAGTCCTTCATACAGGCGACGTTGTTGGTATCGGCCTTCCTGACCTTGCTGAATTCCGGGCCGGGCCACATATTGTGCTCACGCGTCATGCCGTTGCGGTTGGGCATGCGGGCCTGCACTTCGGCAATGTTCTTGTCCGACATCACGAAGTTGTCGGGCACGATACCGCCCAGGTTCAGCAGGAAGGCCGTCACGGCGTACACCTCTTCGGTGCTCAGCGACTTGGGGGCATTCCAGGGCATGGCACGGTTGATGTAGTCCCACAGCGTGGACACGGTGGGCACCTTCATCAAGGTGGTGCGGCCCGGGTAGTCCGCGCGCTGCAGGTTGGCCACGCGACCGGTCTTGATGTCCTCGGCCGTGGTGCCGCCCACCAGGGGGCTGAACACTTCGCCGGACTCGCCGAAGATGCCATGGCAGTGGGCGCACTTGCCTTCCCACACGTCCTGGCCCTTGGCCACGCTGCCGGAACCGACGGGCAGACCCTTGAAGTCGGGGCGCACGTCGATGTCCCAGGCGGCCACTTCCTTGGGGGTCGCATCGCGACCGACACCCGGGTACTTGGCGCTCTGGGCCTGCGCAACACCGGCGCCAGCCAGCAGTGCGGCCGTCAGAACTGCATTAAGAAACCTGGACATTTTTCACCTCACCGCTTTCCTGCACCAGCCACGACTGGATGGCATTGTTGTGATAGATCGAGCGCGTGCCACGCACGGCACGCAGTTGCTTGTAGGTCGGCTGCACATAACCCGTGTCGTCGGTCGCGCGGCTCTGGATGATGGCCGGCTTGCCGTCCCACACCCAGTCGATGTTGAAGCGCGTCAGCGCCTTGGACATCACGGGGTTTTCCAGGCGCGCACGGCGCCAGTTGCGGCCGCCGTCCACCGACACGTCCACCTGCTTGACCTTGCCGCGACCCGACCAGGCCAGGCCGGAGATGTTGTAGAAGCCCTTGTCCAGCAGCACCTGGCCGCCCGAGGGCGTGGTCACCACGCTCTTGCATTCCTGGATGTTGGTGTACTGGCGGTGCAGCCCGCTGGGCATCAGGTCCATGTAGTGCACGGCCTCGTCCTTGGCCGCGTAGGGCATGTCGCCCACTTCGATGCGGCGCAGGTACTTGACCCAGCTCACACCCTGCACACCCGGCACCACCAGGCGCAGCGGGTAGCCCTGCTCGGGGCGCAGCATCTCGCCGTTCTGGCCGTAGGCCACGATCACTTCGCCGGAGGTGATCAGTTCCATGGGGATGGTGCGGGTCATGGAGGAGCCGTCGGCGCCCTCGGCCAGCACGAACTTGCCCTTCTTCAGGTCGGCCCCGGCCAGTTCCAGCAGGGTGATCAGCGGCACGCCGGTGAACTCGCTGCAGGAAATCATGCCGTGCGTGTATTGCACGGTCGGCACGGCCACATTGCCCCACTCGACGGCGGTATTGGCGCCGCATTCGATGAAGTGGAAGCGCGAGACGGCCGGCAGACGCATGATCTCGTCCATGGTGAAGACCTTGTTGGCCTTGACCATGCCGTTGACCATCAGGCGGTGCTTGGACGGGTCGATGTCCCACCAGCCCTGGTGGTGACGCTCGAAGTGCAGGCCGCTGGGCGTGACGATGCCGAACAGCGACTGCAGCGGCGCAAAGGACACCGAAGCCTGGGTGGTCTGGGTCAGACCCGGGCTCTGGCGTCGCTGCACATTGGATTCGAACTTCGAGGGCTTGCCGTAGCCGTCATCCACGGCCACACCCTGGCCCAGACCCGTGCTGTGCTCGGGCAGTTTCAGGATGTTGGGGTCGCCACCCTCGGTGGGCACCGGGTTGCCCTGGGCCAGCGCGGCAGTGCCGGCGGCACCTGCGGCAGCCGCGGCAAACGCGTTGCGTATGAAATTGCGGCGGCCCTGTTTGGCCTCCGCAACGACGGTCTGGATCTCGTCGCGGTTCAGAAAATTCTCGGGCGCCTTGCGGATCCTGCCCGAACTCAAGTTGTCCTGCATCACACTCTCCTTGCTATCGTTGCCATCAGCTGGCGATTCGTCTGCCTGCGCCCGGCTCAGTCCACACCGGCCTGGCGCGCCTCTGTCCCATCCGTGCCGACCTGCTCGCACACGGCCTTGCACACCCGCACCACCGTTTCGTCGGCGATGCGGTAATACATCTGCGCGCCATCGCGCCGCTTGTCCACCACGCCCGCCCGGTACAGCACATTAAGCTGCTGCGACATATTGGGCTGCGACACCTCGATCTCCTGTAGCAACTGCGAAACGTTCTTCTCGTTCCCGCACAGCGCGCCGATGATGCGCAGCCGGATCGGCGTGGACAGCACCCCGAACAACTCGGCGGCGGCCTCATAGCCGGCGATCGTGGTGACCTCTGCTGCCGCGCGCTTCATTTGCTATTTCTTAATATTCACATACGCGAATATATAGATTCCACGAAATATGTCCCTAGGTGTTTACGCGTATTCCGACTAAACCCCTTGGGGTTTATTTTCACTTTGTGAAACGGTAATGATCCCGGTTCAGCACGGCAGCGACGGCCGTGACCTCTTCCGGGAAAAAGCCCAGGTTGAGCTCGGTATTGCACTGCTCGACCATGCCACGCAGGTAACCGGCCGTGTTGATGCGCCCTGCCGGCTTGTAGATGGCACTGCCATCGCCGCCCACCTTCTGCTGGTGGCAGGCCACACACTTGCTCTCGGCGATCAGCTTCTCGCCCAGCTTGAGATCAGCCCCCTGGAACACGGGGGGCACCTGGGCCGCGGCCACACTGCCGAGCATGAAAAAGGGGATGGCGAGGTATTTGTGCATGGTCACAAGATTAGCGAAGAGTGGGACTGTGGGCAACCACCCCTGCAAACGGCAGGGGTGTGCAAACGACACAAAAAAGGGCCGGGCTTGCACCCGGCCCTCAGACCTTTGGAATCAAACGTAGCGCGCTTAGTACTTCCAGCTGAACTGGACGCCCAGGGATTGCTGGGACATCTTGATGGTGTCATTGCCGCCGCCGCCAAGCAATGACGAGGTCGGACCTGTCACGGAGTTTTCGGGTGCGTACATATAGGCGACCGTCAGCTCCTTGTCCTTGGCCACAGCGTAGGTACCACCCAAGGTGTAGTGGGTCGTGATGACGCCAGGCGCCAGGATGTTGAAAGTCGCATCACGAGACTGGATAGGGTTGTCGCCAACGTTAAGTCCAGCGCGCAGAGTCAAATCGCCGCTCGACTTCCACTCCACACCCAGCTTGTAAACGTTGACGTCCGACCACCCAAAGCCCGGACCATTGGCCGCACCGAGTGTCCCGCCCGTATTGCTGGGGTTGGCGATAGCCTTCACGCCGCTGTACATGATCTTCTGATAATCGAACGCAACACGCAGGGTCGGGGACGCCATGAAGCTCGCGCCAATCGTGTAGTTTTCCGGGATATCAAAGTCCCCCTGCTCGGCAAACAGGCCCTTGTACTTGTCGAACTTGGACATGTCTGTCTTGGGCGAATAGGACGCACCAAGGGAAACCGTGCTGCTGATCTTGCCCAGATAGCCGATGCGCACGCCGGTGCCAGTGCTTGTGTCGTAGCCGGTGTCTGTGACGCCAAAGTTCTGGAGGCCAGACGCCTTGAACTTCTGCTGGATGAAAAGGGGCGAAACGCCCACGGAATGATCCGGGGCAAATTTGTAGGCGAGCGTGGGTGCAACGATCAACTGGATGAGATCAACGCCCATGCGACCGGTACCAAATCCGTTGTTCGTCGGATAGTCAGTGTTCATGCCGCCATTGCCGTAGACGGTCAGGTTGAAAGCCAGTTTGTCGCTGATGACTTTGTTCCAGCCAAGCTCGGGCACGAGAAACTCGTTGCTGTCGCTGCTTGCTGCCCAAGAACTGGCTGTCGACGATGCACTGCGCTTGGGCATGAACAGGTCAACACCCAGGTCCACGCGGTTACCTGCCCAGGCGGCGGCGGCCGGATTGTTCGCACCGGCGAACGCATCGTCGGTCGAGGCGACAGCCGCGCCAGCCATGCCCTTGGCCTTCATGCCATAGCCGTGCGCGAAATAGCCGTTGGTGGCCATGGCCGCAGGCAGGGTGGCAGCAGCAGCCAGGGCGATGGCTGTGTTGCGGAAAAGTTTTGTCTTGCTCATATTGTCTCCGTGGTTATATGAATTTTCCTAGCTGACTCTTCGCTCAGAACTCACCCTTGGAGCCGCGTTCCATCATGTCCCAGATGGTTTCGCGCACTTTCCAGGCTTCTTCCTTCAAGGGGGACGGCAGCTTGCGCCCCATCTTGACCATCATGTCCATGTTCAGCGTGTACATCCACAGGCCGTCTTCCTTCTCCACCACCGTGATGCGGCAGGGCAGGTAGGCCGCCATGTGCGGGCTGAAATCCACCATCATGCGGGCGGTGGCGGGCGTGCAGAAGGAGTAGACCTTGAGGAACTTCTGCGGCTTGCCGGTGCGCGCCTCCAGCTCCTTGGACAGCGGCAGATCGCCCACACCCTTCATATTGCGTTCGGCGGCGATCTGGGTCAGCGCCTGCTCCAGGTCGTTGATCGTCACACCCGCCTTGACCTTGCGCTCCCAGGTCGTGGCCACGGCGATGTCGCCCTCGGCGTCGACCCAGCGGTCCCACATGCGGCTGGCTTCGGCGCCCGCGCCGTCCTCCAGCTTGCCTATCGTGCTGATCGTGCCGCAGCCGGTGGTCAGGACAACAAGAGCCAGCAGAGGCAGGCTGCGAAGAATTCGGTTCATAAGACTCACGTGAATACCCTTCATGGAAATGTACAGAAACTGGAAGCCCTACCCCCTAGGGTAAGTACGGCTGTCATCATCGTGCAACAAGTTCCTGCTCACGGCCATAGGGACCTACCCTATACCCTATAGGGTAGGGTATGCGACAGCGGGCCGCGTGCCCCGCCGGCTGAAATCTGGCACACTGAATGCCTTGCAGCCTGTTACCTGAGAGCCGTCCATGCCGAGAAAGCCAGCCGCCGCCCCCGCAGCAGAAGCCTCCAAATCCGCCATTTACCGCGCCGATCACCAGAAAGACGTGGTCAACCGCCTGCGCCGCATCGAGGGGCAGGTGCGTGGCCTGGTGGAGATGATTCAGGAGGGCCGCAGCTGCGAAGACGTGGCGCTGCAGATGTCAGCCGCCCGCAAGGCCATGGACAAGGCCTTCTACCGCATGATGGCCTGCACCGTGATGGAAGCCGTCTACGACGCCGAGAGCGAGGAACACGCCATGCAGGAAGTCGAGAAGTCGGCCCGCCTGCTGGAAAGATTCGGCTGAGCCAGCGCTGAAATGCAAGGGGCGGTCCCGCAGGACCGCCCCTTCTTCTTTTCCGTCTCTGTACGAAACTTATCTGGCGCCGGCCAGCACCCAGGTCGCCAGGGTCTTGGCATCGGCTTCGGCCAGGGCTGCCTGCGCCGGCATGGGCACCGGGCCCCACTTGCCGGCCCCACCCTTCTTGATGCTGCCTGCCAGCATGGCCTCGGCATCCTTCTGGTCCTTGTATTTCTTGGCCACGTCCTGGAAGGACGGGCCGACCATCTTGCGATCAACCGCGTGGCAGGCCATGCAGGCATTCTTGCTGGCGATTTCCTTGCTGGCGAAGGCGGGCATGGACACCAGTGCGACGGCAGCCAGTGCGATGTGGATCAATTTCATGGGGTCTCCTCGGGTCGGTTGTTGAAAAACTCAGGCGTAACGGGCCGCCATGGCTTCCAGCGCGATGGGCTTCATCTTCGAAGCCATGCCGGCACAGCCGAAGGCCTCGAAGCGCGCCTTGACCACACCGCGCGCGGCCTTCTTGGCAGCGGCCAGCGCCTTGCGCGGATCGAACTCGCTGGGCTGCTTGGCGAAGATCTCGCGCATGGCGCCGGTCATGGCCAGGCGGATGTCGGTGTCGATGTTGATCTTGCGCACACCGCTCTTGATGCCGCGCTGGATCTCCTCCACCGGCACGCCATAGGTTTCCTTGATGTCGCCACCGTACTGGCGGATGATGGCCAGCCACTCCTGCGGCACGCTGCTGGAGCCGTGCATCACCAGGTGCGTGTTCGGGATCTGTGCGTGGATGGCGGCGATGCGGTCGATGGCCAGGATGTCGCCGGTGGGCTTGCGCGTGAACTTGTAGGCGCCGTGGCTGGTGCCGATGGCAATGGCCAGCGCGTCCACGCCGGTCTTGGCCACGAAGTCCTTGGCCTGCACCGGGTCGGTCAGCATCATGTCGTGCGTGAGCTTGCCCTCGGCGCCGACGCCGTCTTCCTCGCCGGCTTCGCCGGTCTCCAGCGAACCCAGGCAACCGAGCTCACCTTCGACCGAGACGCCCACCGGGTGCGCCATCTCGCAGACGCGGCGCGTGATGTCCACGTTGTAGTCGTAGCTGGCCGGGGTCTTGCCGTCCGTCATCAGCGAGCCGTCCATCATCACGCTGGTGAAGCCCGAGCGGATGGACTGCTGGCAGACCGCCGCCGAGGTGCCGTGGTCCTGGTGCACCACCACCGGGATGTCCGGGTGCGACTCCACGGCCGCGAGCATCAGGTGGCGCAGATAGGGCTCACCCGCGTACTTGCGCGCGCCGGCCGAAGCCTGCAGGATCACCGGGCTGTCGGTTTCCTGGGCTGCTTCCATGATGGCCAGCACCTGTTCGAGGTTGTTGACGTTGAAGGCCGGCACGCCATAACCGTGCTCGGCGGCGTGATCGAGAACCTGTCGGAGTGATGCGAATGCCATGGTGTCGTCCTGTCTAGTATGAAAAAAGAAAATCAGCCCTGCGCACGTTTGGCCAGGATCTCGAAGGCCGGCAGGGTCTTGCCCTCCAGCACCTCCAGGAAGGCGCCCCCGCCGGTGGAGATGTAGCCCACGTCCTTCTCGATACCGTACTTGGCAATCGCCGCCAGGGTGTCACCCCCGCCGGCGATGGAGAAGGCGCTGGACTGGGCAATCGCCCTGGCAATCTCCTTGGTGCCGTTCTCGAAGGCCGCGAACTCGAACACGCCCACCGGGCCGTTCCACACGATGGTGCCGGCCGCCTTGAGTTGTTCGGCCAGCTTCTTCGCGGTCTCGGGCCCGATGTCCAGGATCAGGTCGTCGGCTTCCACCTCGGTGGCCTTCTTGATCGTCGCCTTGGCATCGGCCTTGAATTCCTTGGCGGTCACCACGTCCACGGGGATCGGCACTTCAGCACCCCGGGCTTTCATGGCTTCGATGACGGCCTGGGCCTCCTTGAGGAGGTCGGGCTCGGCCAGGCTCTTGCCGATCTTCAGGCCGGCGGCCAGCATGAAGGTGTTGGCAATGCCGCCGCCCACGATGAGCTGGTCGACCTTGTCGGCCAGGGATTTGAGGATGGTGAGCTTGGTGCTGACCTTGGAGCCGGCAACAATCGCCACCAGGGGGCGCTTGGGCGCGCTCAGGGCCTTGCCGATGGCATCCATCTCGGCCGCCAGCAGGGGGCCGGCGCTGGCGACCTTGGCGTACTGGGCGATGCCGTAAGTACTGGCTTCGGCGCGGTGGGCGGTGCCAAAGGCGTCGTGCACGAAGATGTCGCACAGGGCGGCCATCTTTTTGCCGAGTTCTTCGCTGTTCTTTTTCTCGCCCTTGTTTAAACGGCAGTTCTCCAGCAGCACGAGTTGGCCGGGGGCCACGCTGACGCCGTCGACCCAGTTGGAGATGAGCGGCACCTCACGGCCCAGCAGTTCGGCCATGCGCCGGGCCACCGGGGCCAGGGAATCCTCCGGCTTGAATTCGCCTTCGGTGGGGCGGCCCAGGTGGGACGTCACCATGACGGCGGCGCCGGCATCGAGGGCCATGCGGATGCAGGGCAGGCTGGCGCGGATGCGGGTGTCTTCGGTGATGTTGCCCGCATCGTCCTGCGGGACGTTGAGGTCGGCGCGGATGAACACGCGTTTGCCTTTGGCCTGGCCCTGCTCGCACAGGCTCTGGAAGCGGAGGAAGTTCATGCTTGGCTCCGGATCAGCGGCCGACCACGCGTGCCATCTCCAGGCACTTGTTGGAGTAACCCCACTCGTTGTCGTACCAGGCCACGACCTTGATGAAGGTCTTGTCCAGCGCGATGCCGGCCTCGGCATCGAACACCGAGGTGCAGACTTCACCGCGGAAGTCGGTGGCCACCACCTTGTCTTCCGTATAACCCAGCACGCCCTTCAAGGCGCCCTGGCTCTGGGCCTTCATCTCGGCGCAGATTTCCTGGTAGTCGGCTTCCTTGTTCAGTTCCACGGTCAGGTCGACCACGGAGACGTCACTGGTGGGCACGCGGAAGGACATGCCGGTGAGTTTCTTGTTGAGCTCGGGGATGACCACGCCCACGGCCTTGGCCGCACCGGTGGAGCTGGGGATGATGTTTTCCAGGATGCCGCGCCCGCCGCGCCAGTCCTTGTTGGAAGGACCATCCACGGTCTTCTGGGTGGCGGTGGCAGCGTGCACGGTGGTCATGAGGCCGCGCTTGATGCCCCATTTGTCGTTGAGCACCTTGGCCACGGGGGCCAGGCAGTTGGTGGTGCAGCTGGCGTTGCTGATGATGGCCTGGCCGGCGTAGCTCTTGTCGTTGACGCCGAAGACGAACATGGGGGTGTCGTCCTTGCTGGGGGCGGAGATGATGACTTTCTTCGCACCGGCGGCCAGGTGTTTCTCGGCGCCGGCCTTGTCCAGGAACAGGCCGGTGGATTCGATGACGACGTCAGCGCCGACTTCGTTCCATTTCAGGTTGGCGGGGTCGCGTTCCTGGGTCAGGCGGATCTTCTTGCCGTTGACGATGAGGGTGCCGCCTTCGACGCTGACTTCACCCTTGAAACGACCGTGCACGCTGTCGTACTTGAGCATGTAAGCCAGATAGTCGGGTTCGAGCAGGTCGTTGATGGCGACGATCTCGATGTCCTTGAAGTTCGCCACGGCGGAGCGCAGCACGTTGCGCCCGATGCGGCCGAAGCCGTTGATGCCTACCTTGATCGTCACAAAACTCTCCTCTGATGGTTTGTCAATTCAATAGCTGACGGAAGTCAGGAATCACGCGATCGGGCCCGCAAGCCTCGATGGGCTGGCCCATGTTGTAGCCATAGGGCATCGCCCAGACCGGCACACCGGCATTGCGCGCGCTGGCCACGTCGATCGACGAGTCGCCGACGAACAGCGCGCGCGCGGCGTCCACCTGGAACTGCACCAGGCAGCTGTGGATGCCGGCCGGATCGGGTTTCTTGGTCGGCAGGGTGTCACCGCTGACCACGCGGTCGAACAGCGGCTCGAGCGCGTGGGCGGCCAGCACGGTGCGCGTGTAACGCGCCTCCTTGTTGGTGACCACGGCCAGGTAGATGCCCTGGGCACGCAAGCTCTTGAGCACCTCGCGCACATGCGGGTACAGGTGGCTGCGCGTGCCGCAGCGGCGCTGGTAATGGCGATCGAATTCGGCGGCAATCAGGGGCAGGTCATCACAGCGGCGTACCTCCTCTACCGTGAGCCGGCGCACCTGGGCCAGCGCCTGCACCAGCAGCTCGCGCGTGCCGTGGCCAATCCAGCGGTCCACCTGCTCCTGCGCCACCTGCGCCAGGCCAAAGTGCTGCAGCGTGTCGTTGACGGCATCGCAGATTTCGGGCGCGGTTTCGATCAGCGTGCCATCCAGGTCAAACATGACCAGATCGAAAGGCACGTTTACTTGCTTATTCATGGAAATAAATCTGGCAAAAAAAATCAGGCGGCCGCTGCGGCACCTTCGCGCACCAGACCCCGCACGGCCTGCACGATGGCTTCCACCGTGATGCCAAAGTGCTGGTACAGGTCCTTGGCGGGCGCCGACTCGCCGAAGCTCGCGATGCCCACCACATGGCCACGGCGGCCGACGTACTTGCGCCAGAAGTCCGGATGCGCGGCCTCCACCGCCACACCCGGCAGGTCCAGCGGCAGCACGGCGTCCTGGTAGGACTGCGGCTGGCGGTCGAACACATTGGTGCAGGGCATGGAGACGACACGCGTCGGGATGCCTTCCTTGGCCAGCAGCTCATGCGCCTGCATGGCCAGCATGGTTTCGGAACCGGTGGCGATGATCACCGCGCGCGGTACGTCGATCTCGGCCAGGATGTAACCGCCGCGTCGGATGTGGGCGGCAAGTTCGGCGCGGTCGGCCAGGCGCGGCAGGTTCTGGCGCGAGAGCGCCATGGCGCTGGGACCGTCACGGCGCTCGATGGCGCAGGCCCAGGCCACGGCGGTCTCCAGGCCGTCGGCCGGACGCCAGACGTCCAGGTTGGGGATGATGCGCAGCGAAGGCACGTGCTCGACCGACTGGTGCGTGGGGCCGTCTTCACCCAGGCCGATGGAGTCGTGCGTGAAGACATGGATCACGCGCAGCTTCATCAGCGCCGCCATGCGGATGGCGTTGCGCGAATAGTCGCTGAAGGTCAGGAAGGTGCCACCGTAAGGGAGGTAGCCGCCGTGCAGGGCGATGCCGTTCATCATGGCGGCCATGCCGAACTCGCGCACGCCGTAGGACATGTGGTTGCCCCAGGCGTCGCGCCCGGCCTTGATGCAGCCCTTGAAGTTGGTCAGGTTGGAGCCGGTCAGGTCGGCACTGCCGCCAAAGAACTCGGGCAGCAGGGGGCTGAGCAGATCCAGCGCGTTCTGGCTGGCCTTGCGGGTCGCCACGGCGTCGGCCTTTGCGGCGACAGCTTCGAACAGTTCGGGCAGCCTGGCGGCGAAGTCGGGCAGCAGGTCACCGGCCATGCGGCGCTCGAACTCGGCTGCTTCCATGGGGTATTGCGTGCGATAGGCCTCGAAGCGGGTGCGCCAGGAGCGCTCGGCGGCAGCGCCACGTTCCTTCGCGTCCCAGGCCTGGGCAATATCAGCCGGAATCTCGAAGGGGGCGGCGGTCCAGCCCAGCTCTTCGCGCGTGGCGGCCACCTCGGCGGCGCCCAGCGCAGCGCCGTGCACGTCATGCGTGCCGGCCTTGTTGGGCGAACCCTGGCCGATCACGGTCTTGCAGCAGATCAGGGTGGGCTTGCCATGCGGCAGCGCGGCCTGCTTGCGCGCCTCAACCAGGGCCGCTTCCACGGCCGCGGGATTGTGGCCATCGACATTCGGGATCACGTGCCAGCCGTAGGCCGTGAAGCGGCCAGGTGTGTCGTCGGTGAACCAGCCTTCGACGTGACCGTCGATGGAGATGCCGTTGTCGTCGTAGAAGGCGATCAGCTTGGACAGGCGCAGCGTGCCGGCCAGGGCGCAGGCCTCGTGGCTGATGCCTTCCATCATGCAACCGTCGCCCAGAAAGGTGTAGGTGTGGTGGTCCACGATGTTGTGGCTGACACCGTCTTCCTCGCGGTTGAATTCGTCGGCCAGCAGCTTCTCGGCCAGCGCCATGCCCACGGCGTTGGCGATGCCCTGGCCCAGCGGGCCGGTGGTGGTTTCCACGCCCGGCGTCACGCCCACTTCCGGGTGGCCGGCGGTCTTGCTGTGCAGCTGGCGGAAGCGCTTGAGTTCGTCCATCGGCAGGTCGTAGCCGGTGAGGTGCAGCAGCGCATAGATCAGCATGGAGCCGTGGCCGTTGGACAGCACGAAGCGGTCGCGATCAGGCCAGTGCGGATTGATCGGGTTGTGCTTGAGGTGGCGGTTCCACAGCACTTCGGCAATGTCGGCCATGCCCATGGGCGCGCCGGGGTGGCCGGACTTGGCCTGCTCGACGGCATCGACCGCCAGCATGCGGATGGCGTTGGCCATGCGACGGGCGAGTTCGGGTGTGGGAGGGGTCTTCAGAACGCTCATTTCAGTTCGCTCCCAGCGCGCGCTTGCGCCGTTCCATCATGCGCCAGACGAAGGGCGTGAAGATCAGTTGCATGGCCAGTTCCATCTTGCCGCCGGGCACGCAGATGGTGTTGGCGCGGCTCATCCAGGAATCGTCGATCATGTTGAGCAGATAGGGGAAGTCGATGCCCTTGGGATTGGCGAAACGGATCACCACCATGCTCTCGTCGGCCGAGGGGATGTCGCGCGAGATGAAGGGGTTGGAGGTGTCCACCATGGGCACACGCTGGAAGTTCACGTGCGTGTGCGCGAACTGCGGCACGATGTAGTTCACGTAGTCGGGCATGCGACGCAGGATGGTGTCGGTCACCGCCTCGGTGCTGTAGCCGCGCTGGTGCTTGTCGCGCCAGAGCTTCTGGATCCATTCCAGGTTGATCACCGGCACCACGCCGATGCGCAGGTCCGGATGCTGGGCGATGTTGTGCGCGGGCGTGACCACGGCGCCGTGCAGGCCTTCGTAGAACAGCATGTCGGTGTCGGCCGGCAGCGCTTCCCAGGGCGTGAAGGTGCCGGGCTCCTGCTTGTAGGGCGCCGCCTCTTCCTCGTTGTGCAGGTACTTGCGTGCCTGACCGGTGCCGGATTTGGCGTAGTTGGCAAACAGGCTCTCGAGTTCGCCGAACAGGTTGTTGTCGGAGCCGAAATGGCTGAAGTGCTTGTTCCCGGTCTTCTCCGCCTCGCTGGCCTTGAGCTTCATCTCCTTGCGGTTGTAGCGGTGGAAGCTGTCGCCCTCGATGATGGCGGCCTTCACGCCTTCACGGCGGAAGATGTTGGCGAAAGTGCGCGTCACGGTGGACGTTCCGGCCCCCGATGAGCCGGTGATCGCGATGATGGGATGACGTTCAGACACAAAGGTCTCCTGGAGCTAAGAATTCTTTCGATCGAGGCACTGCAAAGCCACCTATGCGATATTCATCGCGGGACACCGCGGAACCGGCTTCGCCGGGCCGCTGGTGTCGTCCCCCTTGGGGGAAGGGCCCGCAGGGCACTCAGGGGGGGTCATACTCTGAACAGGCCGCGCTCATGGAACAGCGGGTTGTCGTCCTGGACCTTGGCGGGCTCGGCGTGGTAGCGCTCGATGCGTTCCACCTCGTTCTTCGAGCCGAAGATCAGGCCGATACGCTGGTGCAGCGAGGTCGGCTGGACCGTCAGCATGGGCTGGCGGCCCGTGCTGGCGCGGCCACCGGCCTGCTCCATGATGAAACCCACGGGATTGGCCTCGTACAACAGGCGCAGGCGGCCCGGTTTGGTCGGGTCCTTGGTGTCCTTGGGGTACATGAAGACGCCGCCACGCATCAGGATGCGGTGCGCCTCGGCCACCATGGAGGCGATCCAGCGCATGTTGAAGTCCTTGCCGCGTGCACCGGTCTTGCCAGCCATGCATTCATCGACATAACGCTTGATCGGCGCTTCCCAGAAGCGGCTGTTGGAGGCGTTGATGGCGAACTCCTGCGTGTCGGCCGGAATCTGCATCTTCGGGTGCGTGAGCATGAACTCGCCCAGGTTGGGGTCGAGCGTGAAGCCGTTGACGCCGTTGCCCACCGTCAGCACCAGCATGGTGGTGGGGCCGTAGAGCGCGTAGCCAGCGGCCACCTGCCGGGTGCCGGGCTGGAAGAAGTCGGCATCGGTGACATCGCGGCCGGACTTGACCACGTCCTCGGGCGCGCGCAGGATGGAAAAGATGCTGCCGACCGAGACATTGACGTCGATGTTGCTGGAGCCGTCCAGCGGGTCGAACACCAGCAGGTACTTGCCGCGCGGTTGCTTGGCCGGGATCTGGTAGGGCAGGTCCATCTCTTCGGAGGCCATGCCGGCCAGGTGACCACCCCACTCGTTCAGGCGCGTGAAGAGGTCGTTGCTCAGCACGTCGAGCTTCTTCTGCGTCTCGCCCTGCACGTTCACGCTGCCGCCGTTGTCGCCGTTCTGGTTGCCCAGCACGCCACCGAGCTCGCCGAAGGCCACTGCGCGCGCAATGGCCTTGCAGGCCAAGGCCACGTCGAGGATCAGCGCATTGAAGTCGCCCCGGGCGTCGGGGAAGCGACGGCGCTCCTCGATCAGGAACTGGGTCAGGGTGGTGCGTTTGGACAGCGGCATGATGGAGGGTTCTCTTTATTGATCGACGGTCAGGAGGCGTTCGCCGGACCAGTGCGCCTGGTGCCATAACCGCAGGTCGGACAGGTGTACGCCCCCCAGGTCGGGCAGGACGTGCATGGCGCGGCTGAAGTCGTGGTGGCGCGTGTACTGCGTGGGCGTGATCACGGTGGCCAGGCCGGCCAGCGTGGCGGCCTTCAGGCCGTTGCCCGAATCCTCGAACGCCAGGCACTGGCGCGGATCGAGTTGCAGGATCTGCAGGATCTGCTCGTAGACCATGGGGTGCGGCTTCTTAAGCGGTGCCGTGGAGCCGTCGCCGATGGCCGCGAAGGCGTGGCGCCAGCCCGGCCCCATGGCACGGCGCAGCAGGGCCGCGATGTTGACCGGGGAGGTGGTGGTGGCAATGGCCAGCTGCACACCGGCGCCGGCCGCTTCGTCGAACAGCTCGAGGATGCCCGGACGCAGGCCGATGGCACCGCCGTTGATGGCGCCCTCGTAGTAGGCGGTCTTGAGTTCGTGGATGCGATTGACCGTGTCCTGGACGCCCTGGGCATCGATGGACTTGATGTCGGGGTTGATCTGCTTCCAGTAATGCTGCACACGCTCCTTGCCGCCGGAAACTTCCAGCAGTTCGGTGTACAGCGCGGGGTCCCAGTGCCAGCCCAGGTCCAGCTCATTGAAGGCGTAGTTGAAGGCCTCCAGGTGCAGGCTCTCGGTGTCGGCGATGGTGCCGTCGACGTCGAAGATCAGGGCTTGTAGCGTGGGCTGGGTCATGGTGAACCTCACTCGGTTTTAAACAGTCGGCTGGCCAGGATGTCCTGCGCCTCGATGGTCGTCAGGTCGTCCCGGCTCAGTTCACGGTCGCGCTCGGCAAACAGGCGGCTGGCCTGGCGCAGACGGGCCCGGTCCAGTGCGTTGCGCACGCTGCGTGCGTTGGCGAAATGCGGCTGGCCGATGCGCAATTGCAGGTACCGGTCGAAGGCCTCGGCCGCACCGGGGCCGAAGCGGTAATTCTGCGTCTCCAGCATTTTCCCGGAAATCTGCATCAGCTCGCCGACCGAGTAGTCGGGAAAGTCCAGGTGGTGGGCAATCCGTGAGGACATGCCCGGGTTGGACTGGAAGAAGGTGTCCATCCGGTCCTTGTAGCCGGCCAGGATCACGACCAGATCGTCGCGCTGGTTCTCCATCACCTGCAGCAGGATCTCGATGGCCTCCTGGCCGTAGTCACGCTCGTTCTCGGGGCGGTAGAGGTAGTAGGCCTCGTCGATGAAGAGCACGCCGCCCATGGCTTTCTTGAGCACTTCCTTGGTCTTGGGTGCGGTATGGCCGATGTACTGGCCCACCAGGTCGTCGCGCGTGACCGCCACCATGTGCCCTTTGCGCGCATACCCCAGGCGGTGCAGGATCTGCGCCATGCGCATGGCCACCGTGGTCTTGCCCGTGCCCGGGTTGCCGGTGAAACTCATGTGCAGGCTGGGCGCCTGGCTGGTCAGGCCCAGGTTGATGCGCAGCTTGTCGATCACCAGCAGGGCGGCAATGTCGCGGATGCGCGCCTTGACCGGCGCCAGGCCGACCAGGTCACGCTCCAGTTCGGCCAAGACGTCTTCGACCTGCGATTGCGCCAGCACCTGCGCCACGCTGCGCGCGCCGCTGTCCACCATGGCCATGGAGGCGGCGGCATCGGCAGTGGTGTCGGCCGGGCCCGCGGGGGCGGCCGACGCGACGCCGGGAATGGAATAACTGGGGGCACTCATGGGTCGAAGCTGTCCTGTTGCGCCTGCCCCGGCGCTTGCGGCGTCGGGGCAGGGTTGCTACTTAATCAATAGCGCTCGCCTTCCGGCTTGTTGGCACCGTAACCGCGCGTGGTGTAGCGCATCGAGCGGCCACCGATTTCCTGGCGCTCCAGCATGAAACCGCCTTCGGTCTTCGGCCGGTTCACGATGAAGCTCATCGCGATCGACTCGATATTGCGGGTGGAGTCGAAGGCCATCAGGCGGATGTAGAGGTTGGGGAAGGCCTTGCGGCAGTTCTTCACCTCCATCAACACGCCGGCAGCATCCTGCAGGTCGAACATGGGCATGCCGAACATTTCCCAGTAGGTGTTGCGCGGATGCGGATCGTCGGTGTATTCCACGCTCCAGGCGTAGCCTTTCTTGAGGCCGTACTCGATCTGCAGCGTGATTTCGGCGTCCGTCAGGTCGGGCAGGAAGCTGAACTGGCCCTGGGTCAGGCGGCCGGTGGGGTTGGTCATCATGATTCGGTTCTCCTGTATTCCTGGTCTCAGGCCACGGCGGGCGTGACGGCGAAGTCGCTGCTGTCGGTCGACTGGTAGTTGAAGCTGATGTCGCCCCAGGTGTCCAGCGCGGCTTTCAGCGGACCACAGGTCTGGGCGGCCTTCTTCAGGATTGCCGGACCTTCGTTCTTGATGTCCTTGCCTTCGTTGCGGGCCTTGACCATGCATTCGAGCGCCACGCGGTTGGCCACGGCACCGGCCTGGATGCCCTGCGGGTGGCCGATGGTGCCGCCGCCGAACTGCAGGATCACGTCGTCGCCGAAGAGGTCGATCAGCTGGTGCATCTGGCCGGCATGGATGCCGCCCGAAGCCACCGGCATCACCTTCTTGGTGTCGGCCCAGTCCTGGTCGAAGAACAGGCCGCGCGGCAGGTCGGCCTTGGTGTAGCTGTCGCGGCAGACGTTGTAGTAACCCTGCACGGTCATCGGGTCACCTTCGAGCTTGCCCACGGCGGTGCCGGTGTGCAGGTGGTCGACACCGGCCATGCGCAGCCACTTGGCGATCACACGGAAGCTCACGCCGTGGTTCTTCTGGCGGGTGTAGGTACCGTGACCGGCACGGTGCATGTGCACGATCATGTCGTTCTTGCGGGCCCAGTTGGCCATGGACTGGATGGCGGACCAGCCGATCACCAGGTCCAGCATGATCACGACCGAACCCAGCTCCTTGGCGAACTCGGCGCGCTCGTAGATGTCTTCCATCGTGGCGCCGGTCACGTTAAGGTAGCTGCCCTTGACCTCGCCGGTCACGGCCTGTGCCTTGTTCACGCCGTCCATCACGTAGAGGAAACGGTCACGCCAGTGCATGAAAGGCTGCGAGTTGATGTTCTCGTCGTCCTTCATGAAGTCCAGGCCGCCCTTGAGGCCTTCATAGATCACGCGGCCGTAGTTGCGACCCGACAGGCCCAGCTTGGGCTTGGTGGTGGCGCCCAGCAGGGGACGGCCGAACTTGTCCAGGCGCTCGCGCTCGACGACCAGTCCGGTCGGCGGGCCCTTGAAGGTCTTGAGGTAGGCCACCGGGATGCGGATGTCTTCCAGGCGCGCTGCCTTGAGCGGCTTGAAGGAGAACACGTTGCCGATCAGGCTGGCCGTCATGTTGGAGATCGAGCCCTCTTCAAAGAGGATCAGGTCATAGGCCACCCAGGCAAAGTACTGGCCCGGGTTGTTCGGCACCGGCTGCACCTTGTAGGCCTTGGCGCGGTAGCTGTCGCAGGCGGTCAGGCGGTCGGTCCATACCACCGTCCAGGTGGCGGTGGAGGATTCGCCGGCCACGGCGGCGGCGGCCTCTTCGGGGTCCACACCGTCCTGCGGGGTGATACGGAACAGGCAGATCGTGTCCGTCTCCTTGGGCACGTAGTCGGGCATCCAGTAGCCCATCTGCTTGTATTTCAGAACGCCTGCGCTATAGCGCTTCTTGGCGTCGGTGATCTGGGTCGAACTGCTCATCAATGACTCCTGAGGGTTGAAATTCTTGATGGGTGAAATATAAGAATTTAGCGAAATAAGGTAAATTCAAACTTTATTTGCTTTTGATTAAGTGATTGCTTAATGAAGAACGCCACCTTTCGCCAGCTTCGGGTGTTCAGCGAGGTCGCCCGCCAGCTCAGCTTCAGCAAGGCCGCGCAGGCGCTGCACCTCACGCCACCGGCCGTGACCATGCAGATCAAGGAGCTTGAGGGCCATGTGGGACTGCCCCTGTTCGAACGCAGCGGCCGCCAGGTGGCGCTGACCACGGCCGGCGAATACATGCTGGTCTATGCCCGCAAGATCCTGGCCACGCTGAAGGACGCAGAGGACGCCGCCGCGCGCCTGCAGAAGCTGGAGATCGGCACGCTGACCATCGGCATGGTCAGCACGGCCAAGTACTTCCTGCCGCGGCTGCTGGCCGAGTTCCAGCGCGAGCACGATGGCATCGAGGTGCGCCTGATCGTCGGCAACCGCGAGCAGCTGCTGCGCATGCTGCAGGGCAATGAGGTGGACATCGCCATCATGGGCCGCCCCCCGAAGGAGATGGCCACGCGCGCCGAGCCCTTTGCCGCCCATCCGCACGTCTTCGTGGCGCCGGTGGACCACCCGCTGCTCAAGCGCGGCCAGCTGGGGGTGTCCTCGCTGCAGCCCTACAGCTTCATCGTGCGCGAGCAGGGTTCGGGCACACGGGCGGCCATGGAGAAGTTTTTCGCGGATGCGAACTTCGAACCCAAGGTGACGATGGAGATGTCGAGCAACGAAACCATCAAGCAGGCCGTCATGGCCGGCATGGGCCTGAGCTTCCTTTCGCTGCACACCATCGGCCTGGAGCTGGACAACCAGCTGGTGGCCATCCTCGACGTCCAGGGCTCCCCGGTGGTGCGTGCCTGGAACGTGGTGCACACCCTGTCCAAGCTGCTGTCGCCAGCGGCCGAGGCCTTCCGCTACTTCATCCTGGAGCGCGGTGAAGTCTTCCTGGCCGAGCAGTACGGGCGCCACATCCGCATGGCCCCGGTCGGGACCGGCGGCTGAACCAGGGCCTGTTTCCGCTCCTATCCCGGGAGCGAGCGGGCCCTGACCCATCAATAAAATATAATATTTGCTCTAGCAAATATCAGTATTTACTGATTCGATTCCATGCGCAACTACACGCTCAAGCAACTGCAGACTTTCATCGAGGTTGCCCGCGAAAAATCCGTTTCCCGGGCGGCCGAACGCCTTTTCGTCACGCAACCGGCCGTGTCCATGCAGATCCGCCAGCTGGAAGAGGCCTTCGGCCTCTCGCTGATAGAACCGGTGGGGCGCAACATCCAGCTCACCCACGCCGGCAACGAGTTCCTGACCCACGCCATCGCCGCCCTGGGCAAGCTCAAGGACCTGGAAGCCAGCATGGCCGAGCACGTGGGGGCCAAAAAAGGCCGCATCGAGCTGGGCATCGTCAGCACGGCCAAGTACTTCGTGCCCATGCTGCTGGTGCGCTTCACCAAGCTGATGCCGGGCATCGACATCGCCCTGCACATCGACAACCGCGACAACATCCTGGGCATGCTCGCGCGCAACGAGCTGGATCTGGTGGTCATGGGCCGCGCCCCGGGCAACCTCGACTGCGAAGCCACCCCCTTCGCCAGCAACCCGCTGGGCATCGTGGCGCCGCCCGACCACCCCCTGGTGCGCCGCAAGCGCATGGCTTTCGACATCCTGAAAGACTATCCCTTTGTCGTGCGCGAACAGGGTTCGGGCACACGGGCGGCCATGGAGCGCCTGTTCCAGCAGTACGAAATCCCGATCAAGGTGGCGATGGAGATGCCCAGCAACGAAACCATCAAGCAGGCCGTCATGGCCGGCATGGGCCTGTCCTTCCTCTCCATGCGCACGGTGCGCCACGAGCTGGCCGCCGGCCACCTGGCCCTGCTGGACATCAGCGGCATGCCCATCGTGGGCAAGTGGTACGTGACCCATCTGGGCCAGAAAAAGCTCTCGCCCGCGGCGCAGTCCTTCAAGAAATTCCTGATCGAGCAGGCCGAGCCGCTGATCGACTCCTGGGCCTGAGCCTTCAGGCCGCCTGCAGCAGACGCTGCGGCTCGTGCAGGCGGTAAACGCGGCCCTGCTTGTCCAGCGGCTCGATCACCGCCTCGCGCACCAGGCGGCTGACCTCGCGGCTCACGGTCTCCAGCTTCAGGTCCAGCATGGCGCCCATGTCGTCGCGCGCGAACAGGGTGACGGTGCGGTCGTCGGTCGGGCTGCGCATCTTCAGGATGAAGTTGGAGACACGCTGGCGTGCCGTGCCGAAGTTCAGGTCGGCCAGCCAGTCATCGGCGTCCCTGAGCGCCGCCTGCCATTTCTGCATCAGGCGCAGGTGCAGGCGCGGGCTGCTCGCGCCCAGGGTGTGGATCACCTCCAGCGGGATGCGGCAGACGGCAATCCCGCTCAGGGCCACGGCATCGCAGTCGAAATGCCCGCCGCCCAGCGCCTCCAGGCCCGCCACATCACCCGGCCGCAGCACACGCACGATGCGCTGGCGGCCGTCGGTCGTCACCCGCACCAGCTTGATCATGCCGCGGCGCAGCGTGTAGATCCCCTGGGCCCGCGAACCCTCGCTGTACAGCGCCTCACCCGCTGCGAATTCGAGATCGTCGATCGGCGCGTGGATCATCCCGAAATCCTGCTCGTTGAGGTCGGCAAACAGCACCATGTCACGGATGCCGCAGTTGCGGCAGTCCGATGTGCCGCGCCAGGCGGATTCAGTCTTGATCGGGATCATGGTGGCTGGGGGAAACGACCCTTGTATACCCCTAAGTGTATATTTCAAAGCCCGATCCTGCCGGATGCCCCATCGCCCCGTCCACGCATGTGTGAACTGCTCGCCATCTCCAGCCGGCAAGCCGCCCGCCTGAGCTTCTCGCTGTCGGCGCTCGCTGCGCACACCACGCCCGGCCAGAGCAGCCGCGACGGCTGGGGCGTCGCCTGCTACCAGGGCCATGAGGCGGCGCTTTACCGCGAGGCCGCCCCGGCCAGCGACAGCCCGCTGGCGCGCCTGCTGGCCAGCGCAGGGCCGCCCACCACCCTGGCCCTCTCGCACATACGCCACGCCACCCGCGGTGCCATCACGCTGGCCAACACCCAGCCCTTCCTGCGCGAACTGGGCGGTCGCAGCCATGTCTTCGCCCACAACGGCGACCTGCCCGGCCTCCTGGACGCCCCGGGCTTCGCGCTGACGCAGTTCCGTCCGGTGGGCGAGACCGACTCCGAGCACGCCTTCTGCGCGCTGCTGGCACGGCTGGCGCCGCTGTGGCAAGGCCAGGGTGTGCCGGCCTTGCAGGATCGCCTGGACGTCGTGAGCACCTTCGCGTCCGGGCTGCGCGCCCTCGGCCCCGCCAACTTCCTCTATGCCGACGGCGAGGTGCTGTTCGCGCATGGCCACCAGCGCATCCAGGCGGACGGCCGCATCGCGCCGCCGGGCCTGTACTGGCTGCAGCGCCGCTGCACACAGGAAGACGACGCGCTGCAGACCGAGGGCCTCTGTGTAGGCGGCGGTTACCAGCAGGTGCTGCTGCTGGCCAGCGTGCCCCTGAGCGCAGAGCCCTGGGTGGCCCTGGCCGAAGGCGAGACCGTGGCCGTGCGCGGTGGTGAGTTGCTGGCGCGCCGCCGGGCCTGAGGGCACGCCCCGATGGCGCCACCCTGCTCAGGCGCTAAGATCATCGGCATGAATCCGCAACGCAGACAGCTGGTCGCCGGCAGCGCACTCCTGGCCGGCACCCTGGCCCTGGGCCGGTCAGCAGGGGCGCAGTCGGCACCCGCCGCGCCCTCCTCGCCCGGGGTCGAGGCCAAGGCCGGCCCACTGCCCGCCGTTGGCACATCGCTGGCCCTCCCCGAAGTACCGCTGCTCGACGGCACGGTATTCCGACCGGCCCAGGCCGAAGGCCGGGTGCTGGTGATCTACTGGTGGGCCAGCACCTGCCCCTTCTGCGCCCTGCAGAGCCCCGAGATGCAAAAGCTCTGGGACAGCCAGCGCGTGCTGGGCAACAGGGGCGTGTTGCTGCTGACACTCTCCATCGACCGCAAGCGCGAAGACGCCACGGCCTACCTGCAGAAAAAGGGCTACACCTTCCCGGCCGGCTACGTCACGCCGGAGATCCAGCGTGTGCTGCCCAAACCCCGGGGCCTGCCCATCACCCTGGTGCGCGGGCGCGACGGCCGCGTGCTGCAGGCCGAGCGCGGCCAGCTGTTTCCGGAAGACGTGGAACTGCTGGCGCGCTGGGCCGGCTGAAAACAACACAAGGGAGACCGCATGGGTGCATCACTGGACGGCAAGCTCGTCGTCGCCATTTCCTCGCGGGCCCTGTTCGACTTCGAGGAGGAGAACAAGGTCTTCGAGCACGGCCACGGCCCGCACAAGGACCGCGCCTACATGAAGCTGCAGCTCGACAAGCTGGACGAGCCCGCCAAGCCGGGTGTGGCCTTCTCCATGGTCAGGAAGCTGCTGGCCTTCAACGACAGCGACGCCCAGCGCGTGGAGGTGGTCATCCTCTCGCGCAACGACCCGGTCTCGGGTCTGCGGGTTTTCCGCTCCATCAAATCCGACGACCTGAAAATAGAACGAGGTGTTTTTACACGGGGTCGTGAACCCTACAAATATCTCACGCCCTTGCAAGCGAATCTGTTTCTCTCAGCGAACCCCGATGATGTCCGTGCCGCACTCAAAATGGGCTGTCCAGCCGCTACCGTGGCTACACATGCAGCTCGCGCACAAGACAACTACCCCAACGAAGTGCGCATCGCCTTTGACGGTGACGCTGTGCTGTTTAGCGATGAAGCAGAGCGCATCTATCAGTCCTCTGGCTTACCAGTCTTCCAACAACACGAACGCGACAAGGCTCACCAGCCACTTTTAGCTGGTCCTTTCAAGCCCCTGCTGGCTGCGCTTCACCGCTTGCAACAGGAAGGTACACCCAATATGCGCATCCGCACTGCGCTGGTCACGGCACGCAGTGCTCCGGCGCACGAGCGCGCCATCCGTACCCTGATGGACTGGAACATCGAAGTAGATGAAGTCATGTTCCTGGGTGGCCTGCCCAAGGGCGAGTTTCTGCGCGAGTTCGAGCCCGACTTCTTCTTCGACGACCAGACCGGCCACATCGAATCCGCCGCGCAGCACGTGCCTTCGGGGCATGTGGCCAGCGGCGTCTCCAACCCCTGAGAACTTGTGCATAAATCTACTGCGCAACCCGATGGCGGCGTTGGGCGGTGCTCGCCATCCTCACGTACATCAAGTACGTTCCGGTGGCTGCGCTCCGTCCGCCTTGCCCTCGGGTCGCTCGCTACGATTTATGCACAAGTTCTGCGTCACCCTGCTGACTTCTCACTCCACCCATTTTGAGCGAGTCTTCCAATGTCCATGTTCCACAAAGCGGCCCTCTTCAAGACCTTCCTCGTGCGGACCTGGGCGCTGTCTCTGCCCTACTTCAAGTCCGAGGAAAAATGGAAGGCACGCGCGCTGCTGGCGGCCATCATCGGCCTCAACCTGGGCTTCGTCTACACCCTGGTGCTGTTCAACGAATGGAACCGCTTCTTCTACGACGCGCTGCAGGAGAAGAACTACCCCGTGTTCCTGGAGCAGCTGCTGCGCTACACGGTGCTGGCCTTCATCTACATCATCATCGCGGTCTACAAGTTCTACCTGACCCAGCAGCTGGAGATGCGCTGGCGCGCCTGGATGACGCGCCACTACGTGCAGCACTGGCTGGCCCATCAGGCCTACTACCAGTTGGAACTCACACGTTATGCCCAGCTGGCGCCCGACCAGTCGCCCGACAACCCGGACCAGCGCATGCAGGAGGACCTCAACCTCTTCACCACCCGCACCGTGGGCCTGAGCATGGAGCTGCTCAACGCGGTGGTGACCTTCATCAGCTTCGTCGGCATCCTGTGGACGCTCAGCGGCGAGTTCACCTTCAACTGGGGCGGCACCGAATTCGCCATCCCCGGCTTCATGCTGTGGGTGGCCATCCTCTACTGCGCCGTGGGCACCGTGCTTACCCACTACGTGGGCCGCAAGCTGATCCCGCTGAACTACGAGCAGCAGCGCCGCGAGGCCGACTTTCGCCACCACCTGGTGCGCGTGCGCGAATACAGCGAGGCGATCGCGCTGGACCGCGGGGAGGTCGTGGAGAACCAGCAGCTCAAGCTGCGCTTCGACCATGTACTGCGCAACTACCTGCAGCTGATCGACGCCAAGAAACGCCTGACCATGTTCACCTCCACCTTCTACCAGGCCTCGGCGGTGTTTCCCTTCCTGGTGGCGGCGCCGCGTTTCTTCAGCGGTGCCATCCAGCTCGGCGCCATGATGCAGATCGCCTCGGCCTTCAGCCGCGTGCAGGACTCGCTCTCCTGGTTCATCGACAACTACGACAACCTGGCCGCCTGGCGCGCCACCACCGACCGCCTGACGCATTTCGAGGCCGCCATCGTCGCCGCCAGCCGCCCCACCCAGCTGCACCACGAAGCCGGCAACGGCAGCGGCCTGCAGGTCAGCAACCTCTCGCTGGACCTGCCCACCGGCAAGCGCCTGCTGGCGCACACGGCCCTGCAGGTCAAAGCGGGCGACAGCATCCTGCTGCGCGGCCCTTCGGGCAGCGGCAAGTCCACGCTGTTCCGAGCCCTGGCCGGCATCTGGCCGCTGGCCTCGGGCCACGTGACGCTGCCGGCTTCCAGCATGTTCATCCCGCAGCATCCCTATTTCCCCAATGCCAGCCTGCGCGACGCCCTGGCCTACCCCGAGCCGGCCGCGAACCATGACGAGGAAACGCTGAAACAGGCCCTGCGCGAAGCCCTGCTGCCGCAGCTGGTGGACCAGCTCGACGTGGTGGACGCCTGGGGCCAGAAACTCTCGGGCGGTGAACTGCAGCGCCTGGCGCTGGCACGCGTGTTCCTCAAAAAGCCGGCCTGGGTCTTTGCCGACGAAGCCACCAGCGCACTGGACGAGGAAGCCGAGAAGACCCTCTACCGCAAGCTGATCGAGATGGTGAAGGCCGGTAACGGCGCTATTGTTTCAATAGCACACCGGCAGACCGTGGCGTCTTTCCACGAACACACCTGGACACTGGAGAAGTCCGGCGACGAGTCCGTGGCGCGCTTCGAACTGCGTCAGGCCTGAATAGGAAAACACCCCCGACTCTTGCCCACTTCGTGTGGCCGCCGACGTGCCACTGTCAGAGTCAGTGGCTCTTCGGTGCCGTCCAAACCTGCGCAGGCAGGTTTGGAGCCTCGGCCCTCAGCCCCCTCAAGGGGGCAACGCCAGTGGCCCGGCAAAGCCGGTTCCACGGCGTTCCGCGGTTGGATGCCTTCTATTGCTAGGGTTGTAGCGTTAATTCGGCACTTGGGTTTTGTACCGCTCCCACCCGCGGGCGCGCAGTTCGCAAGCCGGGCAGGTGCCGCAGCCATAACCCCAGGCGTGGCGGTGGGCGCGGTCACCCATGTAGCAGGTGTGGGTGTGCTCGACGATCAGGTCCACCAGCGCGGGACCGCCCAGCGTCTCGGCCAAGCGCCAGGTGTCGGCCTTGTCGATCCACATCAGCGGGGTCTCGATCAGGTAGCGCTTGTCCATGCCCAGCGAGAGCGCCAGTTGCATGGCCTTCATGGTGTCGTCGCGGCAATCGGGGTAACCCGAGAAATCGGTCTCGCACACGCCCGTCACGATGACCTGCAGGTCGCGCCGGTAGGCCACGGCAGCGGCCAGCGTGAGGAACAGCAGGTTGCGCCCGGGCACGAAGGTGTTGGGCAGGCCGCTGGACTCCATCTTGAAAGCGGTCTCGCGCGTGAGAGAAGTCTCGCTCACGGCGCCCAGCACGGCCAGGTCCAGCAGGTGGTCCTGGCCCAGTTTGGGTGCCCAGTGCGGGAACTGGCGGCGGATCTCGGCCAGCACCTGCACGCGCGCTTCCAGCTCCACGTGGTGGCGCTGGCGGTAATCGAAGGCGATGGTTTCGACGCGCTCGTAGGACTTGAGGGCGTGGGCCAGGCAGGTGGTGGAATCCTGCCCGCCGGAGAAAAGAACGAGGGCGGTCTTGTGCAACATGACCCGATGTTATCGCCCCCTTGGCAGGAACCGGGCGGCCCTTGCAAGAGCCAGCTTACTCAGGCTTCTCGGTCTTCTTGATCCGGGTTGGCGAGTAAGTCAGTGCTTCCTTGGCAATCACACCCGGCGTGCTCATGGGGTCGACGCTGCGGCTGGCCGCCTGGCTCTGCGCCTGGATCTGCTGGTTCACGCCCGGGTTCTGGGCCGGGTTGTTCTGCATCCAGATCTCGACCACACGCGCACTGGCGCTCCAGACCGCGGTCATGTGGTCCATCAGCATCTTGGACAGCGGCTCCTTGGGTGGCGCTTCTTCCTGCCGGGCCACGGTTTCCTTGCGCTGCGTCCAGTCCTTGCTCGTGTTGTCGGCCTGGCTGCCGCCCTGCAAGGGGTCGGCCTTGGCAGCCGCCTGGTTGGCCTGGGCCTGGACCACCGGGTTGATGTCGTTCACCACGCTGGCAGATTCCTGCACCGCAGGGGCCGGCGGGTTCACCGGCGCCACCGGGATCACCCTGGCGGCGGCGGGCACAACTACCTCCGAGCCGGCCGGCCGGATGGCAGTTCGCTCAATGTTAGGTAGTTGCATGATGGCTTGTGGGCCTCTGCCCGGAAGCGGGAGGCTTTTATCCTGTTACGTACATTGGTTAACGGCAGAAATGAGAGGTTATTTAGGCCTTTTTTTGGGAATCTTGGGGTCCGGCAGAGAAGAAAGTCCTTCAAATGTCGCCTCTTTGATTAAAAAGGGACTTTTCAGGTGGTTTCAAGCCAAAACAAAGGCGCCCGGCTTGTGGCCGGGCGCCTTTGGAAAAATATGTGAGTCGGACGCAGCCTGCCGCCGCGCGGCAGACTCAGCGCTGCAACCGGCTGGGCCGGGAGTTCAGGCTCTTGGGCAAGAGGCCATCAAACATGGCCGAGATTTCGTCGACCACCTGATGGGCGGCCTGCTCGCCGCAGCGGGTCGCCACCGCCATCAGCAGCTCGGGGCGCAGAAACCACAGGGCCGGCACATTGGACGCCATGAGGATGCGCCGCTCGACATGCGGAAAGCGTTCGGCGATCTCTGCGTCCAGGCACTTGAGCATGGCCTGGCGTATGTCGTCGATATGGAAGGCGGCAGCGACGGTGTCGTCGCGCAAGGGATTGAGCCTCTCCTGCATGGTGGAGAGGAATCTGGTCGCAGCACTGAACATTTTTATACGAATCAACTAACCCAACGAAGCCCGCATATTAGGTCAGTGCGTACGTATTTTTACTAGGGAGTTCCTCTTGCGTAGTAACCCTGACGGCGGGACGCCGTCAGTTTTTGCAGGCCTGGCCACAACATGCGCCTGCACGGCGCATGTTGTGGCGGCGTTTTACTCGGCCTTGATGTTGTTGTCGCGGATGGCCTTGCCGTAGCGTGCCAGCTGGCTGCCCACGAGCGCCGTCAGCTGCTCGGGGGTGGTGCCGTTGGGCTTGAGGCCCAGGCCGGCGTAACGCTCCTTGACCATGGGGTCGGCCAGGGCCTTGACCACTTCACGCTGCAGGCGCTCGAGGATCTCCTTCGGGGTGCCCTTGGGTGCGGTCAGCGCAAACCAGGTGCTGAAGTCGAAACCCTGGATGCCCTGCTCCTTGAGCGTCATGGTGTCCGGATACTCGGGCTGGCGGCTGTCGGCCATCACGCCCACCAGGCGCAGCTTGCCGCCCTTGGCCAGAGCGGCCACGGTGGCGATGCCCTGCACGGTCATGTCGACCTGGTTGCCGGCCACGCCCTGGGCCGCCTGGCTGGCGTCGCGGTAGGGCACGTGCTTGATATCGATGCCGGTGTGCGCCGCGAACAGCGCGCCGCCCAGGTGTTGCGGGCTGCCGTTGCCGCCCGAGGCGTAGGTGATCTGGCCCGGCGCAGCCTTGGCGGCGGCCACCAGTTCGGCGGCGGTCTTGTACTTCGAGTCGGCCGGCACAGCCACGCTGAACTCGATGGTGGCGACCTGCGAGATGTGAGCAAAGTCGGTCACCGGGTTGAACGGCGTCTTCGAGTTCAGGTTCGGCACCATGGTCAGCACGCTGTCGTTGAAGCCGCCGATGGTGTAACCGTCCGGGGCCGACTTGGCCAGGCGGTCGGCGCCGATGATGCCCGAGGCACCCGTGATGTTCTCGACCACGATGGCCTGGCCCATGTTCTCGGACATCTTCTGCGCCAGCAGCCGTGCCGCCACGTCGACCGCGCTGCCCGCGCCCAGCGGCACGATCATGCGAATGGGTTTGTTGGGGTAGCCGCTCTGGGCCTGGGCCGGTGCGACCAGGGCCAGGCCGGCCGCAGCCGCCAGCGACAGGGCGAGGCGTCGCGTGCAGGTGGAAAGTTGTTTCATGGTGTCTCCTTTGTGGTTGTGTTGACTGGGTGGGCGACCGGCCTTCAAACCGTGAGCCCCAGCACGCGGATCGCGTTCTCGCCCAGGATGGCCAGGCGGTCTTCGTCGCTGAGTTCGGGGGTGGCCATCACATGGCCCACGGGGTCTTCCACCCAGGGGATGGGGTGGTCGGTGCCGATCATGATCTGGCTCGCGCCCACCTCGGCCGCGAGGTGGCGCAGGGCTTCGCCGGTGAAGACCAGCGAGTCGAAGTAGATCTGGCGGATGTATTCCGTCGGCTTCTTCTTGAGCACGATGTCGGGGTTGCAGTTCTGCGGCGAGACGAAACAGCTGCGGTCCATGCGCGGCGCGTAGGAGCCGAGGAAACCACCGCCATGGGCGCCCAGCACCTTGAGCTCGGGGTATTTGTCGAAGACGCCTTCGAAGATCAGCTTCTGCAGGGCGATGGTCGTGTCCAGCGGGTTGCCGATCACATTGGACAGCCAGCCATTGCCCTTGAGGCGGGCCGCCAGTTCGGGGGTGCTCTGCGGGTGGATGAACAGCATCACGCCCAGTTCCTGCGCCTTGGCCAGCACGGGGTGGTAGATCGGGTTGGCGAAGTCATCCCCGGCCACGCTGCCGCCGATGGCCGCGCCCTTGAGGCCGTATTTCTTCACCGCCTCTTCCAGCATCTGCGCCGCAAGCTCGGGGAACTGCATGGGCAGCGAGGCAAAGGCGGCCAGGCGCTTGGGGTGGTTCGCGCACAGCTCGGCAAAACTCTCGTTGTGGACACGGCAGATCGCCTCGGCGGTCTCGCGATCTTTTTTGTACCAGAAGGGGTTGATGCTGAGCACCTGCAGGTCGATGCCCATGGTGTCCATGGCCTCGAAGCGCGCGGCCAGTTGCTGGTCCACCTGCAGGAAATGCTCGGGCACGCCTTTGACGGGCGGCAGCACGCCTTTGGCTTCGGCGCCCATCAGGTCCAGGCCGGCCTGGAAATAGCAATGGGCGTGCGCATCCACCGTGCGGGCACGCTTGCCGCGGATGATCACCGGCGCGCGGCCCGTAGCGGTGCTACCGCCGCCCCCGCCGGGCACGATGGGCACGATGGGCAGGCCCGCGCAGCTGCAGAACCAGAAGCCGTTGCAGCCTTGGGCATGGGTTTTGGGGGAGAGCCAGTTCTTGAGCATGTGTAGGGCCTTTTCACACTAATTTCTCAAGTGCGAACGCGGTGAAAACAGCGCCAATCTAGGCGCGCGACGAAGCCCAGGCTGGCCGCCTGGGCGAGGAGTGCAACAACGAGTGGCGCTGTTTTCACCCCGTTCCCTACGGGTTGCGGCCAAAAAAACCATGCGGGGTGTTGCGCGGACTTGCCGGGGGCTACCCCGGCGGCGTCCACGCGCCTACCGCATGACTTTTTTGATCCGCAACGCATCTTGAGAAATTAGTGTGAAAAGGCCCTAATTCAGGAGTTTGATTTCGTTTCAGCGGCGGCCCGCTCGATGGCGCGCAGCATGCGCGTCTGGGCGCCACAACGGCACAGATGTTTTTCCAGGCCCAACACAATGTCTGCACGGCTGGGCGTAGGGTTGCGGGCCAGCAAAGCGCAGGCCGAGGTGATGATGCCGGCCACGCAGTAGCCACACTGGGCGGCGCGCTCTTCGATGAAAGCGGTCTGCACGGGGTGCGGCTGCTCCGGTGTGCCCAGGCCTTCGAGTGTGGTCACCTGCTTGCCCTGGATGGACCACACGGGCAGATTGCAGGAGGTCTGGGGCTGGCCGTCCACCAGCACCATGCAGGCACCGCACTCGCCCTGACCGCAGCCGAACTTGGGGCCGCTCAGATTCAATTCCTCGCGCAGCACCGAGAGCAGAGTGGCCTTCTCGTCACCGCCAAAGTGCACGGGCTGCCGGTTGACCTGGAACATGGTTGTTTTGGTTTCGCTCATGCGGCCTCCGCGGCGTGCACGGCGCGCAGCAGGGTGTCGGCCGTCAGGGGCAGCTCGCGCACGCGCACACCGAGGGCGTCGAACACGGCATTGGCCAATGCCGCGGCCACCGGGCCTTGGGCAGCCTCGCCGGCGCCCAGCGGTGGTTCGTCGGGCCGGTCGATCACGTGCACCCGCACTTCTGGCACCTCGCTGAAGCGCAGCACCGGATAGGTGAGCCACTCGTTGCTGGTGATGGCCTCGCGATCAAAGGTGACCTGTTCCTTGGTCGTCCAGCTCACGCTCTGGACCGCGCCGCCTTCGATCTGGTTGATGACACCATCCAGGTCCACCACCATGCCCACGTCGACCGCCAGGTCGAGCTTGAGCACACGCACCTGCTCGTCCACCTGCACGCGCGCAATCACGGCGCACCAGGCCCCCGTGTTCTTGTAACGCGCCCAGGCCAGGCCGTGGCCTATGCCCTCGGGCTCTTCTGCCCGCCGGCCCCACCAGGTGGAGCGCTGCACCACTTCCTGCAGCACGGCCAGCGCACGCGGGTCTTCGAGGTGGCGCTGGCGGAAGGCCAGCGGTTCTTCACCGACCTGCAGCGCGAGTTCGTCGACGAAGGACTCGATCGCAAACACATTGGCGTAGGCCCCCAGCGCACGGATGGCCGAGGTGCGCAGCGGCATCACGGTCAGGCGGTTGTGGATGACCTGGAGATTGGGCACCACATAGGCCGGCACCGCATTGCGCTCGGCACCACCACCGGCGGCCAGCGGCGGGTTGATGGGCAGGGGCAGGGCCGTGGCGTCGGCGCGTTCGCTGGCGGCCAGCAGGGCCGGCACGGGCGCACGGCCCGGGCGTGAGCTGTAGCCGTTGGCCCAGAGTTCGTGCTGCCAGTGGCTCAGGCGCCCGGTGCTGTCGAGCCGCGCCCGCAGCGCCACGCGGTGCGCCGCACCCAGCGGGCTGTGCGTGAGCTCATCCGCGCGCGACCACAACACGCGCACGGGCTGGCCGGGGCAGCGCAGGGCCATGAGCACGGCGTCAAAGGCCACGTCGTCGGCGCCGTTGTGGCCGTAACAGCCCGAGCCCTCGACGTGGTGGACCACGATGTCGTCCCTGGCCACCGGCGTGGCCTCGCGGGCCAGGGCCTTGACCAGATCGTCGCGCAGGTTGTGGATGCCCTGGCTGTGGGTCCAGACCTCCAGGCGCCGGCCGTCCCACAGCGCCAGCGCGCAGGAGGTGCCGATGGAGGCATGGGCCAGATAGGGCTTGAGGTAGACCGCCTGGTGTTGCAGGCCATCGCTGGGCCACACGGATTCACCGCGTTCGGCCGTTTTCGTGGTCTCGTTCGGGGCTGAACTGAGGAAAGCGTCCAGCGCATGCGCCTCGGGCAGGGGCGCACCGGCCTGCCACTTGATCTTGCCCGCCAGGCGGGTGGCTGCCGTCTCGGCCTCGCGCTCGGAGCCGGCGACGATGGCGATGAAACGCCCGTCGGCCCAGCAGCGCACGCCGGGCGGCAGCGCCGCGACCTCTTGCGCCGGCCAGTGGGCCAAGGTGGCGTCCAGCGTGGGCGGGCGCAGCACGCGGCCGTGTTGCAAACCGGGCAGGCGCAGGTCCTGGATGAAACGGGCCTGGCCAAACACCTTGTCGGCCAGGTCGATGCGCTCGGGGCGGGCCTGCCCCAGCAGGCTGCGCTGCGCTGCCGTCTTGGGCCGCGCCGCACCCGCGCACTCGATGTCGAGATCAATACCTTTGAGCAAGCTCGTGTAGTCGCCCAGATCCTGCCCCTGCGCGGTGCGGAAGCGCCCGGCCTGCACCTCTATCGCGTCAGCGCTCTGGCCGGCCAGCACGGCCGCGCGTTGCTGGGCCATGGCGCGTACTTCGGCGCAGACCTGGCGCAAGGCGCCGCCGCTGTCCTGCACCGACAGGCTGCCGGAGGTCACGCCTTCATCGGGGCCCATCGCGGTGCTGGCACTGCGGATGCGCACGCTTTCCAGCGGCACGTCCAGCTCTTCGGCCACGATGAGCAGCAAGGCGGTGAGGATGCCCTGCCCCAACTCGACCTTGCCGGTGTACACGTGCACCCGGCCGGGCTCATCGAAACCCAGCCATTGCGACAGGCGGCGGTTGGTGTGCAGGCTGCCGGGCAGTTGCGGGCGGCCGTCCTTGCGGTCGACCACAAAACCGCGGGGCTGGGGAGCGGCGACGTCGGGCATGGTGCTGGGGTAGCTCGTCGTCACGCGCTACATGGCAGCGCGCCTGCTACGCCGACCCATGCCTGTTTGTGATCTGTTGCCATTGTTCGTGATGAGAAGGTTCGTTGCTGCGCGACCCTGGAGTTTAGAAACCGGAGCGTCCCGGGTCCAATGCCGATTACGTCCCATTCCATATCATCCTGCGATGGCTGGGCGCCCGGGTAAACCCGTATCCGCCGATGAGCGCAGCGTTCCCTCGGGGCTCGGAACATGTATTTCCGGGCGCCCTCGCCGAGGGCGTCTCCGTCATTCGACGGTGACGCTCTTGGCGAGATGTGGGAAAGGGCTTGTGGCTACGGCCGGCCCAGAGGGCCTTAACTTCGCTGCGCGAAGTGAGCGGCGTCCAAACCGAGAACCCTGGTGCGCCTACGGCGCCGTCGCTAAGCTTTAAATGACTAAATTTATGGGTATTTTAGACAAATAAGCCATAATTGGCCTCGTGCACTGGAAGCCCGATCCCCTCCTCTATCCACCGTACCTAAGAACTCGCATCAAACGGCACAGGGGGGTATGCCAAGACTCAGTCTATGTGCCTTGGTTAAAGGTACGCGATGTACCTTCGCGGGGAACATCACTCGTAAGCAAGGGGATTCTTAGCGGTAGATCACATCATTTGCTGTCCGAGCTTGAGGCGATTTACTTCTTTCTCGTTGAACGCCGGGCCACCACCGTTGACATCCGCGAGCAGTGGCCGATTCTCGACATCGACCGCACGCTTGAACTCTGCTCGGAATATGGCGTTCGCCATACCCTTCGAAAGGGATTTCCAGAACCGTTCACCATTGATTTCTTGATCACCGAACGGATCAACGGAGAGTTGAAGTACCGAGCTGCCAGTGTCAAGTCGCCCAACGACGCACGCGATCCACGTGTTCGTCAGCGCCTTGCTGTGGAACATGCTTGGTGCCGTGATCGCGAGATTCCATGGACACTAGTGGATACAACGCGCTTCAATAAAACAATGCTCGAGAATCTGCGCTTCCAGCGGGCATGGTTCAGGCATCGGTATTCCCCCGATCCATTGTTGGAGAGTCGCTTCTTGGAGCAGTTTCAGGCTGCGTACACTCCAAATCGGCCCTTGAAGGAGTTGATGGCGCAGCTCTCGAAATCGCTTCGCCAACCTAGCACCGTCGTAGAAGACGTGTTCAGGTATTGCGCTTGGTTCAATCGGATTGAGACTTCGCTCTTCCACCCGCTTGCCTTGAACCACCCTGTCGTACTGCAAACGACCACCGCCCATGCTTGAATTCCAAGTAGTTGCCGACAACCCCGCGCCTACTCCCGGACTGGTGCTCCGCGTTGGCCAAGACTCCAGTCGCTATCTCCGGCTGACCCATGTCTTTGATGATTGTGTCTATGCCATGTGGATAGATACGCCGGAGAAGGCGCGATATGCACGCCGGCCAAAGGTAATTCCGCTGGCTGAGCTCAAGAGCCTAGGGTCTTTACCCTCATCGGCATGGGGCAGAGTGGTACTCCCACCAGCTCTGACGAACCCGCCTGCGGCGGATACAGACCGTTCAAGCCAACTAGATGCCGCATGGCATTTGATCTCCCCGCTCGTCAAAGCCTTCGAGCGCAAGGCAAACCTCTCTCGCCAAACTTTCACCGCGCTAATACGAAAGCATGCGAGTGAGACAGCAACTAACCAGACAACTTTACTTCGCACGCTTCTGAGGTACTACTACTTTGGCGGGACTCGCCTCGCTCTGCTTTCATTACCTCCAGGCATTAAGCCAGGCCACGCTCCTTACGAGAGAAAACCGACTGAGCCGCAAGAGTACCAGCCGAAGCGGCGAGGCCGTCAAGCCGGCTTGTCCATCGAATTGGGGCACAACGATTTCGTAGTTTCCTCCGCAGATATTGAAGATATGGTGGCCAGCTTCCAGCAGCTGCTCAGAAAGGGGCCGGCGTTCAAAACGACGGCACACGAGGACTACCTGGCCGGCCTGTTCCGTGTGCGACATCCATCTATCTACGCCGAGTACATCAAAGGCGGCAGGCCCGAGCCCGTCACCGCCCGTCAGTTTCGGTATTACGTCGATGGACACCTCCGTCTCACAGATGATCTCGCTCGAAACATGCGTACACATCGGCACAACCCTGGTTATCTGGGTTCAGTTCGGGCGGCTGGGCCTGGTGAGGTTTACGAAATCGACGCCACCGGTGGGCGCCTGCATCTGGTCTCAAGCGACGATCAACCGGTAAACGTAGGCAAGCCGACGATCTACCTACTCATCGACCGGTGGAGCCGATTTGTCGTCTCCGCTTACATCTCACTTCGTTCACCCTCGTACGAAGAAGTGCGCCACGTACTGCTCATTGCTTTCACGTCACGAGAGGCGCGCTTTAACCGCTTAGGCGTCAACATTACAGACACTCGCTGGCCGATTGGACGAATGCCAGCCGTCATTTGTCCGGACAGAGGCGCTGACTTCATGAGCGACTCGATGGAGCAAAGCGTGGTTCTTGATTTGGGAATCGACCTCACGCCACTTCCCCCACTGTGTCCAGACGGCAAAGCCATCGTTGAACGATTGATCCGCGAGATCAAACGACGCATGGCCGCATCCGGAAGAAAGGGCGTGTATGCAGACCGCCCATTGGATCCACGAACCAAAAAGGCGGCCAGAAGGGCCGAGGCTGCCGCAGTTCACACATTGGCCGATGCTTATCGACTTCTCATCGACATCATTGTCGACCACAATAACCGACCTCATAGCACGCTGCGACGCAAGCGCATCTTGACTCAGGCAGGCGTAGAACCGACGCCGAATAATGCGTACCTTTGGGGGCTCAGAAATATGACAGGGCTGCGTTCGGCGCCGCTTTGCGAGGAAGATTATCAACGCCTGCTGCTCAGCACGGACAAGGGCAGTATTTCCAATGGAATTCTCAGATACAAAAGCCGGCCGTATGTTCCCGATAACGAGCAGGCTGCCGAGCTGTCAAGGCAATCGACTGGCCGAGCCAAGTCTATTGACATCCGGCTCGACAAGACATACCCGACAGAGATCTTCATCCCCAGCAACCAGGGAGAATGGGCCAAATTCTCGATGACGCCCGGTGCCGCAAGCGAGATCGCGGGACTATCCCTTGATGAAGAGGAAAGTTTTGCGGGCCGCACGTCACGGCTATGGGCACGCGCAGACCATGACGGACGAGTTGCGCGTGTGGTGGCCAAGAACGAAAAGCGTCCCACGATCCACAATGGCAGTAGGCCCGCCGTCAAACTTCCCAAGGCTGAGCAGCTGGAGGCAAGAAACCAGGAGACAACGCGGATGAAAGAGCAACTCCTTGGCAACACCATCCCACAATCGCAGGACCGGAAACTGGAAGCTCAACAGCCCTCAACTCCAGATTGGGCCAGCCTGGAAGAAGACGAACGCCTGCGCAGCCTTGAATTGATACGAAAACACAGGAATAGGAACAAGCGTGAGCCAGATTGAAGTAACTACCGCCACCTACCGCAACACTGGCGTTAGTCGGTTTTCCGGCAATCCGTTCATCGAGGCTCTCCCCCCAATAGAGCAGACCAAGATCGAATTTCTAACTCTGTTATCGCACTATCCACCAAAACCCACGGCCACCACACGGAGGGCAGGTGAGGTTGTGCGCATCATGGAACTGTCTGCTGTAAACGATCTCGTATTCCCATTCCCTGAATATCAGAAGGCTGGCATCGCACTAGCAACGATGATGCGAGACACCTATGTGGCTCGAAACCCCCTGACAAACATCGACCGACAACGGCGCCATGCGCTAGCAACGAGCGGCACCGACGGGTTTCCGTTTCCAGCCAACTGGAAGTCATCCGCCAAGGGCCATTTCATGATGGCAGTCAGTGGCATGGGGAAAACGACCTTTGCACTTGCCTACCTACTGCGTTACCCGCAAGTCATTGCACACGAAAACTACAACGGCGCCGTTCTGAAGTGCCATCAAGTTGTCTATGTCGTACTACGAGTTCCTCATGACGCCACGTTGAAAAGTCTTTGCATCCAGTTCTTCGATGAAATCGACCGGCTGCTCGGAACGAGCTATGCCCGGCAGGCCAATGCAATACGCAACGTCGCACCCATGGTGGAGCTGATGAACCGAGTCGCTACTGCAGTGTCTCTCGGCTTCATGGTCGTGGATGAAGTCCAGAACCTTCGAAGCGCTCGAGGCCAGAATGCTGACTTCGTATTGAACTTGTTCAGCGAGATCATCGAGCGCCTTGGAATCAGCTTGCTTGCACTGGCAACTCCCGCCGTTCAATCTGTCATCGAAGGAAGTGTGCGCAATGCCAGAAAGCTCGCATCGTATGGTGAGACAGTGCTCCGACCAATGGCTCGCAAAGATCCTCAATGGGTTGAGTTCTGTGAGACATACTGGGACTATAGCTACGTGAAGGAGAAGACGCCGTTGACCAATGAAATTCTTGACGCGTGGCATGCCGCATCCGCAGGAAACACTGCATTCGCCGCCTTGGCGTATACGCTCTCGCAGCGAAACGAAATCGGCGGTCGTGAAATTATTGATGCCACCGCCTTTGCCAGGACGGCTGCAACAGACATGGCATTCCTTCAGCCCGCAATCGCTGCACTCCGTAGCAATAAGCCCGAGAAGCTTCTTGCTTTCGACGACCTCATCTTCAGCCCAAAATACCGCGCGCTACGCAAGCTTCTTGGAGCAAAAGAAGAAGCCATACAGGGCCACTACGGTGAGGAGTTCGACGAATACTCAAGCGCGAACGACAGCGTGCCCGCATCACCGAAGCGTTCACCCAAGAGCCGATCAAGCACACCCGCAGAATTCGATCTCCCAGAAGAGGATCCATTAGCACGCTGACGCTCGATTTACGAACGAGCTCGCATGGATGCGACATAAATGAGATTGACCGGCTTCGGCTATGCACCGCCACTGCTGCCCGACGAACTTCTCTACTCGTGGCTGAGTCGATTTTCGCTTTTAAACGCATTGGGAACGCCGCGTGAATGTATGGAGAGGTTATTCGCATGCAGGACGATTGTTCCCGGCATTGATCTGCCAACGCGACTTCAATCTGTTCAACGACAACTGGGAGACTGGCTTCCATTCCAAACAGTTGATCAGATCCTTGATTTCGGTACGCTGTTTCCATATCACCGCCCTTTCCTGACTTCACATCGACATGACACCGTCCGTCACGCATTGATTTATGGTGACGGCAAAGGCCTCAAGACACAGATGGGACGTGTCGCCAATCGATTTGGTGCGAATCCATCACTTCGTTTCTGCACGAAATGCGTGGCAGACAGTATTGCGCACTACGGCAGCCCATACTGGGATCGTCGACATCAGCTGCCCGGCGTCAGCTGCTGCATACGCCACAGAATACAGTTGCAGCACCAACCGCCACTCAGTCAAAGGACGGATCGACAGCGGTTCGTGGTTCTGGCGAACTGGAATGCAGCACAGCCACATATCAGAGTCTGCGAACGGCAACTAAGATTCGCGGAGCTGTCCGAAGCATTGCTCAGCGCCGCATTGCCCGTGATTGATGCTTCGCAGCGAGCATCAACATATCTTCATGCGGCTCTGAAACTGGGGTTTGGAACCCATCGTGGTCGATTCGATTGCAGCGGCCTGGCGGACGCCGTTCGCCAACGGTTTGAGGACTTCCACGGCTTTGAACATCGCGAGCGCTTGCTCACCTCGTCGGCCCATCCGCTTGGTTGGATCAGGGACCTGATTAAGCGACCGGAGCGGTCGGTTCATCCTATATGCCACCTTCTCTTGATTGAATTCCTATTCGGTTCTATCTCAAGCTTCGCGACTGCTTGCTCGATTACAAAAAATGGAATGGCGGCCATCGAGGGGGTCATTCGCGACCAACAAGTACGCCCTCCTTCATCGACCCTTCTGCGGACAATTTCCGACACCGAGCGCGAGGCCTTGCTGTGCGACAGTTCACTTTCTTGCCGCCAAGTGGCGCCCCTAATCGGAAGAAGTGTCACGACGGTGGTTGTGCAGCGCCGAATGCGCGGAATTCCTATCCACGAGCGCCGCAAGTCGTTAAACAACGCCGGCATCGAGAAAGTAAGGGCAGAACTTCGCTCAGGCGATCCACTACCCGCCGTTGCCATGCGCTCTAGCGTTTCCCTCAGCACGGTGTATCGAATTCTGGCCCAGTACCCTTCGGACCGGCAACCGAACAGCACCCAGAATTCAAAGCCCAAGGTTACTGAACGCAGACAGCGCTGGCTATCCACAATGTCAGCTCAAGAACATGCTGGGGTGAATGCGATTCGCGCGGCAGCACCTGCCGACTACGCATGGCTTTATCGGCACGACCGTGCATGGCTCATGTCAAACACTAAGCCTATCAAAAAGCAGCCCAAAAGCGGGCTTCGCATCGACTGGGCACAAAGAGACGCGGAACTTTCCCAGAAAGCGATGGCGTATGCAGCAACGCTTCGAACTCAATCCTCGCCAACACGAGTCACGAAAACCCGGTTACTCCGCCCTCTAGGCGAATCGATGGTTCGGAAGAACGTGCACCGCCTGCCGTTGCTGGAAGACGTGCTAGAACGAATGTCTGAGTCGCACGCAGATTTTCGAAAACGTCGAGTCGATCATGCAATCGCCATGCTAGCCTGCTCTGTCGCAGGCCTCCAAATGTGGCGAGTGAAGCGACTTTCAGGTCTACGAATTTGGTCAGATGAACTATCCAATTACGCGAATAAAGAAATTGAGAGATTGAATGCTCAGAATTCCGTATGTACCAACAGCCTACCCTGATGAGACCTTCGGATCGTTGCTGACGCGCCTAGTCCTGTACAACGGAACAGGCCTGTGGCGCAGCCTACTCGAAGATTCCGGCTATGGTCGCCGCACAATTTCGCCCTTCTATTCAATGCCAGTCAGAGATACTCGGATTGATAGCTTGTTGTCGGCGCTTGGTTACTCGTACCAGGATATGCTTCGGCAACTGACGTCTTTACCATTTTGGCTTGCATTCAATAATGCGACTCCTCTTCGACATCGAATCGCGCTACCTAGCGATGATGGGACGGGAACACGACTCTTCCTTGTTGGTAAAGCGTACGCTAGTGTCGGCGCCCGATTTTGCCCGGCATGTTTGGTAGATGACTTTGACGCTTTCGGCGAGCCGTACTTGCATCGGCATCACCAGCTGCCCGTCGCGCTAGTTTGCGCGAAGCACGGCGAGTGGCTGAGAATGACCTGCAAGGCGTGTGGCATTACGGTACTCCCGTTCAACAAAACACTGCTTCGCTCACCCGCACTGCGCTGTGATTGCGGCAAAGACTTGACCACGGGATCAGGCCCACCATGCATGCGGAGGCAGCGCCTTCAGCGTCTAAGTCAATTCGCGGAAAGCACCCTCTCTTGCACCAGCGCACCGTGGACCCATAGCCAGATTCGCACGATTCTTCAAACCAAAAACAACTTTAAAAAAAGTAATTTTCTTAGTGCGTCACTGAAGTTATTGGAAAGGACCTACGGGCCTATGGAAAGAAGCCCGTCTGGTCTAGAGATCTCGTTTAAACCGAATGCCGCCGAAGACATTCATCTCAGACTAAAGGTTCCAGCAAGTCTGCAACGTGCACCAGAATTTTGTGCTTTGCTTTCGGCTACGGGGCTATCGTTTGAGGAATTCAGAACTGCTGCGAAATCGGCACTCGTAACGCCGATTTCTGCGCGAGTCAGACCCGCGCCGCGCCCCACCACGCTTGCACAAGCTAGATTCGAATTCAACTACTTTTACGAGAAATCTCCTGGCAGTGCTGCCAGCAAGCTCCAGCAAAAAGCACCAGAACTATATTGGTTACTACGTTTGAAAGACAGTTCTTGGCTAGAACAACGCATCCAAAGATCCCTTTGGACGATTCCCTCAATTGAGCAAGACAGGGCGAGACTCTGGCGAGCACTCAAAGTTGAACATTTGTCATACCACAATATGCGTAGAGCTGGCCCGTTGGTTCGAGCCACCATTCGCGACGCCATTTGGCTGCGGGACAAGTTGATGCGGCTGCAACCAAAAAATGTGGTTGATATATCAGCAGCTGATATCGCTCAGCGCAACAGGGCCATCGCCTTATCACGGGCGCTTTTTTCCGTGCTACGCGCTGAACAGAAGCCCCTTCGGATCCACGCAGGCTTACTTTCGAGATTTGCAAAAATCTCAATGACTCAAGCTCAGATAGCGATTGCGAACTGTCCTCCGCTACGCCATCTCATTGATGCCGTCAACGCTGGAAAGAACAGACGAACGGCAATGTGGGCAGCACGCACACTCGCCGATGCAGGCCATCACCCCAGCGCATCGGAAGTCCTTCTGAAAGCGGGCCTCAATACAACCAAAGTTAATAGAGATCTTGCACTTGAGGCCATTGCGTCCCGGATTGCGCTCCGCAATTAACCCAGCGTTTCCATTTACCCGATACCGGCTGTCCGCCCAAGTTTCGCTGGGGATTTTGCTATTTTCCTTGGTCAACCCGGTTAAAAATCTTTGCTTTCAGTGGATCATTTTTGAGTGAAAAACTAGGCCCGTGTTGAATCCCGTCGAAATCTGACCCATTTAGGACAGTGATTTCCATCCAAAGTTGACCCACGTAGGCCCAGCCCAAGCAAGCTCGATCCCTACGCTGAGAAGCTGGCCACCTGGCTAGGAATCGAGGCAGCAAAATCGCGGATACAGCGTCGCAATCTGAAGCAAATCTACACAGTTGGGGGACAACCCACTGCAAAAGATGTCCTGGTGTGAGCTGGCCTTAATACGATCTGAGTCAATCGGCAATTCGCTATAGCCGCGATCGGGAATTTCTAGCCGATCTCATGCCTGAGGACAAGGTCAAGGGCATTGGGAATCTGATCGCGCAAGGTCACAGGGTCGCGATGGTCGGCGACGGCATCAACGCCGCACCCGCTCTGGCGCGGGCGGATGTGGGCATTGCCATGGGCGGTGGCGGAACCCAGTCCGCGCTGGAAGCGGCAGACATCGCCCTGATGATGGACGACCTCCGGAAAATCGCGGCCGCCCGGGCTATCGCACTATCCAGGAGAACATTATTGTCGGCGTCGGTGTGGTGCACGTCCTCGGCATCACGGCGGTGCTCTTCGGGTGGATTGGTCCCATTGAGGCGGCCATCATTCATCTGGGGCCCGACGTCCTTGTCTTCATCAACTCGGTGAAACTTCTCTGGATCCATATTCGGGGCGTTTGAAAAACGTAGCCATGACAGCTTGCAGCGCGCTGCCTTACGTCCCATCGGTGGTGCCGCGCTTTTCCGGACAAGGGCTAAATCACAGCATCGTCCTGCAAGGATGCGATCAGTGGGCAGCGCACCTTGCCTCTGGCCGCACCACACAGTCGAATGAGTCCTTCCAGAACACCCTCCATTCGACGCAACTCCTCCAGCCTGGTCTGTACCTCGGCGAGCTTCGCTTCCGCCTTGGTTCTTGCATGGGCACAAGCGGAGCCGTCGTCCAGCTGCAGTAGCTCGGCAATCTCGTCCAGGCTGAATCCCAGACGCTGGGCTGTCTTGATGAAGTGCAGCCTTGCGCGATCCGCCTCTCGGTAGCGCCGAATCCCGCCGGAGGGCCGGTCCGGCTCACGCATGAGTCCCTTGCGCTGATAGAACCGAATTGTCTCGACGTTGACATCGGCGGCCCTGGCGAGGCTGCCGATGGTCATGCTTCGATCGTTGGGCGTGTGGTTATTGGTCATGCCGCTTGACTCCGTACTTGAGTACGGAGTTAAGGTTACCGCATGAAATTTCCATCGGCTACATCCAATTCTCTACCCAAGGGCGGTGGCAAAGCCCTGCTCGCCGGAGGCCTCGCTACCCTGTTGGCATCGACGTGCTGCCTCGGTCCCTTGGCGCTGATCATGGTAGGCGTCTCCGGTTCCTGGATCAGCCACCTGGCGGCCATGGAACCCTACCAGCCACTGTTCATCGCAGTCGCGCTGGTGGCGTTGTTTTCCGCCGCACGCAAGATATGGAAACCCGCGCCTGCATGTGCGCCTGACCAGGTGTGTGCGATTCCAGGTGTCAATCGTGCCTACAAGGTGCTATTCGGCGTCGTGGTTTTGTTGCTCATCGCCACGATGGGGTTCCCCCTGGTCGCCCATTGGTTCTATTAGAGGAGAGTTTTCTATGAGACGCATCATGATGATTGCAAGCCTGATGGTGAGCGCATCCGTGTGGCCAGCACAGCAAACCGTCACACTCGCTGTTCCAGGCATGACATGTGCCATTTGTCCCGTCACCGTAAAGAAGGCGCTGCTCAAGTTGGACGGCGTGATCGACGTGAAGTCCAACCTGGGCAAACGGGAGACCATGGTGATCTATGACGATGCCAAGGTGAAGGTGGCGACAATTACCCGGGCGACCAGGGAAGCAGGCTTCCCGTCGACCATTGCCGGAACGAAGCCGTGAATCAGGTGGTTCTCGAATCTGTATTGACCTGCCCTGAATGTGGGTACGCCAAGGCCGAAGTCATGCCGACCGATGCCTGCCAGTGGTTTTACGAGTGCCACCAATGCCACGCCATCCTTCGGCCCTTGCCGGGCGACTGCTGCGTGTACTGTTCCTATGGCACGGTGCCCTGCCCACCGATTCAAGAACGCGGCAACTCAGCTTGCTGCGGCTCCTAGCCTCGCACTTCTGCGGGGGCGATTCTCGCTGTGTCCGTCCGTCGCTTAGGGGATGTCTCGGTACGGCCACGAGATGAGAAGGAGCGGAAGGGCACCGGGCTTGCGGTCTCAGGTTTATCGAGTATTGAAGCGAGCAAATCCGAGCAAGGGCGCCCTTCGTAGAGCACCCGACTGGCTCCGATGGAGTTCGATCGCGTTATTGTCCGCTCAGGCGCTTCCCGAACGACACCGCATACGCCGGCGAGCGAAAGCGCAGGATGGGGTCATTCGTCGGCGCGATGCCGTCTGCCATGACCATGGGGTCAAAGTTGACCGCCTCGCAGGCGGCGCCTTTCTGGGCGGAGGCGCTCGTGATCGTCAGCGTGCCGGCCTTGAACTCGGTTCGGTTCGACGGCCAGAGCTGGGGCGGATCGTCTTGCGGATCACCTGCTTGCCCCAGCGTGACCAGCATGTCCCAGCGCACAGGTCCCTTGGCTGTGCGATCGATCAGCGCCTTTTCGAGGAAATTGGCACCGGCCGTCTTCAACTCCTCGTCGCTCAAACGCTTCTCGCCATCCTGCGGCACAAAACGCCAGCACACCAGGGTGGTCTTGTCCTGAGCGCCTATGAACTTGAAAGTGTGGATGCCCCAGTAGGTACTGTGGGCGTAGCTCGCCGGCGGGTTGTTATCGGCCAGGTATTGCGCCTGGGCCAGGTTGTCCGGATGGCTGGCCCTGAACGCCTTGAGCTTCTCCGGGTCGGGTTTGCCAGTGGCTGGATCGGGGCGCGAAGCCACCATCAGATCGTGGAAGGTCTTGGGAACAGCGGCACCGAACATGGGTGTGTTCAGCATGGTGATTTGATGAAGCTGACCCTGTGGCAGCTTGAACTGTAGCGCCATGCCGCGTCCGCTTTTCGCCGTATCGGGCACCTTGAGGTTGCCGCCCGAGAGCGAGAAGCGCGCGATCACCGGCACCGGCTGGCCGGAAAACAGCGCCGAACGCGAGTATTTGGCCACCTCCGCGGTGCCGACGAATTCGCCGGCGGCACATCTACCCTTGATATGGTTGCGGCGTTCACCATGCGTGACGCCAAATGCGCCTTCGATGGCATCCACCACCTGGGGAGCTGTGACTTCCGGCTCGGCCGGCATGTGCAGAAAGCGGTACGAACGCAAGTCCACCGGCGACGGCCAATGCGATTTTTCTCTTCTTCATTGTTTCCCCTGATGGTTGGATGTATTGATCTGCTTTTTCTCCAGCTGGTCGTACACGGCCGTTGCCACACGTGCCAGCTGAGCTTTGGGCATGCCGGCCGACAGCGCGTAACCGAACTTTCCATCGATCCAGAAAAAGACATTCACCGGACCTTCTTCTGCAAAGCGAAAGGCCGTGTCCTGGTTGCCGCTGATCTCTGCGCTGACATAGAGGGTCAGGCGCTGGCCGCTGACATCGTGGTACATGAACTGGGCGACCGGCCCGCTGGTGCCCGGCAGCAGACGCCCACCGATCAACTCGTAGCCCAGGCGCCCGAGCTTCGGTGGGCGTACCTCGGTGCCCAGCCGCTTGGAGAGCCAGGTCACAAGCTGATCCTCCTGCTCGGCGCCGATCTCGACCGGACGCCGGACATCCGGGCTGTAGACGACGTGCGCAATCGCCGCCTGCTTGGGCAGCGGTGTCTGCAGGGCCACGATCGTGGTCGGCGCGTAGTGTTCATGCGCTCCCCAGCCGATCACGCCCCCCGCAACCGCCATCACCACGCTGGCGACCAGGCGCTGCAGGGACCAATGCGGCAGTGACCAGTTGGCGGCACGGTGTGACGCCACAGGTGGTTGCGCCATCGCGCGCAGCGACTGCGGAACGGATTCGGCCAGAAGGGGAGAGAAGAGTCGCTGCAGCGCGAGCTTGTGCTCGCGGTAGGACTGCACGCGCAGCGCGGCCTCGGGATGGTTTTCCAGATACAACTCGACCTCGCCGCGCCGTTGTGGTGGCAACTCGCCGTCCACATAGGCGTGCAGATCGCTGTCGCTTATGGGTGGGTGTTTCACTTGACCACTCGCAGTTTGGCTTGAGAAGTTTGTCCGTCCAAGATCAGGCGCAAGCGCTCCCGTCCCCGGGCCAGCCGGGACATCACGGTGCCTTGCGGGATGCCCAAGGTCTCGGCCACCCCGGCATAACTCATTTCCTCCAGCGCGACGAGGAGCAGCACGGCGCGCTGCTCCTCCGGCAACTGAGCCAGGGCACCCGCGAGATCCCTGAGCTCCAGGTGATCGGTTTGTGTCGGCCGCGTCGGTAGGTCCACCTCTTCCTCATCCCGCGAGACCACGCTGAATTGTGGGCGCCGGATCTGATCAATGCGCAGGTTGTGCATGATAGACAGAAGCCAGACACCCAGATCGCGTTCCGGGCGCCACTGGCTGACGCGGGTCCAGGCCCGCTCCAGGGTGTCCTGCACCAGGTCGTCGGCCCCCGCGCGCTCGCCCACCAACGCCTGCGCGTAACGGCGCAGGCGCGGAAGAACGGCCAGAATGGCGCGGCTGTCCACCGATGCTCAGGGCTTGGCCGTGCGCCACACGTTGTTGACGCCTTCGCCCGTCTTGTCGCCCGCCTTCTGGTCCTTGATCCAGAAATAGAGCGGCTTGCCCTTGTAGGCCCACTGCTTCTTGCCATCGTCACGGGTGATGATGCTGTAGCTGCCATCCGCCTTGTCGGAGTCGGCGGCCATCAGCGGCGGCCAGTTCGTGGCGCAGGGGCCATTGCACACGCTTTTGCCGCTGTCCGCGGCATCCTTGTCGAAGGTGTAGAGCGTCATGCCGTTGCTGCCGGTGAGCACGCCGTCGGCGGCTTTGGCGGGCGCGGTCTCGGTGGTGGCGCAGGCTGTCAGCACGAAACCGGCCAGCAGGAGTGAAAGCAGATGCTTGATCTTCATGGGTTGTTCCTAGTCAGGTTGATGGGGCTGCACTCCGGTATACGAAGCCGCGTTCGGACTTATTCCACCGCCTATCAAAAAAACTTGCCGTACCAGCCGCAGGCCGGTTCGGCCCTTGGCGCCCTGACATAAATAAATATTCATGAATATTAGCTGGAACTTATTTTTCCTGCCGGCTATCACATAGCCCGTGACCGATTCGCCCCCCCGATTCGGGGCTGCGCAAAGTGGGGGCTGAGGCGTTCACGCTTTTCTTATTCGCTTTATTCAGGATCTAACCCAAATGAAACCTTCTTCAGTTGCGCGCGCAGCTTTGATCGCCGCTTTGCTAGCTACGGCCTATGCCCTCCCGGCAGCCGCTGCGCCGGCCGAGGCGACGGGCGAGATACACATCGATGTGCCGGTGGCCCTCAAGCAGGCCAAAGTGGTCTTCAACATGGACCATGCCGCCTTCGGCGGCGACACCCCGGTGGGATTGGCCCACATGACGATGATGGTCGAGCGCTTCAAGCAGAACGGAACCAAATGGAAAATGACGGCGATCTTCCACGGCGAAGCCGGCTACATGCTGCTGAACGACGAGACCTACAACGCGGTCCGCAAGACCAAGACCGGCAACCCCTACAAGTCCATGATCCTGAATCTGATCAGCCAGGGGGTGGAGGTTGAGGAATGCGCCGTCACGATGAAAGGCAACAAGTGGACGAACGCCAATCTGTTGCCCGGCGTGAAGGTGGACTCCGGCGCCGATGGACGAATCATCGAGCTGGTGCAGCAGGGCTACGTCATGCTGCAACCGTGAGGCCGGCCCCGCAACGACGCACGAAACACCCATTCACGAATTGAGACTTTGAACATGATGCACAAACTGATCACCCGCACTATCACCTGCGCGGCCCTTGCATTCAGCGCGCTCGGAGCGCACGCCACCGAGTCCCTCCGGATCTACGGTCCCGGCGGTCCGGCCCCGGCGATGAAAGAGGCTGCAGCGGCATTCGAAAAAGCCCATGGCGTGAAGGTCGAAGTCACCGCCGGACCGACCGGCAACTGGCTGGACAAGGCCAAGCAGGACGCCGACCTCGTGTTTAGCGGGTCCGAGACCATGATGACCGATCTGGTCTACGCCATGGAGGGGCAGCTCGACCATCGCCAGATCGAGTCGCTCTACCTGCGTCCGCTCTCGATCCTGGTGCGCCCGGGCAACCCGCGCAAGATCGCCGGCTTCAAGGATATGCTGAAACCTGGTCTCAAGGTCCTGGTGGTCAACGGCGCGGGCCAGAACGGCGTGTGGGAAGACGCGGCCGGACGCAAGGGCGACATCGAGACCGTGCGCGCCTTGCGCCAGAACATCGAGATGTATGCCAAGAACAGCGCCGAAGCCAAAAAGGCCTGGAGCGACAAGCCCGAGATCGATGCCTGGCTGATCTGGAACATCTGGCAGGTGGAGAGTCCGCAACTGGCGGACGCCGTGGCCATCGAGCCGGACTACGCGATCTACCGCGACACCGGGATCGCCGTCACGAAGCGGGCCCAGGAGCGTGCGGAGGCAAACGATTTCGTGGCCTTCCTGAAATCCAGGGACGGCGCCGCCATCTTCGCCAAATGGGGATGGAAGACCACGGGCACGCACGCGCACAAGAGCAAGGCAAAGTGAGCCTTGTCCCGAGGTCTCGATGGCCTCGGGCACGGCGGGTGGCGCGCGGGCAATCCCGCTCCCTGTGGGATTCGCGTAGCCGCCCGCCGCTGACGACTGGCAGCCTGTTCGCACGGATTGCCCGACGTCGCGCACTTCCCCTCGCCGGGAAGCCCGTCCGCCGTGTCCGACGATGCAGGCTTGGGCTACAGTCAATGCATGAGTCGAAGCATTCTCTATGCCCTGGCGGCGGCAGCCTTGTTCGGCGCCAGCACGCCGGTGGCCAAGCTGCTCGTGGGCGAGCAGCCGCCGGTCCTGCTGGCCGGCCTGCTTTACCTGGGCAGCGGCGTCGGGCTGGGACTGGCGCGGCTGCTGCGCGAGCGCGGCTGGAAGTCCTCGGGGCTGGCCCGGGGCGACTGGCCCTGGCTGCTGGGGGCCATCTTCTTTGGCGGTGTGCTCGGGCCGGTGGCGCTGATGTATGGGCTGACCCAGGTCAGCGGCTCGGCCGCCTCGCTGCTGCTCAATCTCGAAGCGGTGCTGACGACCGTGATCGCCTGGTGGGTCTTCCGCGAGAACGCCGACCGGCGCGTGGTGCTGGGCATGGTGGCCATCGTGGCGGGGGGTGTGGTGCTGTCCTGGCCCGGCGGTGGGGGCGCTGCCTCCAGCGGCTGGGGGCTGCTGGCGATCGCGCTGGCCTGCCTGTGCTGGGCCATTGACAACAACCTCACGCGCAAGGTCGCGGCTGCGGATGCGCTGTTCATCGCCAGCAGCAAGGGCCTGCTGGCCGGCAGCGTGAACACCGCGCTGGCCCTGGCCTTCGGCGCTGCCTTGCCGGCCGTGGGGACACTGGGCCTGAGCCTGCTGCTGGGACTGCTGGGCTACGGCCTGAGCCTGGTCTGCTTCGTGCTGGCGCTGCGCGGCCTGGGCACGGCGCGCACCGGCGCGTATTTCTCGACCGCGCCCTTCCTCGGCGCCGCCGTGGCGCTGGGCCTGCTGGGCGAGAGCGCCACGCCGGCTTTCTGGCTGGCCGCGGCGCTCATGGGCCTGGGGGTCTGGCTGCACCTGAGCGAGCGGCACGAGCATGAGCACACCCATGAGCCGCTGGAGCACACGCATCGCCACGTGCACGACGAGCATCATCAACATGCCCACGATGCCGCCTGGGACGACACCGAGCCGCACATGCACTGGCATCGGCATGAGGTGCTGACCCACAAGCATCCGCACTATCCGGACATCCATCACCGGCACGGGCATGGCGGCGGTAGCCGGTGACGGCGGAAACCGATCCATCACGGACGCAGCGTTCCTGCAGGGGCTTCCTATCCGGTTCGCCGTGGCAAGCAGAGCACGGCGCGCAGTCCTCCGCTGGGGCGGTTGGACAGGGTCACGTCGCCGCCGTGCTTGCGCGCGATCTGGCGCACGATGGCCAGCCCCAGTCCGACACCGCCCGTCTCGCGGTTGCGTGACGATTCCACCCGGTAGAACGGCTCGAAGACCTGGTCGAGTTCCGCCTCCGGCAGGCCGGGGCCCTCGTCCTCGACGATGACGCGTGCGCCGTCGTTGTCAGTCTGCAACTCGATATGGGCACGCTGTCCGTATTTCAGCGCGTTGTCGATCAGGTTGCCGATGGCCCGGCGCAGCGCCTGCGGACGTCCCTCAACCCGGGCGGCCGCGGGCGCGGTCAGGCTCACCGTGTGCCCCGCCTCGGCCTGGTCATCGACGAGGCTTTCCAGCAAGGCCACCATATCGAGCGGACTGACCGCCTCGTCGACCGCCTTGCCGCGCAGCAGATCCAGCGCACCGGTCAGCATCTGCTGCATCTCGTCGAGGTCGCGCAGGTTGCGTTCGCGCAGATGCTCGTCCTTCAGCAACTCGCTGCGCAGGCGCAGGCGGGTGACGGGCGTGCGGAGGTCGTGGGACACCGCAGCCAGGAAGCGCTCGCGCTCCTCGATGTCCTGGCGGATGCGCTTCTGCATGGTATTGAAGGCGCGCGCGGCCTCGCGCACTTCGTCCGGGCCGTCCTCGGGCAGGGGGGGCTGGTGCAGGTTCTCCCCCAGGCCGTGTGCCGCCCGCGCAAGGCGGGTCAGCGGACGCACCGTCATGCGCGTGGCGTACCAGATCAGCACGGTGACGGCCGCCAGCATGAGGGCCAGGTTGCCGAACAGGTGCAAGGGCCAGGCGAAGATATCCCGGGGGGCGTTTCCCTGGACCCGCAGCCAGCCGCCGGATTTCAGCTCAAGATAGACGTCGAAGAAGAAGGCGCCCATGCGGGGCAGCGCCACCGCCCGGATGCCGGTCTGCGGCCCGACCACGTCGGCCAGTCGCGACAGAAACTCGGAAGCCCCGGCAGGGGCTTCCCCTGGTGCGGGCGCTGTGGTGACCACCGTCAGGCGCTGGCGCGGCGTGCTCAGGCGTTCGGCGAGCGCCTGCCGCTCATGCCCGACCTGGCTCTCGATCGCGCGATGGACTGCGGCGACACGCTGGGCGAACTCGTGGCCGACGGTCGTGCGCAGGGTAGCCTGTCGCTCGGTCAGATGCATGGCCGCGCCGATCAACTGGGTCAGCACCAGTGCGCCGGCCATGAGCAGCGCGAAGCGGCCGAACAGGGTGCGCGGCAACAGCCTCACCGCTCGGCCTCCACCGTCGCTGCGAGGACGTAGCCTTCGCCGCGCACGGTCTTGATCAGCGCCGGCTCGCGGCTATCGTCACCCAGACGCTTGCGCAGCCGGCCCACCAGCACATCGATGCTGCGGTCGAACAGGATCGCTTCGCGCTTGTTGGCCAGTTCGAGCAACTGGTCGCGCGCGAGGACCTTCTGCGGGTGGTCGAGAAAGACGCGCAGCAGGCGGTATTCGGCGCCGGACAGCGGAACGACCAGCCCGTCCGCCGCGCGCACATTGCGTGTGGCCACGTCCAGCGCCCGGCCGGCGAAGTGGAACGCCCGGGCATCGGCCTGCTCCAGGTTCGGTGGCAAGGCGTGGGCACGGCGCAGGATGCTCTTGATCCGCGCCAGCAACTCGCGGGGATTGAAGGGTTTGGCGAGATAGTCATCCGCCCCCATCTCCAGGCCGACGATGCGGTCCACCTCGTCGCCGCGCGCGGTCAGCATCAGCACCGGCAGGCTGTGCGAACGCGTGCGGAGCTCGCGGCACAGCGACAGGCCGTCTTCACCGGGCAGCATCAGGTCGAGCACGACGAGGTCGATGCGGTTGCCCTCCAGGGCGCGCCGCATGGCCTTGCCGTCGCCCACCGCCGTCACGCGAAACCCGCTCTGGCTCAGGTACTCGGTCAGCAGGTTGCGGATTTCCCGGTCGTCGTCGACGACCAGCAGATGTTCAGGCGTGGCGCTCATGGGCAGATCTTATCGGGCAGGCCGCGCGCGGACAGCCGGCGGCGGCCTGCGTTCGAGTCTTATCGCAGCCGGTCCGGCTTGCGGCTCCCCAGCCCCATGCGGGCGAGCAGGCCGTCCTTGACGATGAACTGGTGATAAAGCGCCGCCAGCATGTGCAGGGCGATCAGGCCCATGGCCACGCGCGAGGCCAGCCCGTGGATCTGGCGCGGCGTGAACTGCCTGAAGTCTTCGGGCAGGCTGCCGGCACCGAACACGGCATCGAAGGCGCCGCTTTGCAGCGCAAGCACGGTACCGCTGACGGCCAGCAGCAGCACCACCAAGTTTAGCGCCAGATGGCCGGCCCTGGCGAGCTTGTCGCCTGCGCTGGACGGCGGTGCCGGCAGGCGTTTGCGCAGGACGATGCGGGTGATGACGAACAGGCCGGCCAGGGCGCCCAGGATCATGTGGATGCGCAGGTTGCCGGTCTTGGCCGGGGTGTTGGGCAGCTCGGCCAGGACGAAGGTGCCCGTGACCAGCAGGAACACGATCAGGGCGGCGGCCAGCCAGTGGATGGCGATTTGCGATTTGGCGTAGCGAAAGGTCTGCATGGAACTTCTCCGTGAAATGGATGGGTGGATTTTCGGCCGGCAACACCGTGCGGTCGGCGCCATTTGGTAACGTACTATGACAAGCCGTCTTTTGTCATATGACCTCACCAAATGGCGCCTGCGCAGACATGTCCGGTTTACATCCGGGGCGCAACCTTCTCCTTGCCATCTGGCGTAACTCACTCAAGGAGATTCGATATGAAACCCACGACACGCAAACTGCTGCTTGCCGGCCTGGCCGTTGTGTCCGTTTTTTCGGCGGCGGCCGTGATCGCCGGCGGCCCGGCTTGCGACGGGCACGGCGGTGGCCGGGCCGGCATGTCGCACGGCATGAGCGGCCAAGGCCCCCGCCACGCGTCCTTCGCCCCCGAAGAGCGCGCAACCCGGCACCTCGACGAACTCAAGTCGACCCTGAAGCTGCAAGCGGCCCAGGAAGGCGCCTGGAATGCGTTCGCCGCCGCCGCGCAGGAGCAGGCCAAGACCATGGGCAAGGCGCGCGACGAGATGCACGGCAAGCAGGTCCAGACCACGCCCGAGCGCATGGATCTGGCGCGCAAGCTGGCCAGGGAGCGCGAGCAGGGCATGGACAAGGTGGCGCAGGCCATGAAGGCCCTGTACGAGACCCTGACGCCCGAGCAGCGCAAGGTGCTGGACCAGCAGCACGGCGGTCGCATGGGCGGCCATCGCATGCACGGCTGAGCGGCCCGCATGCGGCTGGCGCGTGGCAGCGCCAGCCGGCAAAGGCCCTGTGCCTGCCTCAAGGCGTCACGGAAGCGATTCCGTGACGCTTTTCCATGAGGGTCTGCAAGAAGACACACGAAGTTCCGCAAGAGCGACCGGCCAGCCTGCTGACCCTCTGCCGGGAAGCTGAAGACCGGGATACGCGTGGCTTGCACCTTCGATGCCGGGGTGACCTCCAGTGCGCAGGCTTTGCGGGGATTGCAGCTTCAGGTGAGATCCGTGACGCAAGCCTGAAGGTACTGCTCCCAGCATTATTGCAACACAGTGTGTCAACCGGAGGCCTTGTCATGTGCTCTCACCAAGAGTGCCGATGCCGACCCGCCAGATGCCGGATGATCGGGGCAGTGGTGCTCGACGATCCGGCGCCATGACACGTTCCCTGAAGCCCGCTTTCCGATGAGGCCATCTGTATGTCGAGTACCGCAGCAACCCGAAAACTGATCGTCGCCGCCCTGGTGATCATCCTCCTGGCCGGTGCTTTCGGCTATTGGCGCTTCGGCCGATCGGTCGAGGTGGCCGCGACGCCGGCGCGCCAGGGGGCCGTGGTGGTGCGCGTGACGGGGCCGGGCACGGTCCAGGCACGGACCACGGTCGCGCTGGCGGCGCGCGTCAACGGGACGGTTGTCGAGGTGCGGGCCGATGTGGGTGACCGCGTGCGCAAGGGCCAGCTGCTGGTGACGCTGGACGACCGCGAGTCATCGGCCCGGCTGGCGGGTGTGAAAGGGCAGCAGGCGGCCGTGGCGCGCAACATCGAAGCCGCGCAGGCCACGCTTGCCAAGGCCCAGGCCGATCTGGAACTGGCGCAGTCCCGGCAACGGCGTGACGCCGAGTTGCGGCAGCAGGGTTTCGTCGCGCAGGCGGTGGTGGACGCCAGCACCGCGGCGCTGCGCAGCGCGGTGGCCGGGGTCGATGCCGCCCGGGCCAGCCTGGCCGCCCGCGAGGCCGACGCCACGACGGTGGCGAACGAGGCGCGTGCCGCGGACGTGACGCTGACCTACGCACGCCTGGCCGCGCCCATCGACGGCATCGTGATCCAGCGCCTGGCCGAGCCGGGCAACACTGTGCTCACCGGCTCGCCCCTGCTCAGGCTGGTGGATCCGGCCACGCTGTGGGTGGCCACGCGGGTGGACGAATCGGTGGTCGATCGTGTGGTGCCGGGGCAGAAGGCGCAGATCCGCTTGCGCAGCGGCGAGACGCTGACCGGCCGGGTGGCGCGCATCGCCCGCCTGAGCGACGCGGCGACGCGTGAGCTCGACGTGCACGTGGCCTTCGACACCCCGCCGGCGCGCTTTGCCATCGACCAGGAGGCCGACGTCAGCATCGATACCGGTTCGCTGCCCGGTATCGTGGTGCCGGCGACGGCGCTGACGAAGGACCGCAGCGGCCAGACCGGCGTGCTGGTGATCGAGGAGGGCCGCACGCGCTTTCGCGCCGTCAGGACCGGTCACGCCGATGCCGGGGTGGTGCGCGTGACCGAGGGGCTGGCCGGCGGGGAGTCCGTGGTCAGCAACGCCGCGGGCGTACGCTCCGGTCAGCCGGTGCGCGTGGCCGCCGGCGGCTGAACCCGGCGCGCGCAGCGTATCAAGGAAAGGACACGGGCACACGATGGACCTGGCACTCAAGGACATCCGACGGCACCTGGGCAAGTTCCTGTCCACCATCGCCGGCGTTGCGATGCTGCTGGCCATCGTGCTGGTGATGAACGGGATCTACCGCGGCAACATCGAGGACGGCATCTGGCTGATCGACAACATGGGCACCGACCTCTGGGTGGTGGAACGCGGGCGCGGCGGCCCGTTCAACGAACCCTCGCGCGTGCCGCTGGACAGCTACAAGAGCGTGGCGGCCACGCCGGGCGTGGCGAGCGCCAGCCCGCTGGTGCTCTACACCGCGCAGCGCGAAATCGGCAATGCCTCGCAACAGTTCACCGTGATCGGCTATGACGTGTTCGGCGGTGCGGGCGGCCCGGGCCGGCTGGTCGAGGGGCGCACCATCACGGCACCGCGCTACGAGATGGTGGCCGACAGCAAGCTCGGCCTGCGCCTGGGCAGCCAGGTGCCGCTGGGCGGCGACACCTACACCGTGGTCGGCCTGACCCGGGGCGCGGTCGATTCCGGCGGTAACCCGCTGATCTATCTGTCTCTGCCCGATGCGCAGAAGGTGCAGTACGAGCAGGACGACCGCGCCCTGACCGCGGCCCGCGCGACCAACCTGCAGCGCCTGCTGCGCGCGGGTTACAGCGAGGAACAGGCCAACCGCCTGCTGCCCCTGCTGTCGAGCAGCAGCAACAACATCAACGCCGTGCTGGTGCGGCTGATGCCCGGCGCTGACCCGCAGGCCGTGGCGCAGCACATCCGCGATTGGCTCTACTTCAACGCCTACACCACCGAGGAAGAGCGCACCTTGATGATCGAAGGCCGTCTCAGCCGCATGTCCGCGGTGCTGGGCCTGTTCCGCTCGCTGCTGATCCTGGTGTCCATCGTGATCATCGCGCTCATCGTCTACGTGCTGACCATCGAAAAGATCAAGTCGATCGCGACCCTGAAGCTGATCGGCGCGCCCAACCGGGTGATCGTCCAGCTCATCCTGACGCAGTCGATGCTGCTGACGCTGGCCAGCTTCCTGCTGGCCTACGGCCTGCGCGAGGTGATCGCGCCGGGCTTTCCACGCACCCTGGCTTTCACCACGCAGGAAACGGCAGTGACCTTTGCCGTGATGCTGGTCGGCGGCCTGGTGGCGAGTTTCATGGCCATCTGGCACGCGCTGCGCACGCCCCCGCAGCTGGCCCTGGGAGGTTGACATGGCGGTTCTGGAACTGCAGGACGTTTCGCAGACCTTCGGCACCGGCGAGCTCGCGGTGCAGGCGCTCAAGTCCACCACCCTGAGCGTCGAGGCCGGTGAGCTGGTGGCGCTGCTGGGCCCCAGCGGCTCGGGCAAGAGCACGCTGCTGCTGGCGATCAGCCTGATCCAGCCGCCGACGACCGGGCGGATCGTCATCGGCGGGCAGGTGCTCTACGACAACGGGCCGACCGGGGTGGACGAGCGGGCCTTCCGCCTGCGCAAGATCGGCTTCATCTTCCAGCAGCACAACCTGATTCCCTTCCTCACCGCGCTGGAGAACGTGGCCCTGATGCTGCAGCTCAACGGCGTGGGCCGGCGCGAAGCCAACCGCCGCGCGCGCGAGCTGATGGACTACCTGGAGATCGGCCACCGCGCCGACTCGCTGCCCGCGCGCCTGTCGGGCGGCGAGCAGCAGCGCGTGGCCATCGGGCGGGCGCTGGCCAACGAGCCGGCGCTGATCCTGGCCGACGAGCCGACTGCCGCGCTCGACACCGAACGCGGCACCAAGGTCATGGCCTTGCTGCGCAAGATCGCGCGCGAGCGGCGCTCGGCGGTGATCACCGTCACGCACGACCATCGCATGATCGAAGGTTTCGACACCGTCTACCACATGGACGACGGGCGCATGGCGCGTGTCGATCGGACCGCGGGAAAACCTGAACTGGCATAGGCACGAGGTGCTGACGCACAAGCATCCGCATTACCCGGACATCCATCACCGGCACGGGCATTGAACCTGGAACCGGCAGTGGCGGGGCGCCGGAACGCGATATGATCGCGGCACAATTTGCCGGGGACATGGCAGCCTCCCCGCCCCAAGACGCTTGCGTCCAAGGCCTGCTCTGATCTTGGGTTCAAAAGCCCGAAGAGGAGAGTGCGTGGACAAGAACGAAGCAAGTACCGGCGTGGGTTCCGAAGCGAGCCCCGCCCCATCCCCCATCACCCTGGCACAAGCCACACGCTACTGGCTCAAGCTGGGTTTCATCAGCTTCGGCGGGCCGGCGGGTCAGATCGCCATCATGCACCACGACCTGGTGGAGAAAAACCGCTGGATCTCGGAGAAGCGTTTCCTGCACGCGCTGAACTACTGCATGGTGCTGCCCGGCCCCGAGGCCCAGCAGCTGGCCACCTACATCGGCTGGCTCATGCACCGCACCTGGGGCGGCATCATCGCGGGCGCGCTGTTCGTGCTGCCTTCGCTCTTCATCCTGATCGCCTTGTCCGCGATCTACATGGCTTGGGGCGAGACGCCGCTGGTGGCGGGGCTGTTCTACGGCATCAAGCCGGCAGTGACGGCCATCGTCGTGCAGGCCGCGCATCGCATCGGCTCACGCACGCTCAAGAACCCATGGCTGTGGGGTATCGCCGCGGCGGCCTTCGTGGCCATCTTTGCGCTGAACCTGCCCTTCCCGCTGATCGTGGGCCTGGCGGCCGTGTTCGGTTATCTCGGGGGACGCTACGTCCCGGACAAGTTCCGCATCGGGGGCGGGCACGGCCAGGGCAAGGCGTCCTACGGCCGGGCGCTGATCGACGACGACACGCCCACGCCGGCGCACGCGCGCTTTCGCTGGGGCCGGCTGGCCCAGGTGGCCGTGGTCGGTAGCCTGCTCTGGCTGCTGCCCATGGGCCTGCTCGTGCTCGGCCTGGGCTGGTCGCACGACTACACGCAGATGGCCTGGTTCTTCACCAAGGCGGCGCTACTGACTTTCGGCGGTGCCTATGCGGTGCTGCCCTACGTGTACCAGGGCGCGGTGGGGCATTACGGCTGGCTCACGCCCGAGCAGATGATCGACGGCCTGGCCCTGGGCGAGACCACGCCCGGGCCGCTGATCATGGTGGTGGCCTTCGTGGGTTTTGTCGGGGGCTACGGCCAGGCCTTGCTGGGGCCGGACGCGCTCTTCCTGGCCGGGGCGCTGGCCGCGGTGCTGGTGACCTGGTTCACCTTCCTGCCGTCCTTCCTCTTCATCCTGGCCGGCGGTCCGCTGGTCGAGTCCACCCACGACGACCTCAAGTTCACCGCACCGCTGACCGCCATCACGGCCGCCGTGGTGGGCGTGATCCTGAACCTGGCTTTGTTCTTCGGCTACCACGTGCTCTGGCCCCAGGGTTTCGAGGGACGCTTCGACGTCGTCTCGGCCGGGATCGCGCTGGGCGCGGCGGTGGCGCTGTTGCGCTACAAGCGAAACGTGATGCATGTGCTCGCCGCCTGCGCTGTGCTGGGGCTGATTCTCAAAACAATTTTCTAGGAGGCATGATGCAGACGACGATTCGAAGACGCTGGGTACCGGCCTTGCTGGCCGCTCTAATGCTGGTCCCTCCGGCCCTGGCACAGGACCGCAGGACCGAGCAGGCGATCAAGCACCGGCGTGCGGCCTTCACCCTGATGGCCACCTATGTAAATCGCCTGGTCCAGACGGCGGACGGGCAGCGCCCCTTTGATGCCCGGCTCACGACCGCCGATGCCCGGGCCGTGGCCCTGTTGAGCCAGCTGCCCTGGGAAGGCTTCATCGAGGGCAGCGAACGCGGCGACACCCGGGCTCGGGAGGACATCTGGCTCGACGAAGATAAGTTCAAGGTCTATGCCGCGGACCTGCAGGGGCAGTCTTCGAAGCTGGTCACGGTGGCCGAGGCGGGTGATCTGAAGCGTTTCAAGGCCACGCTGGTCGAGATGCGCAACACCTGCTCGGCCTGCCACAAGGCTTATCGCAAGGACTGAGACAGGAGCATGGCCATGAAATGGATCACGCGTGAACGCCCCAAGATCGACCGCATCGCCTGCCCCTGGCTGGTGGCGCGGTTCATCGACCCGCAGGCCGAGTTTCTCTATGTGCCCGGCGCCGACGTGCTGCGTGTGGCGCAGGAAACCGGCGCCATACCCTACGACATCCCCGGCGTGGAACTCAGCCACGTGGGCGAGTTGTGCAGCTTCGACGCCTTTCTGCGCAAATACGAGCTGAACGATCCGGCCCTGCAGCAACTGGCGGCCATCGTGAGAGGCGCCGACACCTCGCGCCTGGACCTGACGCCGCAGTCGGCAGGCCTGTACGCGATCTCGCTGGGCCTGTCGCGCAATTTCGCCGACGACCACGAGATGCTGCGTCACAGCATGGTGCTGTACGACGCGCTCTATGCCTGGTGCCGGCAGGGGCAGGGCGAGTCGCACAACTGGCCACCGCAGATGCCGACACCTGGATGAGCACCCGCAGGCCTGCTAGGCCACGCACCGTCAGCGCGTGCCGCCGCCCCGGCCGCGCCAGAGGCGCTTCTCCAGCGAGATCACGGCGGTCCCCAGCACGGCAATGAGCGCGGCCAGCAGCCAGTCGTCCGCATCGAGGGGATGGGTGTGGAACAGGTCGTTGAAGAGTGCCAGTTAGACGAAGGCCAGTTGCAGGGCCAGACAGGCCAGGATGCCCACGGGAACCCAGCGGTTGTTGAACAGGCCGATGTGCCGCAGGCCCTGGGTCAGCGCGCGGCAGTGCAGCAAGTAGAGGGACTGGAACATCATGATGGCGGTGACTGGGCGCTGTCTGCTTGGTGCTGGGCAGAGACTCGCCGGTGAGCACGGATTCGTCAATGCTCAGGCCGTTGACGTCGAACAGGCGCAGGTCGGCGGCGACCTAGTCGCCCGGCTGCAGCAGCACGTCGCCGGGCACGATCTGGCTCGCAGTGCGTTGGAGGGTTGTTCGCACCGTCAAGTGCGCTATGAGGCGCACAGCAATACCGGAGTCGATACTGTCGCCGACATGTGCGCTCTTGACGACGTACAGGTCTTCAAGTGCACCACGTTCGATGGCCGTGATGAGTTCGTCGAGGCTCTTCGTTCCGTCCGCAGTCAACTTCGAATAGAAGTCCTCTCCGACGCCAACATCTCGTATGCCAACCAGAGTTGGCCGAGCGTCGCGTCTATGCAGGCATGGATTAGGTAGTTCTCAATAAGCCGCAATAGGCAGGGTGAAGTTCGCGCACAGCCCACCGCCTTGCCGTGGCACAAGGCGTAATTCGCCCCCATAGCGTCTGGCAATGCCATTTACGATCGACAGCCCCAGGCCGCTACCCTGCCCTGACTTATTACGACGCCAGAAACGGCTTGTCGCCATGGCACATTCTGCCTCACTCATGCCGCACCCACGGTCCAAGACCTGGAATCGAAAGCAATCGTTATCCAACCGCTGGATGCGCAGTTCCACGGCGCCCCCAGAGGCAGAAGCCTGCAATGCGTTCTCCAGCAAGTTGCGCAGGGCAGAGACCAGCAAGGTGTCAGGAATCGCCACTTTTCCCGGATCCTGGTTTACTTCCAGATTGACCTGCCCTCGGCACTCCCGCGAGGCTTCGATCTCACTCACTGCCTGTCGGGCAGCCGCCATTGGATCGCTCTTTGGCCACGACTCCGAATCCCGAGGACCTTCCAACCGCGCAAGCAGCAAGAGCTGTTCCAAGGTGCGCTGCATACGAAGCACGCCCTCATCTGCGTGCGCAAGTGCGTTCGACACCTCACTGTTATCAGTACGCCCGAGCGCCAACCGCAACACCTGCAAGTGCGTTTTCACCGCAGTGAGCGGCGTCCGCAACTCGTGTGCCGCATCATCGCTAAAGCGGCGCTCCCGAGCAATCATGCTACGGACCCGATGGAGAAGACTTCCGATAGTCGCAACCAGGGGCGTCAGTTCCCGAGGTACCTGCACCTGAGGCAGCGGAGTATCGTCATCCGGCTTACGCGCGGCGAGCACGCTGCGCATGCGCTCCAGCGGCGCCAGCCCGCCTCCAATGCCAAACCAGAGAGCCAGCAGTGTCCCCACGAGCGCAACTCCGAAGGGGATGGCGGTGGTAAGCGCCACGTTACGCAACATCGACTCCCTCAGTTCGATCCTTTCGGCTGTGGCAATGCGTAGGCCGCCCTGACGCAGCACGTAGGTTCGCCAAAACTTGCCGCCGAACACACGCGTGCTGTAACCGGAGGCGACATCGTCCATAGCAGGACTAGAAGCGGTTCGGGCAACTTTTTGCATACTCACCTCACCGCGCAGCACGCTCACTTCGCAGGCGAGACCGTCGCGCGCGACGACGTCGAGCAGTGGCGCGGCCGGTACCCCTGCGGCCAGCGTCGCGGAAGGAAATTGCGCCGCCAGTCCAGCTACCATGCGGGCGGAAGCGGCCAAGCGATCGTCCATCGCCGTTCGTAGTTCGTCATGCAGCCCCGCTATCATCCAGGCAGCCACGACACTCCAGATGGCAATCAGCGAGGTGCCGATGATCGTCAGAAGACGAAGGCGCAGGCTGTTCATGCGCTTCCCAGCCGGTACCCCAGGCCGCGCACGGTTTCGACGATGCCATTGCCAAGCTTACGCCGTAGATGGTGAATATGCACGTTGACGGCATTGCTTTCCACGTCCTGGTCTAAGCCGTAAAGGCGGTCGCGCAATTGCGCCGCACTCAGCGCCTGCCGAGGGTGCTGCAGCAAGGTGGCGAGCAGCGTGCGCTCTCGGCGCGTGAGCTCCACGGGCTTTCCGTTGAGCCAAGCGAGGCCGGAACCCGACTCGAAGGTCAAAGCTCCGTGCACGATGCTGTCTGTGCTCCGACCGGCTGCACGCCGCAACAGTGCATGCAGCCTTGCCACCAACTCGTTGAGATCGAAAGGCTTGAGCAGGTAGTCGTCCGCCCCAAGTCGCAAACCGCGGACCCGGTCGGATGTGGCGTCACGGGCGGTTAGCACCAACATCGGCATCTGCAGTCCACGCGAGCGGCACCGTGCCAGCAAGTCCATTCCGTCGGCATCCGGCAACCCAAGGTCCAGTATGACAAGGTCGAATTCGCCTGCGGCGAAAGCGGCTTCGGCTGCTTGGGCGCTATCCGCATGGTATGTGGTGAACCCATGTAGGCGAAGTCCGGCAAGCACGCCATGTGCGACAAGCGCGTCGTCTTCAATTAGGAGGAGGTGCATGGTAGGAGCCGTAATGCCGCCTTAATCGCAGCACTCCACAATGGCGCGACACGAAAGGCAAAGGCGCATGAAAAGACTATTTGAAGCCCTAAGGCTGAAACAGTTCCCGATCTGGCCCATTTTTCTCGCCGGGCTGCTGGTGCACCTCCCGACCCTGGGAGAACCTCGTTTCCTGGAGCCAGAACAGGCTTTCCAGTTGAGCGTACAGGAGACGGGGGAGGATAAGGCGATCAACCTTCAATGGAAGATTGCGCCAGGATACTACCTGTACCGCGACCGCATCGGCGTCAACGGCCAGGGCGTCGGTACTGTGACGCGTCCAGCTGGGGAGTCCAAGGAAGACCCCAATTTTGGCGCGGTTGAAGTGTACCGCACAGAAGTCGGCGTCCAGGTCGATGCCGGCGCAGCCAAGAGGCTGGATGTCACCTGGCAAGGATGCGCGGAAGACGGGCTGTGCTATCCGCCGGAGAAGCGCGCAATTGCCCTCGCCAGCGCTTCGCCGGTAAGCGCCGCAACTGCTGCCCTGGCCCCAAAGACGGCGGCGCCCGCAGTTACCGCAGGGCTGGGCAGCGATACCCAATTCAATCGCATACTCAATGAACGTTCGCTGCTGTGGACTGTGCCGCTCTTTTTTGTATTAGGCATCGCCCTTGCGTTTACACCTTGCGTGCTGCCAATGGTTCCAATTCTCTCCAGTATCGTGATCGGCAGCGGAGCTACGCCTCAGCGCGGGCTGTTTCTGTCGCTGGCGTTTGTGGTCCCGATGGCGGCGGTCTACGCTGGGCTCGGTATGCTCGCCGCGCTGGCGGGCGCAAGCCTGCAAGCGATGCTCCAGAGTCCGTGGACCGTGCTGTCCTTTTCCGTCGTGTTTGTGGTACTGGCTCTCTCGATGTTCGGCTTCTACGAGCTGCAGTTGCCTGCCTTTCTGCGCAACCGACTGGCACGGTCTTCAGCGCGGGGCGGCAGCCTGGCCGGTGCCGCCACTATGGGCGTGCTTTCCGCCGTCTTGGTGGGCCCGTGCATGACTGCGCCCCTCGCTGGCACCTTGCTGTACATTGCTCAGGGCGGCCGCACTGCGGAAGGGGTAATGCTGTTGTTTGTGTTGGGTCTTGGCATGGGCGTGCCGTTGGTGGTGATCAGCACGATGGGTGCCCGCTGGCTACCACGGCCAGGAAGCTGGATGAACCGAATAAAAGCGGCTTTCGGGTTCTTGCTGCTTGCCGTAGCTGTCTGGATGGCGGATCGCGTACTACCGTCCTCCTTGACGGTGCTGCTATGGGGGGCTCTACTCATCGCAGTGGCCCTCTCGCTGTGGGCAGCGACCGCCGGCGCGGCGACGGATGTTTTGGTGGCAAGACCTCTCCTAGCGCGCAGTGTTGCGGCCGTCGCAGGGCTCTGGGGCGCAGCCATGGTGCTCGGAGCGGCCGCTGGGGCGAGCGATCCAGTCCGACCGCTGGACTCGCTGTTGAAAGCCTCTGCTTCGGCTTCTACATCAGCAATGGCGAGCAAGTTCGAGATTATTCAGGACCCCGCACTTCTCCAGGCGCGGCTGGACGCAGCTGCAGCAGGGGGGCGGCCAGCACTCGTGGAATTCTCCGCCGACTGGTGCACCTCCTGCAAGACCATCGAACACGAGGTCTTTGGCGATCCGAGAGTCGATAAAGCGCTTGAGAGCTTCGTGCTGCTGCGTGCCGATGTCACGCGCAGCGACGCCGCCCAACGCGCCTACATGCGGAATTACCAAGTGATGGGGCCGCCCACGTTACTGCTGTTCGACCAACGCGGGCAGGAACAGCGCGAGCAGCGGCTGGTCGGCGAGTTCGCCCCGGAAACACTGCTGCAGCACATCGCGGCGAAAGGTGGCAGCTCATGACCCAGAACGTTACCCTCGGACCGCTGGTCCTGTCCGTCCCGCTGCTGCTGGCGATCGCATCCTACATGCTGGCAACCTTCGCTGGCCGCCGCGCTGGCCGCGAAAGCGCCGTTGACATCGAGCGTCAGTTGTTGCGTATGCTTGTTATCGCCCTCGTAGCGGCACGTGCTGCCTTCGTGCTGCAGTTCTACGATGTCTACATGAAGTCGCCGCTCGACATCCTGAACATCCGTGATGGCGGTTGGAATGCCTTGGTAGGGCTGGGCGCAGCCATGGCCTACGCTGGCGAGCAACTGAGTCGCCGTGCGGCTATACGCAAACCTTTGATCATAGCGCTTGGCACGGGCGCGGCCGTCTGGTTCGCAGGCGCACTGGTTCTTGGCGCTGGCTCGCCCAGCGAAGTGCGTATGCCAAGCCTGTCGCTAGTTTCAGTCCATGGTTCAACAGTGGCACTTTCTTCTTTCGAAGGCAAGCCCACGGTCGTCAACCTGTGGGCCACTTGGTGCCCACCATGCCAACGCGAAATGCCGATGCTGCAACAAGCTCAGGCCGCTCATCCTGAGTTCCACTTCATCTTCCTGAACCAGGGTGAGTCGCCGCAAAGGGTTTTGGAATACCTCGACGCCAGCAAACTAAATTTACGCAACGTTCTGCTAGACACGCGCAGCGAAGCCGGCTCTCTACTGGGCCACCGGGCCTTGCCGACGACTCTTTTCTTCGATGCTCGTGGCCGCCTTGTCGATACTCGCCTTGGAGAACTGTCCGAAGCCTCGCTAGCTGAGCGTCTCGCCACCCTTTACCCGTCCACCACACCCCGCCTATGAAACTGAAGCTCTCACGCCTGCCACTTGCCGCCCTCAGCGCTGTCGCCGTCCTCACCCCAATCGTCGTGGTTGCCGCCCCCAATCGGCCTGCCGCGCTCCAGGCACTGGAGCAGCAGGGCGTCACCATCGTCGGGACATTTCCTGCACCTGGCGGCCTCACGGCCTGGGCCGGGTTCATCGGGCAACGCAGAGTCTCGCTCTTTGTCACGCCGGACGGAAAGCACGTCATCGCTGGAACCCTGCTGGATGCTGAAGGTAACGAAGTGGCCGAAGTTGCGCTTGAGAAGGCAGTTCGGGAGCCCATGACCGCCGGTATCTGGAACCGGTTGGAGTCCAGCCACTACATCGAGGACGGCAAGAAAGGAGCGCCGCGCACCGTCTACGTCTTCACGGACCCCAATTGCCCGTACTGCAACAAATTCTGGGCGGATGCGCGGCCTTGGGTAGACAGTGGCAAGGTGCTGCTGCGCCACGTGATGGTGGGCATTCTCACGCCGACCAGCGGCGGGAAAGCGGCGGCCCTGCTGGCGGACAAAAACCCAGCCACCGCTCTGGACGCCTACGAACGAGGGCACATGTCCCAGAACAGCAAGACCATTGCATCCGGCCGTGTCCGGCCCCTGGGTGATGCCGGCCTCAAACCGCTAGAGAAGATCCCTTCCGATATTCGCGCCAAGCTTGATGCGAATGAGAACCTCATGGCGTCTCTTGGCCTGCAGGCCACTCCCGCAATGGTCTGGCGTGATGTGAATGGTGTAGTACAGATGCGTACGGGTGCGCCGAATGCCGCCCTGCCCGCCATACTGGGCTCCCGTTGACGACCGAAGCACCGCAAGATCGCCAAACTTTCTGCAAAAGCGGGAGCTGTTGCCCGAAAAACAGTCGATAAGGAGTAAGCGGCTGGCGATCCCATCTTCATGGGTAACAGCTCGCGAGCTCCAAGGCTCCGGTTGGGGGAATGCCGTGAAGAATCTGCTCAAACCGGCGGGTTAGTCTTGCCACCTCAGGATGAGGGCTTCCATCGTCTTGGGGTCTCAAACAAGCTTTCAGCGGGGCACTAAGATACTATGGCCTGCTGCGCAGGCCGCCCACTGGGCAGCGGCGCCATTGCATGGCCCGATCCGAGAACCACAGAATATGCAAAACATAAGAGATGCGCTTGAACGGCATCAGGTTTCGATTTATTTCGTGGCGGTTGTGATCGCGACTGTTGTGGCCTTGACCATCTCAGGCACCGCGGTGCTTGAAGGAGCCATCAATCCAGCCCTTGCGCTGATGTTGTACGTCACGTTCCTGCAGGTCCCAGTCGCGGAACTCAGGCGCGCGTTTGGTCAGGTTCGGTTTCTTTCTGCGCTGCTGGTAGCCAACTTCGTTATCATTCCGCTGCTGGTCGCTGGTCTGATTCAGTTCCTGCCGGTGGATCCCATGCTAAGGCTGGGTGTGCTGCTGGTCCTGCTCACGCCATGCATTGACTATGTGGTCACGTTCGCCCACCTCGGCCGCGCTGACGCGCGCCTGCTGCTGGCGGCGACGCCTGCCTTGCTCATCACACAGATGATTCTGTTGCCTGGATACCTGGGTCTGTTCCTCGGCGAAGATGCGGCCCGCTTGGTCAAGGCGGGGCCTTTCATTCACGCATTCCTGTGGCTGATCGCGGTGCCACTGGTGCTGGCGGCCTTGACCCAGCTGTGGGCTGACAGGAGTGAAAGCGGAGTCCGCGCCTCTGCCTTGTTGGGGCTGCTTCCAGTACCAGCAACAGCGGTGGTGCTCTTCGTCGTCGTTGCAGCGATGGTGCCGGCCCCGCAGCTGGCTCCGCTTTGCGCGTGGTGCCGATCTACTTAGCGTTTGCTGTCCTGGCACCCCTGCTTGGCTGGTTGGTGGGGCGCATGTTTGGGCTGGATGCCGCAGCCGGATGCGCCGTTGCCTTCAGTACCGGCACCCGCAACTCACTGGTCGTCCTGCCACTTGCGCTCTCCGTGCCAGGAGCCATACCCATTCTGCCGACCGTTATCGTCACGCAGACACTGGTGGAACTCTTGAGTGAGCTGGTGTACGTTCGCTTGATTCAGAAACTGAGGTGACAAGAAGGAGATGTGACGCGCGCAATAGCGACATGGTCAACCTCCGCATTCCCGCGACTTTGAGAAGACTCTCCGGAAACCTCAACGCCCGTCGTTGATGCGCTCGCCGATCTGTGCGCACGAAACACTCAGAGCCTCTGAAAAAGAGAGCATCCTCTCCGATTGCCCCCTTCGTCAGGGAACCAACCCGAGCCAGTCACTGGCTCGAACTGGCATCAGTGATGCCTCTGAATACTTCGCACAGTCAAGTATTCGTGGCGATAATCGAAGCTTTATGAACGCTCTCCCTGCAGATCGGCGTAGATGTCTTCATACTCACCCGCAACCTGCTCCCAGCCTCGCACATAGGATGGCGCAGGTGTGCGGCGCTCCAGTAGACGATCAACGGCATCAGCCCAATCCTGCACCGACTTATCGAGCGACAGGACGCTCCCGGCCTCAGTGGACACCTCCTCAGCCGCTCCGCAAACATCCGACACCACCACTGGCAGCCTAGCCGACATCGCCTCGGTGATCACCATGCCTAAAGGTTCGGCCCGCGCAGGATGCAGCAGAATATCTAGTTCGGGATAGGGGACCTCACCTGACCAGGGGGTCAAGCTGTAGCCCGTGGTCCAGTCGGCAAACAGGTGCTGCACAGCGGCTGGATCAGCTCCGATCACACGAAACTCCAAAAACGGGCGCTTATGCCGCAACAGGGCCATCGCTTCTACGGCAAGAGGAAGGCCTTTGCGGTTCCACTCCTTGCCGACAAAGCCAACCACGCCGCCATCCGCCGGCACATGTCGATGGATCCTCTACGCTCCAGGCTTGACCGCTGGCAGGACCGGCCTAGTCATCTTGGGTGCCACCCACGGGTAGTAATGGGTAACCTGCCGTTCAATGAGGCGCGAGACTGGTACGACGCGCTTGGGCACGGATAGCTCGCGCTTCTCCAGGTAGAGCTGCATGCGCACGCGCAGGGCCAGCCAGCGCCACCAGGGTCGCTCAAAAATCGTGGCAAAGGGCTGCCCATGCCAGGTCGTGAGGTGATGGCTATCCAGGCGCTCGTGACTGTGAACGATACGGGTCGCGTCTGGATGCCGGTCAAGCCACACGCGAACACGTCGGCTGAAGCGTAAAAGGGCCAGCCAACGCGGGCGAGCAAGACACTCCCCCAGTTCGACAACCGCTATGCCAAAAGGCAAGGGCTCGTGGCAGCGCTCACACAAAACAGTGACCCGGTGGCCTCTATCACGTAAAGCAAGTACTGTTTCCCAAACATAGCGCTCCATGCCGCCTACGAGGCCAAAACGGCGAACCACAAAGGTGATATTCATCCTGCCAGCCTCCGCGTTGCCAGTACCGATAAGAGAGAGGTTTTCATAGAAAATCAACCAGAAGGAAAGGGTCAGGCCGGGCTGGAAAGTTCTTCCTCCGGCCAGGCTTTTCGGGCGAGCAGGGTGCCGACTAAGGCGATGCACGCCAGTACGGCAAAGGTCGCTGGCATGCCAGCCATAACTCCTACGCCTCCAGCAATCGGATACGTCAGGAGCCAGCAGGCATGCGTGAGCGAGAACTGGGCCGCAAAGACAGCGGGGCGGTCTTCAGCCGAAGCGGACCGGCGTAGCAGTCGTCCACTTGGAGTCTGCAACATCGAATAGCCGACTCCGAGGATCATTAAGAGCCCAAGGAAGAGCGGCCACTCCAAACCGGAGGCGACCTGACTGATTCCCACACCAAAGAAAAGACCCGCTGTCATGATCACCGCTCCAGCGAGCATCGGACGGCGGTCTGGCATGCGGTCCAGAAGCCTGGGGAGCAGCAGTGCGATGGCCATGGACCCGAAACCGAAGCAGGCCAGCGCTATTGCAACATCCCCGCTGGGACGGCCCAGCTTGGCTTGCACATAGACCACCGTGTTGACGATGACCATAGAACTGGCAGCTGCCGCGGCAAGATTGAGTGCCAGCAGTCCTCGCAGACGCGGCGTGCGCAGGTAGATCGAGACGCCCCGGAAGGTCTTGTCCAGAATGCCGCCTGTGCGCTGGAGTGCCGCAGGCCTGGGCAACCTCACGGACAGGACCAACAGGGCAGACACCAGGAAACCCACCACGGTAAATCCGAACAGCCAATGGAAGCTAATGGCGGTCAGCAACGCTGCCGCAAGGACCGGGCTGACGAGGCTTTCCGTGTCGTAAGCGACACGGGACAGCGCCAAGGCGCGCGTATAGTCCTTTTCCTCGGGGAGGACGTCCGGAATCGTCGCCTGGAACGTGGGCGTGAAGGCCGCCGAGCAGGACTGAAGAATGAAGATCAGTACGTAGATCTGCCAGACCTGCGTCACAAACGGCAGGCTGATGGCGACGGCCGCCCTGATCAGATCCATGGTAACCAGGAAGGCGCGCCGCGGCAACAGGTTCGCAAACGCGCCGACCACAGGTGCCACGCCCACATAGGCCACCATCTTGATCGCCAGTGCTGTACCCAGCACGGCACCGGCTTGCGGCCCGGCGATCTCGAAGGCGAGCAGCGCGAGCGCCACGGAGGCCAGACCGGTTCCGAGCAAGGCGATCACCTGGGCAAGGAACAAGTGCCGGTAGGTTCTGTTAGACAAGACATCAAGCATGAAGTAACCCTTTGATGCAGCGTCTCATTCAGACCGTCGTCACGCTAGGTAAGGTCAGCTTCTTCTTCTCGCTATGCGCAGGACGATTCCGCACAGTGCCGGCAGAACGAAGAGCGTGAGTATGGTTGCCGTGACCAAGCCGCCGATCACTACCGTTGCCAACGGTCTTTGCACCTCGGCACCTGTGCCGGAGCCGATGGCCATGGGCACAAATCCCAGCGATGCGACGAGCGCAGTCATCAGAACCGGGCGGACACGCTCCATGGCGCCTTCAACGATGGCTTGATTTATCAAGGCACCGGACTCGAGGCGTTTTCGGATCGCGGAGATCAGCACGAGGCCGTTCAGCACGGCGACGCCCGAGACCGCAATGAAGCCGACAACCGCCGAGATGGAGAACGGTATGCCGCGTAGGGCAAGAGCGAAAACACCACCCGCCAGAGCCAGCGGAATCGCCGAGAGGACAGTCAGGGTCAGGGCCGCATTGCCGATGGCAATGAAGAGGACCGCTGTGATGAGCACGAAGCAGGCGGGGATGATGATAGAAAGACGTGCAGCTGCTGCCTGCAAGTTCTGGAACTGGCCGCCCCATTCAATCCACGAGCCCGAAGGCAGCTTGACCTCTTGCTCGATGAGGGCTGCAGCGTCCGCCACAAAGCCGCCAAGATCGCGACCTTGCACGTTGGCTTCCACATAGATCCGGCGCTTGCCGTTGTCGCGGCTGACTTCGAAGAGGCCCTCCGTGAACCGGAACTCCACCAGTTGGCGCAGCGGGACCGACAGACGGGGTTTCCCATCCTGAGTCGGCAGCATCACCGGCAGAGCACCGAGCAGGTCCAGGTTGTTGCGCTGTTCGTTCGGCAATCGCACGACTACATCGAAACGGCGATCCCCTTCGAACACCTGTCCGGACTGACGACCGGCGAGCGCCATGGAGATCGTGTCGGCTACTTCGCGCACTGTCAGGCCGTAGCGGGCAATGGCGGCGCGGTCCAGCACGATGTCGAAAGTCGGGAAGCCTGCTGTCTGGGCAAAACGCACGTCCGCGGCGCCAGGCACCTTGCGCAGCACGTTCGCGACCTTCTGGGCGCTTTCGACCAACTGCTCCAGGTTTTCGCCGTAGATCTTGACTGCCACGTCGCTGCGGACCCCGCCGATGAGTTCGTTGAATCGCATCTCGATCGGCTGTGTCACATCGTAGTTGTTGCCGACCACGGGCGCAGTCTTCTCACGAATGCGCTCGATGACCTGCTCTTTGGTGGTGATGCCCTCGGGCCACTCATCCTTCGGCTTCAGGATGATGTAGTTGTCCGAGGCATTGGGCGGCATCGGATCGGCCGCCAGACTGGCGGTACCGGCCTTCGAGTAGACAGTCTTGACTTCGGGCAACGTGAGGACAGCTCGCTCGATTTGGAGGTCCAGGGCGTGCGACTGGTCAATCGAGGTCGACGGGATCCGGACCGAGGACAGGTTCAGGTTCTGCTCATCGAGGGTGGGCATAAACTCCTTGCCGACGAACGAGAAGGTCACGCCGGCCACCACCAGAACGCCCAGCGCCGCAGCGATGAACGGTTGAGGTTGCTCCACCGCCTTGTGCAGCCACGGCAGGTAGCGCTGCTTGGTCAAAGCGATGACGCGCACTTCCTTCTCGTCGAAGCGATTGCGTAGCAGCACGGCGATCATGGCCGGCACAAACGTCAGGGACAGGACGAACGCAGCGGCCAGAGCCAGCATGAGCGTGATGGCCATCGGCGAGAACATCTTGCCTTCGACCCCCTGGAATGCCAGGCTCGGCAGGAAGACGAGAAAAATTACGATCTGCCCAAAGACGGTCGGACCCAGCATTTCCTTGGAGGAGGCCGTGACCTCTTCCAGCCGCTCACCAAGCGTTAGGCCTCGCTGCAGAAGATGCTGCCGTTCCGCCAGTCGTCGCACCGCGTTCTCCACGATGATGACCGCACCGTCGATGATGAGGCCGAAGTCCAACGCCCCCAGGCTCATCAAGTTCCCGGATATCTTCAGGCCATTCATCCCGATGGCGCTGATCAGCAGCGACAGGGGAATGACCAGGGCTGCAATCAATGCGGCACGCCAGTTCCCGAGCATCGCGAACAGGATGATGACTACCAAGATGGCGCCTTCGGAAAGATTCTTGGCGACGGTCTTGATGGTGGCAACGACGAGCTGGGAGCGATCCAGCGTCGGAACGATCGCAACGCCGGCCGGCAGCGTCTTCTTGATCTCCTCCAGTCGTTCAACCACGGCGCTGGCGACCGTGCGGCTGTTAGCACCCACGAGCATCAGGGCGCTTCCGACGACCGTTTCATATCCATCGCGGCTGGCAGCACCGGAGCGAAGCTCGCCGCCAATGGTCACTTTTGCGACCTGGGAAACCGTGATCGACACGCCCTTGCGCTGCGTGACGACCGCATTCGCGATCTCGTCGACCGTACGGATACGAGCGTCCGCACGCACCAGGTAGGACTCGCCCGAGCGGCGGATGAAGTTGGCACCGACCGAGACGTTTGCGTCCTCGAGCGCGGTGCCAAGTTCGGCATAAGAAATCCCCAGTGCGGCCAGTTTGGCCGCATCAGGCTCGATCACATACTCCTTGACATAGCCACCAAGCGAATCGACATCGGCAAGCCCCGGGGTGATGCGCAGCTGCGGACGGATGATCCAGTCCTGGACCGTGCGCAGGTAGGCGGCCTTCGATATCTGGTCTTTCAGACGATCACCTTCTTCGGTCAGGAAACTCCCGTCGCTTTGCCACCCGGGTTTCCCGTCCTCGATCTTGGCGCCTTTGCCCTCCGGGTACTTGAATTCGACGCTGTAGTGGACGACCTCGCCCAGACCCGTCGAGACCGGCCCCAGGCGCGGCTGAGTGCCTTCAGGCAGGCCGGACATCGCCTGAGCCAGGCGCTCGCTCACCTGCTGGCGCATGAAGTAGAGATCCGCGCTGTCCTTAAAAATGACGGTGACCTGGCTGAAACCGTTGCGGGACAAGGAGCGAATGTTCTCTACGCCATTGAGGCCTGCCATGGCTGTTTCAATGGGGTAGGTGACCCGCTTCTCGATCTCGACCGGTGACAGGGTGGCAGACACGGTGTTGATCTGCACCTGCTTGTTCGTGATGTCCGGGGTAACGTCGATAGGCAACAGATACAGGTGCCAGGCACCAAAACTGGCGACCACCAGCGTGAGGAACAGGATCAACCAACGCTGTCGGACGGAAAATCGAATCAGATCGCCGATCATTCCTTGTCTCCCCCGAGCTTGATCATCTCGGCCTTTAGCAAGAAAGCGTTGCGCGTGGCGACCAGCTCGTCACCCTTGACGCCGGAGATGATCTGTGCAACACCATTGCTCCGTACACCAACCAACACGGGAACGATCGTGAAGCCCTCGGCGGTCTGTACGAATATGGCGTCGCGGCCGGCGATGCGCTGGATAGCATCTTCCGGAACCATGAAGCCATCACTGCCCTGCGCGCTCGTATGCAGGCGTACCTGCACGCCTTCACCAATGACAAGCTCCTTGCTGCGGCCTTCCGGCACGAGCAAGACGGTCGCAGCGCGGGCATCACCGGTTACCGTGGGCGTCACGGAACGTACACGGGCGTTGATAGTGACACTGGAGCGGAAAATGATGGTGGCCTGATCGCCGGTTGCGATGCGGCGGGTATCGGCGGCGGTAACGGAGGCTTCCACCTGCACGGAATTCGTATCGACCACACGGAACAGCTCGGCATCAGGCGTCACACTCGTGCCCAGCACACTGCGCTGGGCAGTGATCCGTCCCGTGATCGGGCTGACGACGGTGATGGCTTGACCACCGTCAGTCACGCGCGCTGCCCGCGCCACACTGATCGCACGCCGAGCTTCAGCATTGGTCACATTCAGTGTGGCTTCGGCTGCTTCCATGTCCTGCCGCGGTGTGATGCCTTCCTCGAAAAGCTTCTTCTCGCGCTCGAAGGTGCGCCGTGCAGCGTCGGCACGGGTTTCCGCCACCTGCATATCGGACACCATGGCGGCGGCCTGCATGCTCTCGACGACAGCCAGCACCTCGCCCGCGCGCACGGTATCGCCAATCCGCTTTTCGATCTTTGTCAGAATGCCGGCGGCTCGAGCCACGATAACGGCCTCGCTACCGGGAGGTGCTACCACCGTTGCAGGGGCAAGCACTTCTGAGGCCACTCTGCCCGAGCGCAGCGCTTCCACCGAAATCTGGGCAGCAGCCAAGTACTGGGCCGGGATCTTTACGATCTGGTCCCCGGCAGTTGCCTCGGCGGGATTCGATTCCCCTTGTTCTGCTTGCGCGGCAGGGGGAGCTTTGGGAGCCAACAGCTTGGCCGCACCGAAACCGATGACTGCGGCAAACACGGCTGTTCCGGCGATCGGCAACCAGGCCGGAGACTTGCGAAGTTCGTTCATTTTGTTTGTTCTCCAGAGAAAGCAAGTCGGCCCTCCGACTGTGCGAGCAGGGCAATAGCGCGGACACGCGCGAGTCGGGCTTCAATCGTCACGAGATTGGCGTCAGACAGGGAGCGGCGGGTCGCGAGGAGCTCGACGAGCGAAGTGCGACCCGCCTCGTAACCGATACGACCCAGGCGATAGGCCTCCATGGCGGCATTCAGGCCTTCGTTTGCGGCTGCCAGCCGGAGATCGGCAGCCTCGACCTGTACGATCGCGCTGCGACGCTGGGCCTGCGCCAGCAGCCTTGCGTTATCCAGGCGGGCTTCGGCCGCGGTGACTCTTTGCTCGGACGCATCGATCCCATGGGTGTTGCGGTCGAACAGCGGGACACTGAAACTCAGGCCGAGTTGGTAGCCGGTGGCATCGGAGAAGCCGTAGCGGCGAGTGCCAGCCATCACGCTGACCTCGGGCAGCGTGCGCTTGCGCTCCACCTCCACTTGGGCGCGCAACGCGTCACGCTCGGCCCGGGCGGCCAGCACTGCCGGACTCTCATCCGTGGCGTTACTCTGCGAAGGTGTCCTCGGTGCGTCGAGCAGAGTACCTCCCAGGCCTGTGAAAGTGATTTGCGATCCAGACAGTGCGGTCAGCGCCTCCAAGGCCTGCGCTGCGTCTGCCCTGGCTGCGCGTTCGGCGGCCAGGGCAGAGGCGACACTCGCACGAGCCTGTGCCGCACGCAAATTGGCTTCCCTGCCGGCATTCACCAGTGCGACCGTGGCGCGCAGGTCATCATTGGCGCGCTGCAGTTCTTCCGAGGCCAGCACGCTGCGCAACAGCCCGGCTTCCGCGATGGCATAGGCTTCGGCCAGCTCGGCCGCGAAGACCACCCGAACCTGGCGGCCACGCATCGTGGCTAGGTCCAGATTGCGGTCGGCCATATCGAGACGCGCCTGACGCTTGCCGAACAGCTCCAAGGGCTGGCTGACTGAGTACGTGTTCTGGCGTTGGCTGGTTCCGTCCGGCGACGGCGCGGAGAGGTTCTCGGCGATGGCGTCGATGCGCGGGTTCATCCAAGCACGCGCCTGGGCCGCGTCCGAACGCAGTGCTGCGATATTCGCGCTTTGCTCCAGTTGGATCGGAGCAGTGGTGATGGCCTGTTGCAGCAGTATCGGGAAGGGTGGTGCCTCTTGTGCAATGCCCAGGGCAGGGACGCATAGAAGCGCAAGAAGGCCTAGCCGCCCTCTGGGGAGGAATTTTTCGGAAACGATGGCTGACTCCTGACTTGATAGGGGGCGCAAAGAGCACCCTCACTACCAACTACGTGGCAGAATCAATCCACCCCTCAACAATGGTTATTATTTTTGGATGGCGTGCCCTTGCTGAAGAATTGCCTTCAAGCGCTTGCGGGCACGGATAACGCGCCCTTCCACCGTTTTGAGTGACACCCCCAGGGCTTCGGCCGCTTCGGACTGAGACATCCCGACCAGGCCGGTCAGAACGAGCACATCGCGCAGGGGCCGATCGAGCCGGTCCAGGGTTTGGGTGACGCGTTTGAGCTCCTGGCGGTCCGCGGCGAGTTTGTCGGGGCCGGGGCCGTCAAACGGTACACCGGCTGCCTCATCATCGGAGATGTCCGAGGCGCCGAACAGAAACTGCCGGACCTTGCGAAAGCGCAGGAGGTCGCGCATCTTGTTGAGTGCTATACCAAACAGCCAGCCTCGAAATGGACGGGTAGGGTCGTAGTCGTCCAGCGCCTTCCAGGCAGCGATAAAGGAATCTTGGACGATATCGTCCACGTCGGTTTCAGGAATTCCGAAGCTTCGAGCAGCCTGCCTTACCGATGCCCAGTGTCGGCGGACCAGCGCGTCAAAAGCCGCGCGCTCCCCCCGGCGAGCCTGGATGACCAGGACCGCGTCCGATTCATCAATCACGGTGCTCCACGCCGCAATGATTCGAGCAAAACTTCGTCATAGGCGGATCGATGCTCGGGCCTGAGGCCGGCGCGCATTTCAAAAACGTGGATCAGCGTTTCGCGCTGCAGGCGGGCGGCGGCGGCCTCGACCTGCCGCATGGCGCTCTCCACTCCCGGCGACCACTGTGGGGTTTTCGCGATTGCATCAGCCAGCTCCGCATTGGCGACTCTCAGGTGCGCTTCAATCTCCCCACGCCGTGCCATGAAGGCCCGTTCCTTGGCTTCTAGCACGGCCTTTTCGTTGTCGTCCAGCGGCACAGCTTTGTGCAGCATTTCATGCAGGTCGGTCTCGTGCTCGGGAATGGTGTTACGGCCGACGACGATACCGGCAAACACCAGGAGACCGACGCACACGCCTGCAAGCGCCGCCAGGATCAGCTTTCTGGATCTGTTACGCATCAGCCACCCACCAGAAGGCCGAAAGGGGAGATAGGAGATGGATTGGCAATCCAGGTGGCGCTGGCCGGGCGGGGGGTCTTGCCTGCAAATTGCGTTGAGGCCCAGATCGTCACGACCGCGGAAATCACCGCACAGGCCACAATCAGGCGCATATCCCGTCGGCTCAGAGCCAGGACAGAGCCCAACCCATCCGCATCAAGCTTGCGGTGGATGCTTCTCACATCAGCGTGCTGCGCACCAGTAGCCGTCACGGCTTTAGCATTCGCCAGCCATTTGTCTACATCGTCTGTCATGGCTACTCCTTATTACCCTGTATACGTGGCCCGAAGCTCGCCCCCCTCGTTCAGAACATATTTTTTTAGTTTGACCGAAGCTCGGATTGTTGACAAGCCGAATAGCGCGCGACAATCGTCCACTTTGGGCTGGTAGCCCTTGGGGCATCCTGGGCATCTCGGTTTGGCCAGATGTGCAATCCAGTATGCCCGATTTGGACGGCGGTTTCTGTCACGCAACCTATCGAGGCATCACCGTGCTGATATCATCCCGGCATCTTGCCCGCACGCTTACTCCAGCGCTGCCCATGTCCATGTATTTCTCCCCGCGTTTCAAGTTCTGGACCGTCACGCTGCTCGCTATCGTGCTGCAGCTGCTGACCACGCTCAGCTTGGTCTCGCGTTCACACGATCCGATCAGTCAGCAAGAAGCGTTGATGCTTCGACATGGTCCGCTTGACCAAGGCTCGGCGGCGATCGACCATGTGCATCACGACAGCAGCGCTGTCGAGGAAACGGCACAGCACGTCCACGGGCATGATCCTGCTGATCACCGGCATGACACCCCAGCGCCGATCATCTCGGTAGCGCTGACGACTCCCCCTGCTTTGCCAGGCACCTGGGTGGACAACGTTTCGTCGGCCCTACGCAGCAATGGCATCGGCGTTCTCGAACGGCCTCCCAAGCACCTCTCCTAGTCCGAACTGATGCGTCCCACTTTGGGGCGTACCAATGTATTCATCTAGGAGATTTAAATGCTTTCTTTCTTAGGAAGGGTGCTCGGCCATTCCCTTCACCATCCTGCATGGCAACGAGCTCGCAGGCTTGTCCCGTTTCTCTTCCTGAGTCTTTTGGGTTCCTTAGCCTGGGCGCATGGCGTGGCCGAAGGTGACAAAGGCTACATCCAGGAGATTAGCGGTTCGAACATACCCGCGTTCGTTTATCTTGGTGCCAAGCACATGATCACGGGGTATGACCACCTATTGTTCCTATTCGGAGTCATCTTCTTCCTCTACCGGCTCAAGGACGTTGGTCTCTACGTCAGCCTGTTTGCATTGGGACACTCCACCACGATGCTGATCGGCGTCTATTTCAGCATGGCAGCCAACAGCTACTTGATCGACGCGATCATCGGTCTATCGGTGGTCTACAAAGCGCTCGACAACATGGGGGCATTCCAGCGATGGTTCAGGTTCCAGCCCAGCACGAAAGCTGCAACCCTCATCTTCGGACTCTTCCACGGCTTCGGTCTAGCCACAAAGATTCTGGAATACAACATCTCTCAGGATGGCCTAGTTACGAATCTACTGGCTTTCAACGTGGGCGTGGAAATCGGGCAACTCCTGGCGCTAGCCCTCATCCTGATTGTGATGGGGTACTGGCGCAGGCGCCGCTCCTTCCTCCGTCATGCCTACTCAGCGAACGTCGTCCTGATGGCCGCTGGCTTCCTCCTCTTCGGCTATCAATCCGCCGGCCTTTTTCTGAATTGATACACCATGTTTAACGCCCAAACCCCCAACCGCAGTGAGATCCCCTCGTCTGCCCAGCTCGTCAACTCAACCATCCTGGCTGCAGTCGCCGCAGTCGTGATCCTGTTTTCGGTGGTACTGCCCGCTGAGTACGGCTATGACCCGACCGGTTTCGGCAATGTGCTGGGACTGACTAAAATGGGTGCAATCAAGATGCAGCTCGCAGCGGAAGCCCAAGCAGATGCGTTGAAAGACGTTCAAGCAGCAAGCAAGGCAGTTGCACCGGAACCAGTGGCTGTTTCGAAGGCCGCTCCATCGGCATCGCCTGTCAGGGCTGCGCCTGAACCCATCATCTCGGGGAACGCCGAGGAGCGAGTCATCGCATTGCGACCGAACCAGGGCACGGAACTCAAGCTCACGATGACCAAGGGAGCCAAGGTTGCATATGCCTGGACGGTATCTCCTGGCCTCGTCAATTACGACATGCACGGCGATACCTTTGGGCGATCGACCTCTTACAAAAAAGGGCGCTCGGTAGATAGTGACAGCGGCACGCTGGAAGCAGCGTTCAATGGATCCCATGGGTGGTTCTGGAGGAATCGTACGTCCAGCGAGGTCACCATCAAGCTGAAGGTCAACGGCCAATTCACGGACGTCAAGCGTGTGATGTAAGTGACTAAGCAAATGACTCCCTGAGTCTCCCAGCAGCCACCTGATTGATTTCTACCAGGTGGCTGCTGCAGCTTACACTGCAGTGTCATTCCCCGGCCACTCTTCGCTGTATCGGGCACCTTGGGGTTGCTGCCGAGAGCGAGTATTTGGCCGCCTCCGCAGTGCCGACGAATTCGCCGGCGGCACAGCTGCCCTTGATATGGTTGCGGCGTTCGCCGTGCGTGACACAGATGCGCCTTCGATGGCCTCCCCCACCTGTGGTGCCGTGGTTTCCGGCTCGGCCGTATGTGTCGCTGGAACCGTAACCGTGCCGCTTTGGCACGCTTATGCTTCTTTTTTGCGCGGCCCGTTTATGCTTCCCCTATTTTTCCTGGCAGCCCAGCCATCACACGGCTGGCTCGCCACCGGAATTCCCCAATCAATTCAACGAGATAGCCTCGTTTAGGTCAGTCCATCGAAATCGGACAAGGCGCACAGTTCGCTCAAAACAAGCTAGTTTGTGGCACGGTTATGGGGATACGTGGCACGAATATGCTTCCTTAGAGTGGGCAGCCTCAGCGAGTCTCGGTGGGACTGGCAACATCCGCCTCCTCAAGCGGATAGTCGATGTCACGGAGGCATCGACCGGTTGAATCCGCCTCGCATTGCGGTCAGTCGGACAGCGCCGAATCTGGCCCGCGGTCATATGCGAAGCCGTGTTGTCCTAAGCTAGGCCAAACCAGAATGCTCGAACAACGGGTCTCGCGCTCGAATCCGCGGCCCACAAAGATATCCTCCGTCATCGCCGATTCAGCATCACTTGCCCTGGTGCTTATTCCGCCAGATGCTAAATTCGGGTCCTGGGGGGGGAGAAAAACAAATGGTGTACGTTGACGACGCCGAGGTCCAGAAGCACGGTTACGCGTGGTTCCACCTCATGGCAGATAGTATTCAGGAACTGCACGAATTCGCGGTTGGCATCGGTCTGCCCGCGCGCTCCTTTCATCGCGGAGCGCTTTACCCCCACTATGACGTTACTGCTGGCCAACGTCGGCGCGCTCTCCGGCACGGCGCAGTTGCCATTTCCGCTCGAGACGCTGTGCAGATTGGACGGCGTGTCGCGCAGCCGGACCGACGGGCTGCACTCGATTGCTCCCAGCTTTGCCTATTCAGCTGAACCATCGAACCATCGAGCACGCCGTGTATCTCGCAGCCGATTCTCTCGATGACCTGCTGTTCAAGGTATACAAGCAAATCCTTGCGCGCGGCACCCCCATACAGCCCTCCAAGGGTCCAGCACGGGAAATCAGTGGCACGCTCCTGAAACTCTCTGCCCCGCGAGTCCGCCTCAGTAGGTCCGAATCGCGAGGTCGCCTGTTTAGTTGTCTGGGCGAACTGCTGTGGATACTCGCCGGCAGCAACCGGCTAGATTTCATCCAGCACTACATCCCGAGCTACCACGAATTCTCCGACGACAAGAAAACCGTCTACGGCGCTTACGGGCCGCGACTGTTCGGCGAGTCTCCAAATGACCAAGTCCCTCGCGTTATCCAGTTGCTGAAGGAAAGGCGCGACTCGAGGCAAGCCGTTCTGCAGCTGTTTGACCGCTCCGACACGCTGGAACCCCACCTCGACATACCGTGCACCTGCACGCTGCAGTTCCTGGTGCGTGGCGATCGGCTGCACATGTTGACGTCCATGCGCTCCAACGACGCTTGGCTCGGTCTGCCCCATGACGTGTTCGCATTTACTATGTTGCAGGAGTTAATCGCCCGATCGTTGGGCATTGAGTTAGGCGAATACAAACACGCAGTCGGTAGTTTGCACCTCTACGACAAGGTTCGTGACAAAGCCACCAAGTTCCTAGACGAGGGTTGGCACCTACATCGCCCAATGCCACCAATGCCACAAGGCGATCCGTGGGCCGCCATAAAGAGTCTCGTCGCCTTCGAGAAGATAGTGCGCACCGGACATGGCAATATACCGAATTACCATGAAGCCATGGATCCCTACTGGGCAGATTTAGCCACCTTGCTGATGATCCACAAGGCAGGCTTCGTCAAAAACAACCAGCTGGAAATAAAGCGTCTGAGACGACGCATCCACGACGACGTCTACTTGCTTTACATCAAGAGGCGCGAAAACATTGCCTCCGAGAAAGATCAGTTGTCGCTCTTCAACCCAAAAACAGTTCCGACTAAGGATTCGAAATGAAAGGCCCCGAAAAAGAGCTTCGAGCCCAGGAGCTTGAAGCACAGCTGATGAAATTCCATCATGAGCAGATGCCGCTGACCGGTGTCGTCCCCTTTGAGAACATGCAGTCTTTTGTGGCTCAGCTCCTCGACAGTCTTCAACGCGTCGAGTATGTGCACAAGGTCCGGGCTCGGCCCATTAGCCCGTTGCGCGCCGACCCAAAGAGCGACTTGTTTGACCCCATTAGGGCCGCAATACTCAAGGCGGCAAACGGGCAACGGGAAGAAGCCTTCTGGCTGGTGTTTTTGACAACGCACTGCGGCCGTAACCTGCGCACCGAATGGTTATTGGCACGCGAGCTGTACGGTGCGTACAAGGAATCTCCCTGGACCTGGGTGCAAGTCGCTGCTGCCCCTGAAGCCTACAGCGAATGGCTTGAAGACAACCGCGCTCTCTTTCAAGGCAAGTTCGGGAACCACCGAAAATACGAGTCGCTGAAGCAGGGCGCACGCGGGACGGGAACCGTCGTGAGGACCTACGTTGAATGGGTCAAGGGGCATGGCTCGCACGACAAAATGATCGCTGATGCGTTGAGCGAGGCCAAGGGTAACCCGCGGCAAGCGTTCGCACTGCTCTACGACTCGATGGACGCCGTCATGGGCTTCGGACGAACGGGGCGCTTCGACTACCTCACCATGCTCGCCAAGGTGGGGCTCGCGGCGATAGACGCCAACTCGACCTATTTGAAAGAAGCCACCGGACCGAAGAAGGGCGCGCGTCTACTGTTCGATGGACAGATCGACTCCAACACCAGCGCTCGAGACCTTGAGGCGCGCGTAGCCGCCCTGGAGCAGCACCTCGGCGTAGGCATGCAGGTCATGGAAGACGCCATGTGCAACTGGCAGAAGAGCCCCGGCAAGTACCTGCCCTTCCGCGGTTAGCTCAGCCCCATGTGTAGCGCTTTTTCAGGAAGTTGAGCTTTTCCCGAGGCAACAGGCCTCGATGCTGAAGCTGGCCAACCACAACACCCGGCGACACCGAGAGATTTCGTGCGAACCGCATGATGCTCTTGTATTCATGAGGGAGTTCACGCAACGCAGCCTCCTGCGACGGCGGAATCAGGACCTTCCCCGCGAAGTCGTTGGCTTCCAGCTCTTCCTTCTCGTCGAGATGTCGCTTCTCTGACCATTCTAGGAACAGACGATCCTCGTGCAGGACCAGATGACCCGCCTCGTGGAAGAAGGTGAACCAGAAGCTGTCATCCCGCAAATACCGCGCACTGAGCTGGAGAACGGCTTGTCCGTTCCTGACCCGCGTTGCACCGCTTGCCGGGCAACCTTTAGGGGCTCGAACGATGACAACGGCCACGCCGCAGGCTGCGCACTTTTGTTGAAGCTGTTGCAGGAACTCGGAAGGCCTATGTATCCTAGTGAGCGGTCTCAAATCCGGCAAAAGGCGCTCGAAATCCGTGCGGGACCAGAGAGCGGTGCGAATATGGCTCGCGGCCAATTCACCCTGTCTGAGCCACGCTGCAGCCGCTGCCGCTTGTGTGGTGAAAACGGGGGACGTTCTGTATGCCGTTAGGCCGCCACGTTCGGAAAGCCAAGCTTCCCGCCATTCATCAACACTCGACACGCCAAAGAAGGCGAACGCATGGCGAAGCTTGTCTGCGAAAGTGCTCGCGGCATCAATCCATCCGAACTTCGCCATATCGGCGAATGGAAGGCCGGAAACCCATGCACGGGTGTCATCGTGAATCGACTTGAGGGCCTGCCGGTACTGCGCCTCACGTGCCAACCAAAACCGAGGAGTGCCCCCGATTTGCGCCGCAAGCTTTTCGGCGCGCTCTGCGTCGATGGGCCAGTCCCCATCGAGCGCCCGAGGAAGCTCGATTTCCGCAACGTCAAGAGCGCTGGCAACGACCGCTTGTTTCAGGCCCTTCCTCTGGGCGATTTCGCGAACGGTTTCGCCAGGAGGAGAAGCCCAGGCTGGGCAAAATTCAGCGTGGACGCTCAATTGTCGCTCCCGATGCGGACAACCTTGAGCCTCGTCACTTGGGCCCAGTCAATCGTTTCGCCGCTCATCGGCACGCTTTGCTGATTCGCATTGCAGTACAGGCTTAGTACTTCGTTCAATTGGAACCTTAGCATTCCATGCCCCTGTGTGCAATTCTCAATTCCGAGCCCCATATCAAACAGTTCGGCGACAGTGTCAACCGCGTTCATATCCGCCAGCACCCTGCGTAGCGCTTTGCTGCCCGACTCTCCAAGCTCCCGCTTTGCCCTCGTTGGGCTTTCGCAGGTGGCGCGTAACTCCCTTGTCTGAAAGGCAATCTCGATCGGCATAGCGCCTGAATTGTCCGCGAATTGTTGCACAGCCCCTCTCGATCGTGAACTGCCAGGGTCAGAGCGCCGGTGAGGTCCGACCTGTGGTCAGTTGCCAACTTGCCAATTGCTCCAAAAAAGTACATTTTTTTAGCAGAGCAGCACAAGCAAGTCGAACGGGTAACTCGACTCACAGGATCCGCGCGCGGACCATGCTTTTCGCAGCTGCGGAAGCTTCAGCCGCCTCGCACAACGCCGACGAACGGCCGCTTCTAAGCTGGTGCAGGACGCTGCGTCGACCGCCGCGCATGTCCGAAATCAGCCTAAACTGTCATTTGACCGGCAACGCTGGATGTCTGCAAATTGTCGTCACACTTTCTATTTCAACGAGTGCCCGTTGGCGCCAGCGCGACCTAACACATTCGCCTCAAAATCAAAAACCGATATCGGAAATTTATTAGTCGGGATTTCTTGGCCGACTTTGCAGTTTCTCAAGCACTCCGGTAATCTTTGGCTCATCCACCGGAGCAATCAAATGTTCGTCCACGCACCCCAGACACCCCTCCAGCCGCTCGCCGGCCGGTTGTCTGCACGTGCCTTGACCTCCTCCATCAAGCGTTCCGTCCTGGCCATGTCCATGCGCTTCTCCTACGACGCGCGAATTCACGTAGCAGTGAGCACCCGTCGGTCCATCCATCACAAATGGACCGGTAGTTGCACCACCTCCACCTCGAATTCCGTCCAGGAGTTCCGGCTCACGCGAAACACCCCACTTCACGCGTAGACGCCAGGGCTCCTGACTCACCAGTCACAGGAGCCCAACATGAGACAGAACACCAAGAAAGATGACACGGCCCTTCCAGGCTACGGCGACTACGCCTTCAAAGAAGACGACACCTACAGCTGCGTCACGCTCGTCCTGCCTAACCGTCTGCTGCAGGCCCTGACAGAGGAGCGGCTTGCTGCTGAAGCCCTGAAGGCCCAGGAAGAACAAGACCTCCGGCAGAGCAAGGCGGCCGACGAGTCGTCCCCGTCTGCGTTTTTCAAGCCCCGCTCAGCCCTGGGCACCAACGAACTCGACCCGGAGCGGGAGTCAAAGGATCTGGAAGAAGCGGCAGCCAACTCCGCCAGGGTGGCCGAGACCGGAGAGTTCATCGCTGTCCATGAGGTGCTGGAACCCCTCAAGCTCATCAAGGACCTCAAGTCTCGTACGCCTGATCGGGATATCCACAAACGCAATGAGCTGCTCTACAAGCAGATCAAGGCACGGGGACACTTGCGCGCTCTGGCCCAGCCGGTGGTCGACCTGCAAGGGTTCGAGCACCTGCGCAAGGCCTTCCCGCACTTCTCGCCGGTGCTCGACCTGGTCCGGGATCAGTACGCCTTTGCCGAACTGACGGGCAAGCCCTTCCTCATCCCGCCCATTCTGTTGGGTGGTGACCCAGGCATCGGCAAGACCCGCTTTTCCCAGGAGCTGGCCAAGGCCTTGGGCACGGTCATGCGCCGCCTGCCTTTTGACAACGGCCAATCCGGCGTCTCCTTGCTCGGCTCAGACAAGAACTGGGCCAACACCACCTACGGCTCCGTCTTCGAGCTGGTGGTGCTGGGCGAGTACGCCAATCCGGTCATCTTGCTGGACGAGGTCGACAAGGCTAGCAAGCGGCCCGAGGGAGATCCCCTGGCTTCCTTGCATTCCCTGCTGGAGCCGGTGACCTCGCACCGCGTGCGCGACATCAGCGTGGACTTCGAGTTCAACGCCAGCCGGGTGGTCTGGATCGCCACGGCCAACGAGCTGGATCGGATTCCGGCCTCCCTGCGCTCGCGCTTCCACGTGTTCTGGATCGAGCAGCCCTCGGGGGCTCAGGCGCTCCAGATGGCCGAGGTGCTCGCCCAGGAAGTGCACCAGGAGATGAACCTGCCTGGCTTCCAGCCGCCGGCACAGCCGCTCGTGCGCTACATCGCCCACCTCAGCGCCCGGGAGCAGATCCAGGCGCTCAAGCGAGCCTATGCCGCGGCCAGGGTGGATGGGCGCCACCAAGTGGCCCTGGCCGATCTGCCGGAACAGGTGCGTCGGGACGCCAGCGAGTTCGCCGGCGAGGACGTTCCGCCTGCCGGCTTGTTGCACTGATCTCACCCAGAAAGGAACCCCAATGAATCCCCAACAAGCGCTGTCACTCAAAGACCTGCAGACACGCTACCCCTACCAGTTCAATGAACCGGAACTGGGCATTGCCATGGCTAAGGGCTGGGTGGTGGTCTTTGCCCAACTGTGTGCGGATGTGGACCAGGTCCTGGGTCAGGACAAGCGTGGCTTCCACTGGAGCCAGGTCAAGGAGAAGTTCGGCTCGGCGCGCTTTTACTTCCAGTTCGAGGGCCGCAAGCCCGACCTGCGGCTGGACATCCAGATGCCGGGTGGCGTCCTGAGCCAGGTTGTGCCCTTCGAGCGGCGAATCCGTACCGACCGTGACCGCAGTTTCGAGCAGGTCAATACCGAGATCGGGAGGCTGGCCTTGCGTGCCGAAGTGGCAACCAAGCACGTCTGCCTGGTCTGCGGCAAAGAGGCAAGCCAGGACGTCGGTACCGGTTATGTCCTGGTGCTCTGTCCCGAGCATCAGGCACAACGTCAGCAGCCCGAAGGCTTACCCCCTTTCTGGGAGACCCTTCGCGAGAACAAAGACGGTGAGGTGTGAGATGACGATCGAACAGAAGGTCGCCGAGTTTGACCAGGAGAAAGCCGAGGCTTTGCGCCGTATCTGGTTCGTGGGCGATGTCCACGGCGAGTTCAAGTACGTGGCTTGGAGCCTGATGGCGGCCCAGGTGCAGCCGAGCTGGATCGTGTTCGCCGGTGATATCGACATCAGCCACAAGCCGTTTCGGGAGCTTCTGGCGCCCATCAAGCGCTGGGATCCGGCGATCCGCGTCGCCTTCATTCCCGGCAACCATGATGCTGACTCGTATGAGCATTGGGAGATGCTCCACGACTCAGGGGATGCCATCTCGATCCATGGCCAGGTCATGGAGATGGAGGGTATCCGAGTGGCTGGGTTGGGCGGGCACTTTGTGGGGCGGGTCTGGATGCCACCCTCGGAGCCCCTGTTCCGCAGCCGTGAGGAAGCTTTGCGTGGTGGCACCTACCGGTACCGGGATGGTCAAAGGCCGTCGCCGACCTATCTGTCTGCGATCTATGCCGCGGAAGTCGGCCGGCTGAGTCAGCGGCGTGCGGACATCCTGATCACGCATGAAGCACCGTCTTGCCATCCCCATGGCCACACCGAGTTGGACATGCTTGCCAGGTCCCTGCAGGCGCAGAGGATGTTCCACGGGCACCACCACGACGACAGGACTGCTGCCTATGCCCTACAGCGTGAGCAGCTGGGATTTGATGCCATCGGCTTGCGGGTCTGTGCCATCAAGAACGGCCTGGGGGAAGTGGTCTTTGAAGGAGAGAAAAATTGGTGAAGCTGCTCATCCTGAGTGACCTGCACAACGACATCTCGGCGGTGGATCCCGTGGTCGATGGCCGGCGCATTGACGCTGATGCAGATGTGGTCGTGCTCGCCGGTGACATCCACGAGGGGGTTCAGGCTCCAATGTGGGCCCGCCAGGCCTTCCCGGACAAGGAGATCGTCCTGGTCGCGGGTAACCACGAGTTCTACGGGCGCTACTGGAACCGCAACCTGCGCAAGATCCGGGAGAAGTCGGCCCAGCTGGGCATCCACTTTCTGGAGAACGAGGCGGTGGAGCTGTTCGGCGTGCGGTTTCTGGGGTGCACGCTGTGGACCGACTACTGTCTATATGGAGAGGAGCGCCGCCGGGAAAGCATGCGCGAGGCGCTGAGCCTGATGACGGACTTCCGGCAGATCAAGCTGGACCGCAAGCCTGGCGAGAACCAGGACTGGCGGGAGTTCAGGATGGTGAAGCTGATCCCGCAACTTACGCTGCGCCGGCACGTCCAAAGTGCCGAATGGCTGGATCAACAGCTTGCCATGGGAGACCCCGACAAGACGGTCATTGTCACCCACCATCCGCCGCTGGGGCAATCCATCCCGGAGTATTACCAGGGAGACAAGTTGAGCCCGGCCTATGCATCCAACCTGACGCAACTGGTGGGACGCTCGAAGCTGTGGGTTCACGGGCACGTTCACGACAACTCGGATTACACATTCGGTATGACCCGAGTGATCTGCAATCCCAGGGGCTACCCGACACCCTCGGGAAGCCTCCTGAATGAGTCGTTCCAGCCGAGTCTGGTGGTCGAGATTTGAAAGGAATCGACATGATGAGGAACCCACCATCCCCGAGCGTCCTCGATGAGGTAGACAGCCCGATCGTTCTGCCGGCAGAAATCATCCAGAAACTGGCTCCAGTCTTCGAGGTGTCGACGACGGGCATGGTTCAGCTCCTGGGCATGAGCAGGCATGTCGTGTGGCGCAGGATTCACCAGCGCAAAGCTTTACCACCGAAATACCAGGCGCGGGCTATGGGGGCGATTCGTATCTATGCATTAGCGCTCGATCTCTACGGGTGCCAGACCGCCAACGCACGGCGGGAGGCCAGGCGCTGGATGAATGACTGGCTCCGTGAGCCACGTCTTTGGTTCGGATGGCGCAAGCCGATCGAGTTCCTTGGCTCTGACGTGGAGCAGAAGAAAGTGTTGACCCTGATTGAGGGTATCGCGGCTGGGGCCTATATGTAATGGCTACCCGAGAATCTGACTGACTTGTAAGATGGCATGGTCGTTACTAACAACAAAGACCGAAATGGCCAATATCGCTAGCCTCCTGAAATCAGAGATCTCCCGTATTGCACGCAAAGAGATCCGCGCAGAAACCGAGACCCTGAAGAAGGCCTCGGCCCAGTACCGTAGCGACATCGCTGCACTCAAGCGGCACCTTGCCGAACAGGACCGCCTCATTGCCAAACTAAGAAAGCACAAGCCGGCCGCCGCCGCTAACGACAAGGCGGAAGAAGCCTCCCAGCTTCGCTTTCGCGCCGACGGCTTTGCAAGCCTGCGCAAGAAGCTGGGTCTGTCAGCCGCCGACATGGGCAAACTGCTCGGCGTTTCACTGCAGACGATCTACCAGTGGGAGAAAGGGCAGTCCAAGCCCCGGGCTAGCCAGCTGCAGGGCATTGCTGAAGTGCGCAAGCTCGGTAAGCGCAGCGTAGCCGCTCGTTTGTCTGAAAACTAATCTTGGCGAGACTTTTCGGCAATCATGATCACTTCACTGGCCTAGATCTGTGTCTATCGCAACGATCAGATATATGCGGATCGACATAGGCACAGTAGAGGATGAAGCACCGAAGAGGTCAAAGCAAGGGTTAACAGTCTATTCTGAGATAACCAGATGGATCGGATCAGAGAGCCAGATCACAGAAATTTCACGAGTCTTGGCGAGATCACTGGATCATCGGCAAGACTCGTGAGGTACAGCTTCAAAGGGGAAAAGGCAATCTATCAGCTCTGGTGTGCCTAAATGACAGGTCAGTTCTCGTGACCTTGGCGCAGCTGGAAGTCGAGACGTGCACTCTCGCTGCTGGTCATGACGATCTTTTGACCGTCAGTCGTCTCCAGGACTTGGCCTTTGGGGAGATGGACGGCGCGGTCGAACTTGTCGGCCACTGCCATCTTTCCGTCCTTAAAAACGAATACGGTGCCGCCGTCCTTCAGGCGGTAGGTCTTGTCGACATTGTCTGCCAGCGAGTCGGCGGAAAAAGCGGTTGATGCCAGGGTACTGAGCACGACGGCAGCGAAGAGCGAAGTGATGCGGGTGTTCATATCAGGTCCTTTCTTGAATATAGGTGCTACGTTATTCAAAGCACTTGTGCGAATGCACGTCCTGTATTCTGTCGAGCGCCTCTGACATGAAGATGTGCCGCTGATTACATTTGCGTCAGGTCTGCAGCTCCGTTGAGCATGCAAAGATGTTGCTAATGTCCTCGCTTACATAGGGCTCACTTTGATGAACCACAGAGTAAATCTTGTTCGGCCCTGAGCCGATGAAACTTCGATCTTGCCCCCGTGTGCCTCCACGATCGCGCGCGTGATGGCCAGTCCTAAACCGGCGCCTTCTGAGTCCGGCTGCGCCCGTGACGGATCCGCACGATAGAAGCGGTCGAACAGCCTGGGCATGATTTTCGGATCGATCTCATCGCCCGTGTTTTCGACTATGACCTGGGTCGCGTTCTCGGTGTCGCTGATCTCGATGTGGACCTCGCCAGCAGTATTCGTATGCCGTAGTGCATTAGACAACAAGTTGCTCACCGCTCGACGAAACATCAGCCGGTCACCCAGGATGTTGCCGCCGCCGTGCAGGCTCATGCGGACATTTTTTTCATCGGCCACGGCCTCGTAGAAGTCCAGTAGAGCCTGCGCTTCCTGGGCAGCAGAGAAAAGCCCTTTGCTGGGAAGCTGGATCCCTCCTTCGGTCTTGGCCAGAAACAGCATGTCGGACACCATGCGCGCCAGGCGCTGGAACTCCTCAGCGTTGGACGCCAGGATATCTCGATAGGTTTCGGCATCACGCCGGTTGGACAAGGCCACCTGCGTCTGCGTCAAGAGGTTGCTGATCGGGGTTCGCAGCTCATGCGCCAGATCTGACGAAAAGTCGGACAAGCGCTGGAAATCCTGCTGCAACCGATCTAGCATGCGGTTGAGTTCGTTGGCCAGATCCGCCATTTCGACGGGCACGGCCTCGACCGGCATACGAGGATTGAGCTGCTGGCCACTGACGTCCGAGGCTCTCGATTTCATGGCGCGCAGCGGGGCCATGCCCTGGTGCGCGGCGAACCAGCCTGCAAACCCGCTGACCAGAGTAGCCAGCACGGCATACAGTGCCAGGGTGTGCTGCAGCTGCGCCATGAAATGAGTGTGGTGCTCGGTGTCGATGGCGACCAGGATCAGAAGACGGTCTGATCCGGTGCGATTGCTTTCCACCCACTGGCCCAGCCCGTGGTAACCGCGACCGCGACTGGTCCAGTGTAGAGATTTCGGGGGATTACCCGGCTCGGGCAGTACGGCAGCGTAGGGCGGGTTGAAGTCGTCCGATTGGAAAAAGACCTGGCCTCGTCCATCCCTAAGCAATACATAGAGACCTTGGTGATGATCCAGCGCCTCCTTCAATCGGACTTGGGCGTCCTGCGCCGAGCTGGACCTGGCGAGCAGCTCGCCAACCAGACGCTGTTTGTCTTGCAGAGCGATCTCATCAAGGTCAATGAAATGGCGCTCGGTCGCGATCAGAAAAATCGCACCCAGGCCCAAGAGAATCGCTGCTGAGAGCAACGTGAAGAACAGGGTGAGGCGGAATGTTAGCGAAAGGGATTGAAGCATTCAGGACTCCTCCGGGGCTTCCAGCACGTAGCCCATGCCACGCACCGTCTGGATGAGCTTGACCTCACGGCCCTCGTCGACTTTGACCCGCAACCGCCGCATGGCCACTTCGATGACATTGGTATCCCCATCGAAGTTCATGTCCCACACCTGGGAGGCGATCAGGGAGCGCGGCAGGACTTCGCCGCGGCGACGCATCAGCAACTCCAGCAAGCCGAACTCTTTGGCCGTCAGATCGATTTTCCGGCCACCCCGGGTGACACGGCGGCGCAGCAGATCCAGCTCCAGATCGGCCACCAGCAGCGAGGTCGGCTCCGTGCCACTGCGCCCGCGCCGCAGGATGGTCCGTACCCGGGCGAGCAACTCGGCAAAGGAAAACGGCTTGACCAGATAGTCGTCGGCGCCAAGTTCGAGGCCCTTGATGCGGTCTTCCACCTGGTCACGCGCCGTAAGAAACAACACCGGCATCTGCAGCCCGCGTTTGCGTATGCCATGAAGGACCTGCCAGCCATCGATGCCAGGCAGCATGACATCCAGGATGACCAGATCGTAGGGCTCCTGGAGGGCCTGGTGCAGCCCGTCCGTTCCGTCTCGTGACAGATCGACCACGAAACCGGCTTCCCCCAGTCCCTGGCGCAGGTACTCCCCGGTTTTGTGCTCGTCCTCAACGATCAATATCTTCACGCATGTACTCCACAACCGGATGGGCGCCAGTTTGACAAGTTTCGGGCCTTCGTCAGCAAGATTACAGAAATTTAATCTGGAAGACAGCTTTCTGACGACGTCGGATTCTCAGAATCACCCCCTGAAATCAGCGAGTCACCCCAAGAGGAATCCATGACCATCCCTACCCGCAGCCTGTCCTTCGGAAAATTGCTTCCCTGGACCATGGCTTTACTTGCCGGCTCAGCCATGGCGCAGACCGCGGCAGAGCAAAAGCCGCTGGCAACTCCGGCCCAGCTGAGCTACACCTCTCCCCTGCGCGGCTATCAGACCTACACGGACCAGCCGGTCCAGTCCTGGCGGGAGGTTAACGACACCGTTGGCCGTATCGGGGGATGGCGCACTTATGCCAAGGAAGCCAGAACGGCTGAGCCTGCCAATGACACGGTACCTTCGTCTGCGGCCCATGAAGGGCATCACGGAGGTTCCAAGCGATGAGACGCACTCTGCAATCGAGCGGAGCCAGGCTCGCGATATCGGCCGTGACTCTGGCGGTTCTGTCCGGCTGTGCCAGCGTCAGTCTTGAACAGAACGTCAGCCGTGTGAATAACGAGGCCAGCAGTTTCACTGAAAAGAAGCTGACGCTTTCGCGCACAGAACAAGAGCGGAAAGAGCGGGCTGAGGCCGCCCAGGCCCTCCTAGCCCAGCCTCTGGGCCAACGCGAAGCCGTGCAGCTGGCCCTGGTTAACAGCCATTCCTTGCAGGCCTTGCTGGCACAGGGCTGGGCGGAATCTGCCGATGCGGCCCAGGTTGGCCGGATCGCCAACCCCTTTTTCAGCTACGAGCGCATGGTCGCGGGCGACGAGCTGGAGATAGGGCGCTCTCTGACGTTTGGCCTCCTGGATCTGCTAACGCTGCCGGCGCGCCAGGGCATCTCCCGCTACCGTATCGAGCAATCGCAGCTGCGGCTGACCAGCGAAGTGGTGGACCAGGTAACGCAAGTCCGTCAGGCCTGGGTGCGCGCGATCGCCGCGCAGCAGACACTCAAATATGCTCGCCAGGTGTATGAAAGTGCTGAAGCCACGGCCGAGATTGCCCGGCGCATGCAGGCCGCAGGCAACTTCAGCCGCCTCAGCCGTGCCCGCGAGCAGGCTTTCTACGCAGATGCCGCCACGCGTCTGGCCACGGCCACCCATCAGGCCACGGCCGCACGCGAAGAGTTGGTCCGCCAGCTGGGCCTCGATGAGGCACAGGCCCGGCAGCTCAGGCTCCCCGAGCGCCTGCCTGATCTGCCCAAGCAGGCTCTGGATCCCCAGACCGCTGGCACACAAGCCACGCGCAACCGCTTGGATATCCGGCTCGCGCAGTCGAACTACGAGGCCTATGCTAGGTCTCAAGGTCTGACCACGGTGACCAGCTTCACCGACATCGAACTCACGGCACGGCGCAACACCAATACCGACAGTGCGACTGGCAGCCGTTCGGACCCGCGCGGTTATGAGATCGGGGTGCGCCTGCCGATTTTCGACTGGGGTGGCATGCAGCGTGATGCGATGAGCGCGCGCACGCTGGCTGCGGCTAACCAGTTGGAAGCCACGGTGCGTGCGGCCGGGTCGAACCTGCGCGAGAGCTATTCCGCCTACCGGACCGCCTACGACGTGGCGCGTCATCATCGTGATGAGGTCGTCCCGCTGCGCAAGGTGATCTCGGACGAGAACCAGCTGCGCTACAACGGGATGATCATCGGCGTTTTCGAGCTGCTGGCCGATGCGCGTGATCAAGTCAACACGGTCATCGCAGCCATCAATACGGAGCAGCAGTTCTGGCTGGCTGATGCAGCCTTGCAGGCCTCCTTCATCGGTCGTCCGACCAGCACGGCGCTCTCTGCCGCGGCACCCGCTTCCGGTGCTGCTGCAGCCGGCCATTGATTTCCAAGGAATCCGCAATGACATCCAGAAGAAATTTCTTCAAATTCGCAGGTATCGCCGGCGGCGCTGTGGCTGCGGCCTCGGTCAGCCGCGTGGCCATGGCTGCCCTGCCCGAACCGGTCATGCAGACCAGCCCGGACACCATGGCTCCATTGATTCCCACCAGTGGCCGGCCCTACAACCCGGTGGTCACGCTCAATGGCTGGACGCTGCCGTGGCGAATGAACCAGGGCGTAAAGGAGTTCCATCTGGTGGCTGAACCCGTGGTGCGTGAAATGGCTCCGGGCTTTAAGGCCCACTTGTGGGGTTACAACGGCCAGAGCCCGGGTCCCACGATTGAAGTGGTCGAGGGGGATCGCGTGCGAATCTACGTCACGAACAAGCTGCCTGAGCACACGAGCGTTCACTGGCATGGACAGCGCCTGCCCAGCGGTATGGATGGTGTGGCGGGTTTGAACCAGCCAGCCATTCAGCCGGGCAAGACCTTTGTCTACGAGTTCGTGGCGCGCCGGCCAGGCACTTTCATGTACCACCCACATGCCGACGAGATGACGCAGATGGCCATGGGCATGATGGGCTTCTGGGTGACCCATCCCAAGGTCAAGAACCCGCTGATCGACGAGGTTCAGAGAGACTTCTGCTTTCTCCTGAACGCCTTTGATATCGATCCTGGGAGCTACACCCCCAAGATCATGACCATGCTGGACTTCAATCTGTGGTCCTGGAACAGCCGTATCTTCCCCGGCATCGACTCTCTGAATGTCCGCCTGAACGACAAGGTCCGGATCCGGATTGGCAATCTGACGATGACCAATCACCCCATCCACCTGCATGGCCATGAGTTCCTGGTGACTGGAACCGATGGCGGGCCCACACCGAAAAGCACGCGCTGGTATGAGGTGACCACCGATGTCGCGGTTGGCCAGATGCGCCAGGTTGAGTTCCTCGCGGATGAGGAAGGCGACTGGGCCTTCCACTGCCACAAGAGCCACCACACCATGAACGCCATGGGACATAACCTCCCTACGCTGATAGGTGTGGACCACCGCGGCCTCTCCAAGAAGATCAACAACCTGATCCCGGACTATATGGTCATGGGGGAGCGTGGCATGGCGGACATGACGGAAATGGAGATGCCCATACCCGACAACACCGCCCCCATGATGACTGGCGAAGGCCCGTTTGGTTCGGTGGAGATGGGTGGCATGTTCAGTGTGCTCAAGGTTCGGCGCGATCAGAAACCCGGGGACTACAAGGATCCGGGCTGGTTCAAGCATCCCGAAGGTACGGTTGCGCACGAATACGAAGGCCCTCTCAGCGAGCCTGCACGGTTCAAGGCCGAAGGTGGCCAATCCATGCCCAGGGTGCAGACACCCAGCAAACCAACCGAAGTCAAAATTCGCAAGCCTCAGTCCCACAGCGGGCACTGATTTTTTAATCCAAGGAGATATCCATGACGCACGAAACACAGACCCTGGCCAAAGTGATGGCCCTGATGGCAATTGCCCTGTCCAGCTCGGCTTTTGCCAGCGGCAACCATGCCGGTGGCCACGGCCACGGGCATGTTGATGAAGATACGGCGATCGGCAAGCCCGGCGTGGCAGCACGGGTCAGTCGCACGATCACCATCGAAATGAACGACAGCATGCGCTACACGCCCGCAGACGTTCAGGTCAAGCAAGGCGAGACCATCCGGTTCGTTGTCAAGAACGTCGGCAAGGTCAAGCACGAGCTCAGTCTCGGAACGCAACAGGAGCTGATGGAGCATCTGGAGCAGATGAAGAAGTTTCCTGACATGGAGCATGACGAGCCCAGCAAGGTCACGCTGGCTCCTGGCAAGCAAGGCGAAATCGTCTGGCAGTTCACCAAAGCCGGCCCCGTGAATTTTGCTTGCCTGATGCCCGGTCACTATGAGGCCGGCATGAAGGGCGTCGTTCGAGTCGGAAAACGATGAGAGCTCGGTGTTCTCGAATTAAGTCAAACCCCAGATCGCGCACTCACTACTATTCATTTGGAGTAACGTCATGAAAGCAATCAAGAAAATTCTGCTGATCAGCGCCATGTCCCTGGGGGTGACGTGGCCTCTGATTAGTTCAGCGCAGGCGATGATGGATCACGGCACTTCCAGTATGTCTGGGGCGGCCATGATGACGGACGGTGAGGTCCGCAAGGTGGATCAGGCCGCAGGCAAGGTCACGATCAAGCACGGCGACATCAAGCACCTAGACATGCCGGGTATGACCATGGTCTTCACCGCCAAGGACAAAAGTGTTCTGAACAACGTCAAGCCTGGGGACAAGATCAAGTTCATGGCCGTCGCTGAAGGAGGCAAGTTCTTCGTGTCCGACATCCAACCCGAAAAGTAATTCCTGTCCGCAGGACAGCTCAGGCTGCTCCTGCCCTCAGGTCTCGTGAGCAGAGTCATCTTCAAACCAACCAGGAGTGAGCCATGATCAATATCCGCAATCTCATCGCTGTCTTGTGCGTCGCTGCGGTGCCCATCGGCGCCTATGCCCAAAGCAAGGAAGAGCATCAAGAGCACCATCCCGCAGGCGCGGCCGCTGCGACGCAAGGCAACGCGTCGCCTCGGTCCATGGGGGCTGACCGCATGGCCGCGATGGACCAGCATATGAAAGCCATGCAGGCTATGCGGGAGAAGATGGCCGCGGCCAAGACGCCGGCGGAGCGCCAGGCGCTGATGGCCGAGCACATGAAAGTGATGCAGGAAGGCATGACCATGATGGGTCAGATGCGAGGCATGTCGGGGATGCAAGGCATGCAGGGTGTCATGCAAAGTGGTTCTGGCATGGCGGGCAATATGGCTGAACGCCAGCAGATGATGGAAAAGCGCGTGGAGATGATGGAGTCCATGATGCAAATGATGATGGACCGCCTTCCGTGGCGGACGGTCATTGGCCAGCAGGGCAGGCATCCACGTTGAGGAAAACCGACCAAATGGGGGTATCGGTAGGCAGCTCTTTCAGAGCACTCTGCTAGCGATCGAACCACGATTTGAACCAATCCGCACAGCGGCGCAAGAAGGAAGATTTCGGCTTCCGCTTCTTGTCCTGTTCGACGTGGCGGCGAACCTGAGATTGCATGACCCGATCAACCGTTATCTTGGACCACTGCTGTGCCCATTCCACCTGGCCCCTTCGAATAAAGAAGTGAGACAAGCAAGGAGCGTCTGAGACCAGTATGGAAGGGGTGACAGTGGGAAGTCCGCCCTCTATAACGAGTTGGTGCTGATCCAGCAAATTCAGCATGACCCTGTGACCGCACCCGCACGCGCAGGCCAAGGCGGCCATTTCGAAGCGTCGGCTGTAATGGAACTCAAATGGCCCCACCTGAGGCGGGAGCCTTTCGCTCTCGATGATGCGATATACACCGCTGCTCATCCTGCTGTATCCATCGCCATCCCGGCAAGATCGAATACCACGGAATGCGAATCGCTCAGGCGGTCAAAGAATCCCATGTGCTGCTTGAACCGGATCACGGCAATTGCAGCGTTGAGAGCGTTGAGTTCAGCAATCTGAGGCTGACTCCTATATTCCCGATCATGGGCGTTTTGTGCAGGCAAGTGCTGCGTGCCATTGAGTTTGTCAAAATCGCCGGGCTTGCCACCAGCGGTACGAACAAATCCGTACAAGCCGTTTGCGCCCTTATTCAACCCCATGCCCACGTCCACAAACGGCACTGAAGCGCTGTGGCAGGCCTGAGCAATCATTTGCCGAGACGGGGCATCATCGACACACACGAAGACGAAGTCGAACTCAGCCAGACAAGCAATATTGTTTTTGTTGACGCGTTCGACATGCGATTTGATGCCGCCATGAAAATGGCCGTAGGCCTCAGCCAATGCTTCGACCTTGGGCATGCCCAGATGTTTTTCACCATAGACCCCGGGAAGTCGGAAGAGCGTGTGCACATGGACAATGTCGTCGTCGAACAGGTGGATCTCCTCAAGATGGGTTTTGGCGACATAGTCCAGCACGTACGCGCCTGTACCGCCGCACCCGATGATGGCTACCTTGTGCTCACGCAACTTGTGCGACAGCTCCACCACTCCTTCACGGGCAGACAGCGTGTCAGGAAATTTCAATGGACTCAGTGCCGCCTCAAGGTGCCTCTTCAGGGCGCGTCGGGGCGTGACGTCGGCATACTTATGAACTGCCGGCGAAGAAATCAAGGTAAGGTACTGGTTGATCTTTTCTTCGATGGAAACGTACTGCCTCATCCCTTCCGGCTTGCTGGAAAGCATTCTGTTGCCGACGATGTGCTCCGACACCGTACGTACCTCTTCGGCGGTACCCGTGCTGATTTTTAGCCCATCAATGTTGCACGGTATCTCGCCAGCGAAGTAGACCTTATGGTCCGATGGGCGGTCGATCAAGTATTCCTCGCGCAGATCTAATGGGCAGATCATGTCGAGATATTTCAACTCGCCCGAGGCGTTCAGATAAGGTACGCCAAAAATGACGAGGTGCGCGTTAATGAACCCTACGTCATAGCCCTGTTTGACGAGTTTGTCGATGAACGGATTACGACTCGCCAGTGCCTGTAATTCGGTAGTCCATGCCATCTTTCACCATCACTTCTCCGCCGGGAGGCAGGGTGCCAGTCAAGTTATCGGAATTGCCCTTGTAGTATTTAACAATGTAATTCGTTCCGGTAGCGCCAGGGAATGCCATCGCAATCAGCGTCGCATACGAAATTTTCTGGTGCGGCACCACATGTTCGACCGTGTTCACAAATATGGTTACTGTCTTTTTATCAGACATAAATTTCTCCAACTGAATTGCGCATTGGGTTCAAACAAGTTGCCCAGGTGGTCCAAAGAGAATTTTTCGGTCCCAGGGGCAGACGATCTCAGGCTATCTTTTTGACCTGAAGCGGCAGCTGTAGTTCTTCAATGTCCAACGTGAAGTCAAGAGGCACTTGGATGGGCTGCTGATCCTCATTCTTTCCGTTGTAGACGTCTACATCAGTCTTGAGCTGGTAACAGTCGCCGACGATTTGCTGGCGTCGCTGCGCAAAGGACTTCAAGAAGTGGTCGCGAGGAGCCTTGACATCGTCCATGTCGGCCCAAAGCGACATGATTTTCTCGCCTTTCTTGAATCGAACGGCATGCTTCGCTCGGTAGCGCTGTCCATCCTCGTTTGTACGGAACTCCTCCCGGAAAAATTGCGAAATGTCCGACGCTATTGCATCAACGACCGTGCGAATACTCGGCTTGTGCAAGCCTCGCTGGTATGCCCACTCGGCTACCGCGTGCGGGTCGATCAGTCCATCGCCGCCAACCTCTGCCTGGTAGCGCTCGATATAGGTTTTCACCTGATTCACATAAGCCGACATAGCAACTCCTAACGCGATGTTGTGATTACTCGGAGAACGAACCCCAGCCATCGGAGTCAGCCGACGGTAGCACCAGCGCTCGTACCTTGACTTGGTACTTGCGCAAGAAGTCATGGCGCCCCAGCTTGCGCTGGAGTTGCCCGACCACCAATCCCGGATGTACGTTGATTCGCTGTGCAAATCGAAGCACCTTCTCCTCGGAGAAATACGGTTGAACACGAGCGATGAAATTCTCGATTTCAGCTGACGACACACAAAACTCCGCCCCCGCTGCGTTGGCCAACTGTTCACATTCCGGCAGCTCTGCGTTGTCTTCCCCTACATCTGTGTCAATGACAGCTTGGCTATTGGCCTTCCCGTCCTCTCGCAGCACGTGCTCAATCTCGTGCCTCAGAACGAACCAGAAGTTATCAATCCGGTCGAAGCGCAGCGTCATGCCAATAACCGGCTTGTCGTCCTCGAGCCAAAAGCAAGCGCCGTCCATCTTCGAGCCGGCCATCGGCTCTACCAGGGCAAAGCGAACACCGGCCTCTGCAAGAATGCGAGGAGCATGGCGGACCTCTTCAGGCGAGAGGGTGAGTGCCTTGAGCTTATCCAGCGCCGCCAAAAGCTTGGCTCGGGCGTAGGCCGGCACGATCTGCTGGCTCGCCATCGCCTTTACACGGAACAGCCAGGCCAGCTGCAGCGGAGTGACGTCTAGGGTCGCGTGGGTCTTCTTCGCGCTGTGGCAGAGATCCGGCTCTACCGACATGTCCGTGATGGAAAAAAACGCGCAAAAACGCTCCTCCAAGACATCGATGTTCTCGCTCGCGCGAACCCATCCGCGGCGGAGCATTTCCCGCACGGGGAATTTGTCGTACAGACGAGCCTTGCGCGCGACGTTGTCGTTGGATAGCTTAACCTTGGAAAGCTGATATTGGCTCTCAAGGTTCATCCAATATTCTGGCGACGTGCCAAAGGCGTCTGCTAGGCCTGTGGCAGTTTCGGGTGTTATGGCCCGCTTTCCAGCAATGAGCTCACTTATAAGACGGGGCGGCCGGTCAAGAATATCTGCCAGCTCCTGCTGGCTCCACTCCCGCGCTTCCAGCTCTTCCCGCAGGAACTCTCCTGGCGGAAATACTTCAGCAGGCACGCATGTGTTCATGGTCTCTCCAATTTCTAGTGTTCTAGTGATAGTCGACAATTTCAACAATCCCGATGATCTTGCAGGGGTGGTCACCTCGAATCTCCAATATCAGTCGCCATTGCAAGTTCAGACGTATCGAATGTTGTCCCTCCCTGTTCCCCTTGAGTTTTTCAAAGCACAACGACCTCACAGCCTGAAAATCGCGCTCATCTTTAAAGGCGCGAATCTGCTGCATCCGTTTTCGAAAGGCACGCACGATCTCCTGTGAGAGCCCGGCTGTGAACCGGGCATCAGTCTCCAGACGATCTAGGTCGCCATCGTCGAACTCAACTTCCATGGAGTCAAAGTCTAGAATGAAATTCTAAAGATGTCAAGTACATCATTACACATGGTGTAATGATGTACCTTTTAGTAAAACAGATACGAAACAGCATTTCAAAAAGCACTATAGGTAGTGTGAAATATCTCTAGCCACACCACATATAGTGTCTCTCTGTGGCTTACGCTACATCGTTACCATGAACGTCGCCGCAAATTGCATCGACCCCGAGCAAACGGCGCGGACGTTGCAACTTGAGTTGTGGGATCGACAGTGCGCCCTTTGGCCTGGTGAAAAAGTTACCCCCTGGACGTCTGTGACCCTTGGGTCGCCGCCAAATATCTAGACTTTGAGGTTCAGGAAGGGTGGCTGAGCAGCAACGCAACGCGACAAGGATTCCAGTTAGGCGGGTTCATTAATCGCCCGGCGAAGCTGATTGCGATCTCCTCTGAGCAAAAGCCACGCACGAAGCTCTTCACTCTCGCCCATGAAGTCGGGCACTTACTCATGCATCCGGGTCTTCACCATCATCGGGAACTACCGATGCACGGCCTGACCGAGCCGCATGAGCCCACCGATCAGAGGGAGCGTCAAGCGAACCACTTCGCGGGCTGCTTCCTCGTGCCTGAGAAACAGCTTCGCCTCGCTTTTACTGCGAGCTTCGGCGTCAAGGATTTGAAGCTGACAGACACCATCGCATGCGAATTGCTTGGGGCGAGCTATACGTCCTTGATGAACTCCCCCTACCCCTCGCTTGCATTTGAGCGAGTGGTCGCGCAAGCCCAGCGCTTTAACGGCCATCAGTTCAGCGCCCTTAACGACCTCTTCCAAGTTTCACCTACCACGATGGCGATTCGTCTGCATCAGACTGGTCTGGTGTATCGCTAGAGAAAAATTAAGGCTGCTCGTGCTACCGGAATGATCACTTCATGGCCGCAACCGGACGGTCAGAATTCCAAAGTGACAGACTGCAATCGCTGAACAGTCACTCATCTTTGGGGTTCGCAGGATCGCACCAAGTCGATATCAGTCCAAGCTTTTCAATAATTTCAAGTGGAGGGCGATATACGGACTTTACCGTTACTAGTCAGCTTGCTTGGTCTTGGCACTAATTGCAATAATTTCCCATAATTTAAATTTATTAGTTAAATAAAGCAATCTCCATGAAAATTTACCCGTATTAATTGTCAATCTAAGCTAAGCGACGCAAGAGTGTCACGGTCATTCGACCGTGACACTCTTGGCGAGGTTTCGTGGTTTGTCCACATCCGTCCCGCGGGCGCAGGCGGTGTGATAGGCCAGCAGCTGCAGCGGCACCACGTGCAGCAGGGGCGAGAGCGCGCCGTAGTGCTCGGGCATGCGGATCACATGCAGGCCTTCGCCGCTGTCGATGCGGGTGTCGGCATCGGCCAGCACATAAAGCACGCCGCCGCGGGCGCGCACCTCGTGCAGATTGCTCTTGAGTTTTTCGAGCAGCGCGTCGTTGGGCGCCACCGTGACCACGGGCATGGCGCTGGTCACCAGGGCCAGGGGGCCGTGCTTGAGCTCACCGGCCGGATAGGCCTCGGCGTGGATGTAGCTGATTTCCTTGAGCTTGAGCGCGCCTTCGAGAGCAATGGGGTAGTGCAGGCCGCGCCCCAGGAAGAGCGCGTTTTCCATGCGGGCGAAGTCTTCGGCCCAGCTCATGACCTGCGGCTCCAGCGCCAGCACGGCCTGCAGGGCCACGGGCAGGTGGCGCATGGCCTTGAGGTGTTGCGCCTCATCCGCATCGCTCAGGTGGCCGCGCACCTGGGCCAGGGCCAGCGTGAGCAGGAAGAGGCCAGCCAGCTGGGTGGTGAAGGCCTTGGTGGAAGCGACGCCGATCTCGACGCCGGCACGTGTGATGTAGGCGAGCTTGCACTCGCGCACCATGGCACTCGTCGCCACATTGCAGATGGTCAGGGTCTGCGCCATGCCCAGGCTTTGCGCGTGGCGCAGGGCGGCCAGGGTGTCGGCCGTTTCGCCGGACTGGCTGATGGTGACCACCAGCGTGCGCGGGTTGGGCACCGAGTCGCGGTAGCGGTATTCGCTGGCCACTTCCACCTGGGTGGGGATCTTGGCGATGCTCTCCAACCAGTACTTGGCGGCGCAGCCGCTGTAGTAGCTGGTGCCGCAGGCCAGGATGAGCACGTTGTCGATGTCCTTGAAGACCCGGTAGGCACCGTCGCCGAACAGCTCGGGCACGATGCCTTCCACACCCTCCAGCGTGTCGGCGATCGCGCGCGGCTGCTCGAAGATTTCCTTCTGCATGTAGTGACGGTAGGGGCCGAGTTCGGCCGCGCCGCTGTGGGCCAACACGGTTTTCACGACACGCTGCGCGGGTTTGTGATCACGGCCCACCACCCAGAACTTGCCCAGCTGCAGGTCCACCACGTCGCCTTCTTCCAGGTAGACGATCTGGTCGGTCACGCCGGCCAGGGCCATGGCGTCGCTGGCCAGGTAATGCGAACCATCGCTGCCCACGCCCAGAATCAGCGGCGAGCCGGCGCGCGCGCCGATCACACGGTGCGGTTCGTCCTTGTGAAAAACGGCGATGGCGTAGGCGCCGTGCAGCTGTTTGGTGGCGGCCTTCACGGCCTCGAACAGGTCACCTTCGTAGATGGCGTCGATCAGGTGGGCGATGACTTCGGTGTCGGTCTGGCTGAGGAAGACGTAACCCTTCTTTTGCAGGGCGACGCGCAGTTCGTCATGGTTTTCGATGATGCCGTTGTGCACCAGGGCCACACGGGCCGCGCGCTGTGCGGTGTCGGCGCCCGGGCCGTGGCTGAAGTGCGGATGGGCGTTGTGCACGGCGGGCGCGCCATGGGTGGCCCAGCGGGTGTGGGCGATACCGGTGTAGCCGGTCACGTTGTCGCGGGCCACCTGCTCCGCCAGTTCGGCCACGCGCGAGGTGCTGCGTGCGCGCTGCAGGCCGCCAGCCGCATGCACAGCCACGCCGCAGGAGTCATACCCACGGTACTCCAGCCGCTGCAGGCCCTGCACCAGCACGGGGACGATGTTGTGATTGGAAACGGCGCCGACGATGCCACACATAAGGGTGTCTCCTGAACTCGATGGGGCGATGGTAGAAGCAGCGACGAAAAATATCTGATTGATTTTTTGTACTTTATGAACTTAAATTTCATAAAATACACGACAAGACCAAATACTTCAAAAATAATATCGAAATGGAATCAATCACCATCGACGCGACGGATTTACTGCTGCTCGACGCCTTGCAGAAAAACGCCAGTCTAAGCAACCAGGCGCTGGCCGCGCTGGCCCACATCTCGCCGCCGACCTGCCTGCGGCGCGTCAAGCGCCTGCTGGACGGCGGCCTGATCGAGAAGCAGGTCGCCATCCTCAGCACGGACAAGCTGGCCCCCCTGCTGGGCCATGGCCTGCAGGCCATCGTGGAGATCACGCTGGAGCGCCAGGGCGAAGAAGCACAGGCTGCCTTCGAGTTGCGCGTGGCGGCCGATGAGGCCGTGCAGCAGTGCTACCGCGTTTCGCCGGGACCGGACTTCGTGCTGATGGTGCACGCGCGCGACATGCCGGACTACCTGGCGCTGGCGCAACGCCTGTTCACCAGCGACGCCAATGTGCGCAACGTCAAGGCCTTTTTCAGCGTGAAGCGCAGCAAGTTCGGCACGCGTGTGCCGCTGCCGGCGAAGTCCTAGGAACTCTCTCAGCTCAGACGGGCGTGCCCATGGCACAGGGCAGCGTGAAGCTGACGGTGCAGCCCCCCTCCAGCGCGCCTTCGGCGTGAATGCTGCCGCCATGGCGCTCGACGATCTTGCGCGCGAGCGCCAGCCCCAGGCCCAGGCCTTCGAACTGGCTGGCCCCGTGCAGGCGCTGGAAGACGTGGAAGAGCTTGAACTGGCGCACCGGGTCGAAGCCCACGCCGTTGTCGCGCACATGGAGCGTGGCCAGGCCCTCAGGCGTCACTTCGGCACCGATCCCGATCACCGCGGTCTCGCGTGGGCGCGTGAACTTGAGCGCGTTGGACAGCAGGTGCACCAGCAGCTGGCGCAGCAGCGCGCCGTCCCCGATGAGCACGGGCAAACCCTCCTGCACCTGCCATTCGATCTGGCGGCCGGCACACAGCTCGGCCAGCTGAGCCTGCGCCTCGGCCACCAGGGTGCCGGCCTCCCATTCCCGCACCTGCAGCTCGACCCGGTCCAGCTGTGACCAGCTCATCAGGCCGTCGATCTGCTGGCCCAGTGTGCGGGCCGCGCCGTGGACCGTCTCCAGGTAGCTCAGCGCTTCCCCCGGCAGCACGGGGCCGGCTTCCTCGCGCAGCAGGGCGGCGTAGGACATGATGTGGCGCAGGCTGGCGCGCAGGTCATGCGATACCGCGTAGGCGAAGTCGCCGAGTGCGGCGCGCGCGTCGTGCAACTCGGCTTGCAGCCGCGCGATCTCCTGCTCGGGCGCGGGTTCGCTCTCGCTCATTTTCTCTTCTCGGGCCGCTTCCAGTTGCTCAGGCTGACCTGCTTGGCGCGCGCCACCGTCAGCGCGCCGGGCGCCGTGTCCTTGGTGATGGTGGAGCCGCCGCCCACGGTGCCGCCGGCACCGATGGTGACGGGGGCGATCAGCACGCAATTGCTGCCGATGTGCACGTCGGCCTCGATCACCGTGGTGTGCTTGTTGGCGCCGTCGTAATTGGCGGTGATGCTGCCAGCGCCGTAGTTCACGCGCTCGCCCACCTTCGAGTCACCGATGTAGGCCAGGTGGTTGGCCTTGGCGCCCCTGGCCAGGGTCGAGGCCTTGATCTCGACGAAGTTGCCGATGTGCACTTCCTCGCCCAGCTTGGCGCCGGGGCGCAGGCGGGCATAAGGACCGATCAGGGCGCCGGCACCGACCTCGATGCAATCCTTGTCGCTGGCACCGCCTTCGATGTGGGTATAGGGGTGGATCACCGCGCCGGCAGCGATGCGCGCGTTGCTGATCGTGCAATGCGCGCCGACCTTCACGCCCTCGCCCAGCTCCACCCGACCGGCGAAGATGCAGTTGATGTCGATCTCCACGTCCTGCCCGCACAGCAGTTCACCGCGCACATCAAACCGCGCCGGGTCGGCCAGGCGCACACCCTGCTCCATGAGGCCGCGCGCCACGCGCTGCTGGTGCGCACGCTCCAGTTCGGCCAGCTGCACCGGGCTGTTGATGCCGGCCACCTGCAGCGCATCGCTGATCTTGTGCGCCACCACGGGCACACCCTGCGCCACCGCGAACTTCACCACGTCGGTCAGGTAGTACTCGCCCTGGGCGTTTTTGTTGTCCAGCTGGCCCAGCCAGGGCTTGAGCAGCCGGGCCGGCACGGCCATGATGCCGCTGTAGATTTCCTGGATGGTGCGCTGGGCCTCGCTGGCGTCCTTGTGCTCCACGATGGCCCGTACCTCGCCCCCCGTAGAACGCACGATGCGGCCGTAGCCCGTCGGGTCGTCGAAGGCGATGGTCAGCAGGGCCAGCTTGTCGCCGCCGCAGGCCGCGATCAGCGCGCGCAGGGTGGTGCCTTCCGTCAGCGGCACGTCGCCCGAAAGCACCACCACGATGCCGTCGTCCGGCAGGGCCGGTACGGCCTGCTGCACGGCGTGGCCGGTGCCCAGCTGTGGCTCCTGGCGCACGAACTGCAAACCCGGCCCCTCACCGGGGCGGCGCACGCCGGCTTCGACTTCGGCCGCGCCATGGCCCGTGATGACCACCACGCGCCGGGCATTCAACCCCACGGCAGTGTCCACCACATGCTGCAACAATGCACGACCGGCCAATCGGTGCAACACTTTGGGCAAGCGGCTTTTCATGCGCGTGCCCTTGCCCGCCGCCATGATGACCACATCCACTGCCTGTCCGTTCTGCTTCATGCGCCTGCCTACCGTGATGTTGAGTTTCCTGCCCCGCATTATCAGCGCGCTGCTGCTGGTCCTGCTGGCCGGCTGCAGCGCCGTGCAGACCGGCTACAACAATGCCCCCACCCTGCTCTACTGGTGGCTGGACGGTTACATCGACTTCGAGGATGCCCAGGCCCGCCCGGTGCGCGAGAGTCTGGACGCGCTGCACGCCTGGCATCGCCGCCAGGAACTGCCAGCCTATGCCGAATGGCTGGGCCGCCTGCAGCAGCAGGCCGGGGCCACGGTCACGCCCGAGCAGGTCTGCAGCCACCTGGCCCAGGTCCGCGTGCACCTGCAGCACCTGGGCGAGCAGAGCGCCGACGGCCTGGCCCGGCTGGCACCCAGCGTGCAGCCCGAGCAGTTGCGCCACCTGGCCCGGCAGTTCGAGAAACACAACCAGAAATGGCGCGAGGAGTGGCTGGACGGCAGCCCCGCCGAACTGCTGGAGCGCCGCCTGGAACGCACCGTCGAGCGCTACGAAGATTTCTATGGCAGCCTGAGCGAGGCCCAGAAGACCCTGCTGCGCCAGCGCCTCACGGCCTCCAGCTTCGATGCCCGCCTGGCCTGGGCCGAGCGCCTGCGCCGCCAGCAGGACATGCTGCAGGTGCTGCAGGAACACCGCAACGGCGAGCGGCCGGCGCACGTCAAGGCCGAGATGCTGGCCTTGGTGCAACGCAGCCTGACACCGCCCGAGCCAGCAGCGCGCGCCCAGTTCGAGCGCATGCTGCAGGAGGGCTGCCAGAGCATCGCGGCCCTGCACAACAGCGCCAGCGAGGCGCAGCGGCGCCGGCTGGGCGAGAAGCTACGGGGCTACGAGGCCGATCTGCAGGCCCTGATCGCCTGGCGCTGAAACGCTGGCTGTGCCCGGGCCCTCTGCGAGAATGGGCGACGCCCACCCCCAAGGAGGATCCGTCATGCGCCCCTGCACACACAAGCTTCTGCGCCTCGGCCTGCTGGCCGCCCTGTTGCTGGCCGGCACGGGCCAGGCGGCCGCGCCACTGTCCGAACTCAAGCTGTTCAAGTCCGCCCCCATGGGCCAGGGCCTGTGGCGCATGGAACTGATCTCCAGCGACGACCCGCAGATGGCCCGCGGTGCAGCGGCCATGGGCCAGACCGGTCTGTGCATGGACGTGGCCAGGCAGATGTCCAAGAACACACCCGCCGAAGACCCCAGGTGCACGCCCAAGGTCCTGCGCAACACCGACAGCCAGGCCGAGATCGAGGTCAGTTGCAAGGACGGCGGGAGTTCGCGCATGCTCATGACCCGCGAGAGCGAGAAGAGCTACCTGATGGACAGCACCGTCAGCAAGGACGGCAAGCAGCGCAGCTTCAAGGTCCGCTACACCCACGCCGGCGCCTGCAAGGGCGAGTCCATGATGCAGTTCGACAAGAACAGCCCCATGTGCAAGCAGATGGACCCGGCCAAGATGCTGGCCGGCTGCGCCAGGCTGCCCGAGACCTCGCGCGCAGCCTGCGAGCAGCAGATGAAGGGCCTGGCGGCGTCCTGCCAATAAAAGGCTGGTGGCTCCGAACTTGTGAAGAAATCGTAGCGAGCGGCCCGAGCGCAAGGCGGACGGAGCGCAGCCACCGGAACGTACTTCAGGTACGTGAGGATGGCGAGCACCGCCCAACGCCGCGATCGGGTTGCGCAGTAGATTTATTCACAAGTTCTCAGCCCTGCAGCGCCTCCCACATCGCCTTGTCGCGCTCGGCCGTCCAGATGCGCGGGTTCTTGATGCCGCTGGCCTCGTCAAAGGCACGGCTCACGTCGAAGGGCAGGCAGTGTTCGTAGATGAAGACGTGGCCGAACACCGGGTCCATGCTCTTGCGCGCGTGCGCCATGGCGGCCTTCAGGTCCAGGCCCTGTGCCACGGCTTCCTTGCCTGCCTGGAACAGCGTCTGGACCCAGCGTTTCGTGTAATCCAGCGCCTTGTTGACGTTGGCATTGCCCTTCATGGCCTCGCCGCGGCCGGGCACCAGGTAGTCGGCCTTGAGGGCACGCAGGGCTTCCAGCGTGGCCGGCCATTCGGCCAGTTGGGCGTCACCCGTGTAGACGCCGGCCTCGTACTCGACCAGGTCGCCCGAGTACAGCACTTTTTCCTCTTCCACCCAGGCGATGGTGTCGCCGCGGGTGTGGCCGGGGCCGGGGCTCCAGATCTGCACCACCACGCCGCCCAGGTTGATGGACAGCTTGCCCGGCACCTCGCCCTTCACCGGGTTGCCGCCGCCGATGACCATGGTGGGCCAGGTCAGGCCGGGCACGGTCTCGGCGTTGCGGAACAGGCGCGGGAAACGCTCCATCTCGCTTTTCATGTCCTGCGCGCCGCGCTCACGGATCAGCTCCAGCGTGCCCTGGCTGGCAATGATCTCGGTGGCGCCTTCGGCGGCGTAGGCGTAGGCGCCCAGCACACGCACCGCGTGGTAGTGGGTCAGCAGCACGTACTTGATGGGCAGGTCGCTCACCGTGCGGATCTTGGCGATCAGGTCGCGCGCCATGGCCGGCGTGGCCGTGGCGTCGCTGACCATGATGAAACGCTCACCGATGATGACACCCGAGTTCGGATCCCCCTCGGTGGTGTAGGCCCAGCAATGTTTGCTGAGCTGTTCGAAGGTGGTTTTCTTGTCGGTCAGGTCGGCTTGCGAGGCAAAGGCTTTGCTCATGGGAACTCCGGGGGACACGCCGCGAGGCGAAAGCGCCGATTTTACTTAGGTGAAATTGCTTACGGATACCGTAATCAACCCATGCCGCCCACCGGCCACACCACGCCGTTGTCGTTGAGGATGGCCTCCAGCGGTATGTCATGCGGCTCGGGCTCGAAATCGTCGAGGTAACCCTGGGTGAAGCCCAGGCCCACGGTGTAGGGCTTGGGTTGCAGCGTGGCCAGGGTGCGGTCGTAGAAACCGCCGCCGTAACCCAGGCGGTAGCCGCCCGCCCCATAGCCCACGCAGGGCACGAAGAGCAGGGTGGGCACGATGACTTCGGTGTCCTTCGGCTTCGGAATGCCGTAGGCGTCTTCCTCCATCGGACAGCCGGGGTACCAGGCGTGGAAGGTCAGGGTCTTGTGTACCTTGTCGATCACGGGCAGGCCGATGCGCCGTGGTTGCGGCTGATCCAGCAGTTCGCCGTCCTCTTTCCAGCGATGCAGGGCCGGCAGGGGATCGAATTCGCCCTTGATCGGCCAGTAGGCGCCGATCACGGCGTCCGGCCGGCCCACCAACCAGATGCGCATGACTTGTTGCAAAAGTGCCGCACGCTGTAGGCGATCGGGCAGGTTCAGGCGTTCAGTAATGAGCCGCTGGCGCAGGTTTTTCTTCTCTAGCGCCCTTTTTGCCTCGGATGTGTCCATAATTTCCACATGCAGTTTCAAGTCATTCTGACAGCTATCGCCTTGACCCTGGGTCTGGCCCTGCCCGCCACGGGCGCACCGGCCAAGGCCAAGGCACGTGCCAAGCCCTCCCAGGATGCCCTGATCACCGACATGGCCGAAGCCTACAAGAAACTCGACCAGAAGCGGCTGGCCGCGCTCCTGCCCCAGGTCCAAGGCCATGTGCTGGAGTCCTGGGCCGCCTACTGGGAGCTCAGCGCCCGCCTGGAAAACGCCAAACCGGCCGAGATCGAGGCCTTCCTGGGCCGTTATGCCGGCACCTACGCGGAAGACCGCCTGCGCAACGACTGGCTGCTGCAGCTGGGCAAGCAGCGCGACTGGGCCCGCTTCACGGCCGAGCTGCCCCGCTACCGCATGGGCGACGACGCGGAAGTCCGCTGCCATGCCCTGCATGCGGCCTACAGCACCCAGAACGAAGACGTGGCCGCCCAGGTGCAGGAGCTCTGGCTGGCCCAGCGCGACCCGGATGAGGGCTGCGCCGCCGCAGCCGAACGCCTGATCAAGGACGAGAAGCTGGACCCCATGGTGGCCTGGCGCCGCGCCCGCCTGGGTTTCGAGTTCGACAAGCCGCGCATCGCCCAGCAGGCCATCGGCCTGCTCAACCCGGACTGGGCGAACGGCCTCAACACGCTGTACGCCAATCCCAAGCGCTACCTGGACGAAAAGCTCACCGCCTTCCGTCCCAAGACCCGCGAATGGGTCACCCTGGCCATGATCCGCCTGGCCTCCAGCGACCCGGAAGCCGCCGCCGAAGAGGTCAACAAGCTGCGCTGGCGCGCCCAGCTCACGCAGGAAGAACGCAGCTGGGTGTGGGGCGTGATCGGCAAGCGCGCCGCGCGCACCCTCTCGGACAAGGCCCTGGGCTACTACGCGCAGGGCGAAGATCGCCACATGCACAGCGACCACCTGGTCTGGAAAGTGCGCGCCGCGCTGCGCGCCAACGACTGGCAACAGGTGCACGATGGCATTGCCGCACTGAGCGAAACGCAGCTGCGCGACTCGACCTGGATCTACTGGCGCGCCCGCGCCCTGCTGGCCCTGCAGGCCCCCAATGCCGAGTTGCGCTCCCGCACCCTGCTGCAGTCCATCGCCTCGCCGCGCGGTTTCTACGAGCAGCTGGCCATGGAGGAACTGGGCCAGCGCATCAGCGCGCCCGCCGCCCCGGCCGCGCTGAGCGAAGAGGAGTTGCAGGCCGCACGCGACAACGAAGGCCTGCAGCGCGCACTGCACGCCATCAGCATCGGCCTGCGCTCGGAGGGCGTGCGCGAGTGGAACTACAGCACCAACCTGCACCAGCGCGGCGGCATGAGCGACCGCGAACTGCTGGCCGCGGCCGCCCTGGCCTGCGAGCAGCAGGTGTGGGACCGCTGCATCAACGCCAGCGAACGCACCCGCTCGATCATGGATTACACGCAGCGTTTCCCCACCCCCTTCCGCCAGGAGGTGCAGCAGCGCGCCGAACTCACGGGCCTGGAGCCGGCCTTCGTCTACGGCCTGATCCGCCAGGAAAGCCGTTTCATCCTGGAAGCCAAGTCCGGTGTGGGCGCGGCCGGCCTCATGCAGGTCATGCCCGCCACGGCACGCTGGACGGCGCGGCGCATCGGCATGAACAACTTCAAGCCCAGGCAGATCACCGAACGCGACACCAACATCGCCATCGGCACGGGTTACCTCAAGCTGGTACTGGAGGCCTTCGACGGCTCCATGCCCCTGGCCGCAGCGGCCTACAACGCCGGCCCCAGCCGCTCCAAGGTCTGGCGCGGCCAGGCGGGCGACCCGGTGCTCGAAGCCGCCATCTGGGCCGAGAACATCCCCTTCGGCGAAACGCGTGACTACGTCAAGAAAGTGCTGTCCAACACGGTGAATTACGCCGCCGTGCTCAGCGGCGAGCCCCAGTCACTCAAGGCCCGCCTGGGTTTTGTCGGCCCGCTGGGCGTGGACAAACCCGAACCCGCCGAAGAGTTGCCATGAGCCCGCACGGCCGCCCCGAAGGGCTCATCCTGGAGCGCACAGCGCGCAAGGTCCACATGCTCGCGCACGGCCGCTCCGAAGGGCTCATTCCGCAGCGCATGGCGCGGAGGATTTCCGAATGAAGCGTGTGCTCCTGCTGGGCGGTACGGGTTTCGTCGGCCGCCACATCTGCGAGCACCTGGCGCGCCTGCACTGGCCCATGACTGTGCCCACGCGCCGCGCGGCCAACGCCAGCGCGGTGCAACACCTGCCGCGCCTCACGGTGCTCGAAGCCGATGTGCACGACGAGGCCACACTGCGCCGGCTGCTCGTCGGCCATGACGCCGTCATCAACCTGGTGGCCATCCTGCACGGCAACGAAGCCGCCTTCCAGCGCAACCATGTCGAACTGCCGGAGAAACTGGCACGCGCCTGCCTGGCCATGGGCGTCAAGCGCCTGGTGCACATCGGCGCCCTGGGGGCCGAGCCGGCCGCCGCCGACACCGCGCCCTCGCGCTACCTGCGCAGCAAGTCGCGCGGCGAAGCCGCACTGCGGTCCGCCGCAGCCCAGGGCCTGCAACTCACCGTGCTGCGCCCCAGCGTGATCTTCGGTGCCGACGACCGCTTCCTCAATCTCTTCGCCGCACTGCAACGCATCTTCCCCGTGATGCCCCTGGCCGCTGCCGGCACCCGCTTCCAGCCGGCCTGGGTCGAAGATGTGGCGCAAGCGGTCGTGCACTGCCTGCAGGACACACGCACCGTCGGGTTGACCTATGAGCTCTGCGGGCCCGGCGTCTACACGCTCAAGGAACTGGTGCAGCTGGCCGGGCGCGCCGCCGGCATCCGCCGCGGCCGCGGCCGCCCGGTGATCCCCCTGCCCATGGCCATCGGCCGGCTGCAGGCGCTCTTGATGGAACTGACCCCGGGCCAGCCCCTGATGAGCCGCGACAATCTCGATTCGATGAAAGTCGACAACGTGGCCACCGGCCGCGTGCCCGGCTTCGCCGCGCTGGGCATCACGCCCACCGGCCCGGCCGCCGTGGCACCGGCTTACCTCGGCGACGGCGACCCGCTGCTGCAGCTGCGCAGCCGCTTCCGCCGCCGCTAGCCTCGCGCTAACATGGGCTCTTCAGACAGGAGAGGCCATGCTCAAGCTCACCATCGGCAACAAGAACTATTCGTCCTGGTCCATGCGGCCCTGGGTGCTGCTGCGCCAGGCCGGCATCCCCTTCGAGGAAAAGCTGGTGCGCTTCGATGCCTTCGATGCCGGCTCGCAGTTCAAGCAGGCCCTGGCGGGCCTCACGCCCACGGGCAAGGTGCCGGTGCTGCAGGACGACGCGCTGGTGATCTGGGACACCCTGGCCATCGCTGAATACCTGGCCGAACAATTCCCCGAGAAACAGCTCTGGCCCAAGGACAAGGCGGCCCGCGCCCGCGCGCGCAGCGTCTGCGCCGAGATGCACGCCGGTTTCAGCGCCCTGCGTAGCCACTGCACGATGAACATCGAGGCCTTGCTGCCCGACACCGGGGCCCTGATCTGGCGCGACCAGCCCGCCGTGCGCGCCGATGTAGAGCGTCTGGTGACCATGTGGAGCGAACTGCTCCAGGCCCACGGCGGGCCGCTGCTGTTCGGCAACTTCAGCATCGTCGACGCCTACTTCGCCCCGGTCTGCATGCGCCTGAAGACCTACGCCCTGCCGGTGCCGCCGGCCATCGCCGCCTATGTGGAGCGCGTGGCGGCGCTGTCCGGCGTGGCGGCGTGGATCGCCGACGCCCGCGCTGAGGCCGACTTCCGCGCTTTCGAAGAGCCCTACCGGCTCAAACGCTAGACTGCAGGCCATGCAGATCTATATGGTGGGTGGCGCCGTGCGCGACGCCCTGCTCGGCTTGCCGGTCCAGGACCACGACTGGGTGGTGGTGGGAACCACCCCCGAGGAGATGGTCGCCCAGGGTTTCGTGCCCGTGGGCAAGGACTTCCCGGTCTTCCTGCACCCGGTGACCAAGGAAGAGCACGCGCTGGCGCGCACCGAGCGCAAGACGGCGCGCGGTTACAAGGGTTTCGCCATCCACACCTCGCCCGAGGTGACGCTGGAGGAAGACCTGGCGCGGCGCGACCTGACCGTCAACGCCATCGCCGTGCACAGCAGCCAGTGCCGGCCCGACGGCTCTTTTGATGCCACGCACCTGACCGATCCCTATCACGGCCAGCGCGACATCGAGCACCGGGTGTTCCGCCACGTGACGCCGGCCTTCCGCGAGGACCCGGTGCGCATCCTGCGCGTGGCGCGTCTGTCCGCACGCTTCACCGATTTCACGGTGGCGCCCGAGACCATGGAACTGATGCAGCACATGGTGGACGACGGCGAGGTCGACCACCTGGTGGCAGAGCGTGTCTGGCAGGAGCTCAGTCGCGGTCTGATGGAAGAACAGCCTTCGCGCATGTTCGACGTGCTGCGCACCTGCGGCGCGCTGAAACGACTGCTGCCCGAGGTGGACCGCCTCTGGGGCGTGCCGCAGCCCGAACAGCACCACCCGGAGATCGACACCGGTCTGCACCTGATGATGGTGCTGGACATGGCCGCCCAACTGAACGCACCGCTGACCGTGCGTTTCGCCTGCCTGGGCCATGACCTGGGCAAGGGCACCACACCCGAAGAGCTGCTGCCGCGCCATATTGGCCACGAGGAGCGCAGCGCCCGGCTCCTGAAAAGCCTGTGCGAACGCCTGCGTGTGCCCATCGCTTGCGCAGAACTGGCCGACGTGGTGGCGCGCGAGCACGGCAACATCCACCGCAGCGGCACGCTGGGCGCCGCCGCTCTGGTGCGCCTGCTGGAGCGCTGCGACGCCATCCGCAAGCCGCAGCGTTTTGCCGAAGTGCTGCTGGCCTGCGAGTGCGACGCCCGCGGCCGCCTGGGCCTGCAGGCGGAACCCTACCCGCAGGCGACACGCCTGCAGGGTGTGCTGGAGACCGTGCTGGCCCTGCCCACGCAGGCCATCGCCGAGCACGCCATGGCCCAGGGGCACAGCGGCAAGAAGGTGGGTGAGATCATTCACACGGCCCGTGCCCAGGCCGTGGCGCAGCATCTGGGCCTGGACAGCCAATAACCCGTTGCGGCAGTCGGCTGCTTTGACGCGCCGGCAAAGCCGCAGCGCCTGCCGCATGATGACTGCATGCCCGTGCCGCCCCGCAATCCCTTCAACCCACCTCTGGCTGAAGGCGTGCGCCGTTTCGGCTTTCGCAAGTGGTACGAACGCGAGCTGCTCTCCAGCCACGCCCACCTGCTGCTGACCCTGCTGTGCAGCATCGCGCTGATCGGCATGCTGGAGGTCTTCCAGGGCGGTAGCCTGGGCGAGAAGCTGCTCGACGTGCTGCTTTTCATCGCCAGTGGCGCCATCGGCCTGTGGTCGCTTCGACGTTACCTCTACCTGCTCATGCATGCCGAGGAAGTGGCCAACCAGGCTAACTGTCCGGACTGCGGCACCTATGCGCGCTTCGAGATCGTCAGTGAAGACAGGCGCAACAGCCACACCGAGGTGCGCTGCCGCGCCTGTACGCGCGTGTGGACCATCGAGGCCTGAAGCAGGCGCCCGCTTAGCGCAAGTGCTGGCGCACCCAGGCGGTTATCTGGGCCGGCGAGGTCATGGCACCCGGTTGCCGCGCGACTTCACGGCCGCCCACAAACAGCGCCAGCGTGGGAATGCTGCGGATGTTGAAGCGCGCCGCCAGGGCCTGCTCGTCCTCGGTGTTCACCTTGGCCAGGCGCACCTGCGGCTCCAGCTGGGCCGCGGCCTGCTCGAAGGCCGGCGCCATCATGCGGCAGGGGCCGCACCAGGGCGCCCAGAAGTCCACCAGCACCGGCAGCTCGCTGCGGCCGATGTGGCGCTCGAAAGAGGCCGCGTCCAGCGCCACCGGCTGACCGGCGAAGAGGGGCTGATGGCATTTGCCGCAATCCGGTGCCTTCGCCAAGTCCACGACCTGGACGCGGTTGGTGGTGTGGCAATGCGGACAGACGATGTGGCGCGTTTCGCTCATGGTGAACCCTTTCTAACCCTCAGTATGGGGGCAGGGGTATCCGTTTCAAGCCCGGCTCAGAGGCTGAGAGTGAATTGACCGTGGTCGAGCAGGCCACGCAAACGCTCCCAATCAAGGCGCAAAGCACAGCCGTAGCTCGGGCTACGGCGAGCATTTGCAACGCCGAGTGGGGGCGTTTGAGAGGGATGAGCGGCCATGGGCAATTTGCTCTCAGCCTCTCAGATGAAGCGCGCAATGCCCGCGGCCACCAGGCTCAGCAGGATGGTGGTGGTGAAAGGCAGGTTGAACTCGCGGCCGAAGAGCGTGAAGTTCAGGTCACCGGGCAGGCGGCCGAAACCGATCTTCTTGAACCAGGGCGTGACCGCGTTGACCAGCAGCAGGATGAAAAAGATGACGAGCAGCCAGCGGAACATGGTGTGTGTCGGATTCAGAGTGTGTGGGTACGGTCGCCGGCGGAAAACCCCGTGGCATACCAGGGCTCGCCGGTGCACAGGCCGATGACCTTGAACAGCTCGCCCATCTCATGCTCCATGACCAGCTTGTGGGCCTGCGCGCGCGCCGGCAGTTCGGCCTGCTCCATCAGCTGGGCCAGGCCGCAATTGAGCAGGAAACGCGCCTGCGAACAGTACCCCAGCGCCGACAGGCCTGCCTCCTGCGCGGCCAGCGCGATGCCGGTGAAGTTGACGTGGGCCGTGATGTCCTTGAGCCCCACGTCGGTGAGCGGATCGGCATCGGCCTGGTGACCGCGGTGGCACATGACCGTGCCCATATGGCGTTGCGGATGGTAGTACTCACCCTCGGGGAAGCCGTAGTCGATGAAAAAGGCCGCGCCGCGCTGTAGCCGCTCGGCCAGGGTGCGGATGAAGGCCTCGGCCTGCAGATGGATCTCGGTCAGGTAATCGTGCCCGCCGGCGGGCTCCACGGGTGGGCGCAGCGCCGTCGGCCGGTCGGCCCAGACGTAGCGATCACCGGCCAGCGCCACGCCCCGCTCGTACCAGAGGCCGCCACCACGTGCGAGCAGTTGCACGGGCATGGCGTCCAGCACCTCGTTGCCCACCACCACGCCCTGCATCGTGGCCGGCAGTTCACTGACCCAGTGCACACGGTCGCCAAATTTCTGCAAGGCCTGCTGCTGGCGCACCCGCAGCGCCCCCGACAGGTCGACGATGGTGTAACGGCGCACCTGCTCGCCCAGGGTTTCCAGCAACTGCAGGGCCAGCGCCCCGGAACCGGCGCCGAACTCCCAGACCTCGTCGGTCTGGGTGTGCTGCAGGGCCTGGCCCACCTGCACCGCCAACGCACGGCCGAACAGGGGCGAGAGTTCGGGCGCCGTCACGAAATCGCTGCCCGAACCCGGCATGAGGCCGAGCTTGCGCAGGTCATTGGCGTAATAACCCAGGCCCGGCGTGTACAGGGCCCGGCTCATGAAATCGTCAAAGCCGATCCAGCCCCCGGCCGCCTGGACGGCTTGCACCATGCGGGATGTCAGGGTGGTCGTTAAACTGTCGGCTGTATTCATAAGGGTCTGTTCACGCCATTTTTGCATGATGCGTTGCGGAACAAAAAAGCCATGCGGTAGGCGCGCAGTCGCCGCCGGAGTCATCTCCGGCTAGACTGCGCAACACCCCGCATGGCCTTTTTGGCCGCAACCCGAAGGGAACGGGGTTAAAAAAGCGCCACTCGTTGTTGCACTCCTAGCTCAGGCTTTAGCCTGAGCGTCGTCGCGCGCCTAGATTGGCGCTTTTTTAACCGCGTTCGCACATGTAAAAATGGCGTGAACAGACCCTCGATTCTCCTCCAATGTCCTCCCCCGCCCGCACCGTGCTCGTGACCGGCTCGGCCAAACGCCTGGGCCGCGAGATCGCGCTCACCCTGGCCCGGGCCGGCTGGCAGGTGGCCGTGCATTACCGCGGCTCGGTGGACGAGGCCATGTTGACCGTGGCCGACTGCGACTTGCTCACTGCGGCCGCCGCCTTTGATGCCGATCTGGCCGATGAGGCCGCCGTGCGCGCGCTGCTGCCGCGGGTGGTCGCGCATTTCGGCCAGGTCGACGCGGTGGTCAACAGCGCCGCCCTGTTCGAGCACGACAGTGCCGCGACCTTCGGCTACGCCGCGCTCGAAAAGCACCTGCGCGCCAACACGGGCGCGCCCATCCTGCTGGCGCAGGCCCTGAACACGCATGTGCGGGAGCGTTCGGGCAAGGGGGTCGTGGTCAACCTGCTGGACCAGAAGCTGTGGAACCAGAACCCGGATTTCCTGAGCTACACCCTGTCCAAGGCGGCGCTGGAAGCGGCCAACACCATGCTGGCCATGGCCCTGGCGCCCGACGTACGTGTGGTGGGCGTGGCGCCCGGCCTGACGCTGACCAGCGAGTACCTGAGCCCGGAGAAGTTCGAAGCCCTGCACAAGCTCTCGCCGCTGGGTCGCTCCTCCACCCCCGAAGACGTGGCCGGCGCGGTGAAATTTGCGCTGGAAAACGCGTCCATCACCGGCACCACCCTGCTGGTGGACGGCGGCCAGCACCTCTTGCGCTTTTCGCGCGACTTTTCGATGATGTAAGCGCAGCGCGTCATGACCAAAGGCACCCAGATCCTCACGCTCACCGGTTTGCGCTTCGACGCCAACCTGGGCATCCTCGACCACGAGAAGGCCGCCCCGCAGCCCATCCAGGTCGACGCCGAGCTCAACCTCGGCCCGCAGCCGTTGCGCCCGCACGACGACGACATCAACCACGTGCTGGACTACCGCAAGGTGCGCCAGATCATCATCGACGAATGCCGCTCCGAGCACATGAACCTGCTGGAAAGCATGATCGGCAAGCTGGCCGACCGCCTGCTGCAGCTGCCCGGCGTGATCGGCGTGCGCGTGAAGATCGTCAAACTGGAAATCTTCGACGACTGCGAAGTCGCCATCCGCGCCGAAACCGGCATCTGGTGAACGCGGAACCAAACAAGTGAACGGGGGCTCTGACCCCCAGCGGGCTACCGGCCCATGGAGTGAATGATGAGTGCCGTCTGGATAGACAATGAACCGGCCGTCAGCAATGACAAGGCCCTGAAGATCGAGCGCGAAACGCACAAGCTCGAAAAGCGCCTGTGCCGCAACGTCGGCCAGGCCATCATGGACTACAACATGATCGAGGAAGGCGACCGGGTCATGGTCTGCATGTCCGGCGGCAAGGACAGCTACGGCATGCTGGACATCCTCATGAAGCTCAAGGCCCGTGCGCCCATCGACTTCACCCTGGTGGCCGTCAACCTGGACCAGAAACAACCCGGTTTCCCCGACCACATCCTGCCCGAGTACCTGAAAAAGCTGGGCATCGAGTTCCACATCGAGACCCAGGACACCTATTCCATCGTCAAGGAGAAGGTCCCCGAGGGCAAGACCATGTGCAGCCTGTGCAGCCGTCTTCGCCGCGGCATCCTGTACAACGTGGCGCGCCAGCTCAAGTGCAACAAGCTCGCCCTGGGCCACCACCGCGACGACATGCTGCAGACCTTTTTCCTCAACATGTTCTTCGGCGGCAAGTTGAAGGGCATGCCCCCGAAGCTCACCAGCGACAACGGCGAATTCATCGTGATCCGGCCCATGGCCTATGTGGTCGAGAAGGACCTGATCCGCTGGGCCGAGCACAAGGCTTTCCCCATCATCCCCTGCACCCTGTGCGGCAGCCAGGAGAACCTGCAGCGCAAGCAGATCGGCAACCTGCTGCGCGAGTGGGACAAGAAGTTCCCCGGCCGGCTGGAGACCATGTTCACCGCGCTGCAGAACGTGGTGCCCTCGCACCTGATGGACGCGAAACTGCACGACTTCAGGAACCTGAAGGCCACCGGCGTGCCCGACGCGAACGGCGACCTGGCCTTCGACGAGGAAGAACTGCCCGCTGCACCCGGCCTGCCCGGCGGCGTGCAGGTGGTGACGCTGTAAAAATGAAGCGGCTTCTCTTTCTGCTATCCCTCACGCTGCTGCTCGGCGGCTGCTCGGGTTTGCGGCTGGTCGAATCCCAGGTGCGCGCCACGGCCGCCATACCGACCGGCGGCGCGGCCATCGAGGCCGGTGCGCGCTACCGCTTCGAACGCCTGCCCTCGCAGACCGATCCTGTCGAGACCGATACGGTGGAAGCCATCGCCGAGGCCGAACTGACCGAGGTGGGCCTGGTGCGCGACGACAAGAACCCGCGCTACAGCGTGCAGATCACGACCCGCATGGAATCCTTCTACGTGGATGACTGGGGCCGCCCCTACAGCGGACCGCGTGTGGGCGGCTCCATCATGATCGGCACGGGCAACCTGGGCATAGGCATCGGTACCGGCGTGGGCATGCGTTTCCCACCGCCCAGCCAGTACCGCCACGAGGCCACCCTGCTGCTGCGTGATCTCCAGAACAACCAGGTCGTTTATGAAACCAGCGCCCTGCACGAAGGGCCCTGGAACGACCGCTACAACATCCTGCGCGCGGTGCTGGCCGCGGCCCTGAAAGACTTTCCCGATCCGCCGGCCGGCGCGCGCCGTGTGAAGGTCGAGATTCCGCGCTGAACCTGCCCCCCAGGATGGACAAAACCACACGCATCCTCGCCATCCGCCACGGTGAAACCGCCTGGAATGTGGACACGCGTATCCAGGGCCACCTGGACATCCCGCTCAACGACACGGGCCGCTGGCAAGCCGCACGGCTGGCGCGCGCCCTGGCCGTGCGCGACACCATCCACGCCGTCTACAGCAGCGACCTGCAACGCGCCCACGACACCGCGCGGGCCATCGCCACCGCCACCGGCGCCCCGCTGGCCACGCACACCGGTCTGCGCGAACGCGGCTTCGGTATCTTCGAAGGCAAGACCTACGTCGAGATCGAACAGACCTGGCCCGAGGAATCCGAACACTGGCGCAAACGCACACCACACTGGGCACCCGCCGGCGGCGAGTCGCTGCTGCAGGTGCGCGAGCGCATCACGCACACCCTGCGCGAACTGGCCGCGCGCCATCCGGGCCAGCAGATCGTGCTGGTGGCGCACGGCGGCGTGATGGACCAGCTCTACCGCGCTGCCACCGGCCAGGACCTGCAGGCCCCGCGCACCTGGCAGCTCGGCAACACCGCCGTGAACCGCCTGCTCTGGACGCCTGAAGGTCTGTCCCTGGTGGGCTGGGCCGACACCTCGCACCTGGAAGACAACTCGCTCGATGAAATCAGCACCTGACACCCCCCCGCATCGCCTGCAACACCTGATCGGCCAGAGCGTCGCCGCCATCGACACCCCGGCCCTGGTGGTCGACCTCGACGCCATGGAACGCAATCTGCAGCGCATGGCCGATTACGCCAAATCGCACGGTGTGAAACTGCGCCCGCACGCCAAGATGCACAAGAGCGCCGCTCTGGGTCTGCGCCAGATGCAGGCCGGCGCCGTGGGCCTGTGCGTGCAGAAAACCTCCGAGGCCGAAGCCCTGGCCGCCGCCAGCGTGAACGACCTCTACATCAGCAATGAAGTCATCGCCCACCCGAAGCTGCAGCGCGTGGCGGCCCTGGCGCGCAGCCTGCAGGCACGCGGTGGCCGCCTGGCCATCGCGGTGGACAGCCTGCTGGGCATCGCGCACCTGGCGCAGGCCATGGGCAGCGGCGAGAACCTGATCGATGTGTTTGTGGAACTCGACGTGGGCCAGAAACGCTGCGGTGTCGCCGAACCCGCCGACGTGCTGCCGCTCGCACAGGCCATCGCCCGCCACCCCGCCCTGCGCCTGGCTGGCCTGCAGGCCTATAACGGCCGCGCCCAGCACCTGCGCACCGTGGCCGAGCGCCGCGCCGCGCTGGACGAGGTGATCGCCCGCGTGCAGCAGGCTCGCCGCATTGTCGAGGCCGCGGGCCTGAGCCTGCCGCTGGTCACGGGCGCCGGCAGCGGCACCTTCGGTCTGGAAGCCACCAGCGGTGTCTTCGGCGAACTGCAAGCCGGCTCCTACCTTTTCATGGACGCCGACTACGCGCGCAACGAGGTCGACACGTCACAACCGCAATTCGAGCACGCGCTCTTCGTCAAGACCCAGGTCATGAGCGTCAGCGCTGGCCACGTGGTGGTGGACGCCGGCCACAAAAGCCACGCCATCGAATCGGGCCTGCCCCGCGTGCACGGCGAAGTGCTCGAAGCCACCGGCTGCAACGACGAGCACACCACCCTGCGGGCCACCAGCTCGGCCCCCTTGCCCGCGCTGGGCGAAACGCTCTGGCTGATCCCCGGCCACTGCGACCCCACCGTCAATCTGCACGACTGGCTGATCGGCGTGCGCGGCGGCCTGCAAGCCGGCAGCGTCGCCGAGCTGATCCGGGTGGATGCCCGCGGCTGCCTGGACTGATCCCGGGCACCAGGTCTCACCATGCCCGCCGCCGCCCTGCGTCATCGACTCCTCTGGCTCCTGGGCGGCGCAGTCCTCGCTGCCACCGGCGCCGTGGTCCTGGCACGGCTGGAGCTGACCCGCCAGTTCGAGGCCTTCGAGACCAACGCCCGCATCGTGCACCGCCTGCTGAGCCAGCGTGTGGTGCAGCACGACGCCATCATGGACACGCTGGCCCTGCTGCAGCCGCCGGCCGCCGGCCCCCGTGCCGGCGCGCCCGAGCAGCGCCTGCCCGCGCTGTACCCGCAGATCCTCTCCGTACAGCGGCGTAACCCGGGTCAGACGTGGGCGGATGCAAAGCTGACCAGCATCGAAGCCGAATCGCGGCTACGCAAGCGTCCGGCCCTGGGCGCGGTGGACTTCGGCGCTGGCCGTTACCAACTGCTGATGGCAGCCACGCCCAGCAGCTTTGTGCTGACCCTGGACCTGCGTGCGCTGGCGCCCTGGAACGACTGGCCCATGGAACGCGAGCGCAGCCCGGTGCGCGTGGCGCTGGAATATGGCGGGCAGCAGATGGTGCTGCAGCCAGGCGTCAACGTTGACCAGAGCTCGGGCTGGTTCTTCGAATTCCGCAAGCAGCTGGCCGCCGAGAGCCAGCCTTTTGAAGTCGTGGCGCAGCAGCGTGTGGGCTGGGCCGAGCTGCCCTGGGCCCGTATGCTGCTCTGGACGCTGGCCGTGGCCGCGGTGCTGACCCTGCTGCGCCAGTACCTGCAACAGCGTGCCGAACAGCAACGCAGCCAGGCCCTGCTGCGCCTGGGCCAGGTGGCCCGGCTCAACACCCTGGGTGAACTCGCCGCCGGCATGGCCCATGAACTGAACCAGCCGCTCACAGCCGTGCTGGCCAACACACAAGCGGCACAACGCCTGCTGGCCGAAGACCCGCCCGAACTGGCCACGGCCCGCGGTGCCATGGAGCAAGCCAGCGCCCAGGCCCGCCGCGCCGCCGAGGTGCTGGGCCGCTTGCGCCGCAGCGTGGAACGCCCCGACCCCGGCGCGCACGTGCAAGCGCTGAGCCTGAACGAAGCCCTGCACCGCGCGCTGTATCTGCTGGAGCCCGAATGCCAGCGCCGCGGGGTCACACCCGAAGTGCAGGCGCATGCCAACGTGCAGGTACTGGCCGAACCGGTGGCGCTGGAGCAGATCGTGCACAACCTGCTGATGAACGCGCTGCAGGCCCTGGAACAGGTGCCTGCCGGCGAACGCCATCTCACGCTGAGCCTGCAGCAGCAGGACGGCAAAGGCGAGCTGGCCGTGGCCGACAGCGGGCCAGGCATCCCCCCGAGGTGCTGCCGCACATCTTCGAGCCCTTCTACACCACGCGCAAGGACGGCTTGGGTCTGGGGCTCAGCCTGTGCGAAACCTTGGCCACCGGCATGGCCGGCCAACTCAGCGTGAGCGTGGTGGCCCCGCGCGGCACGCGCTTTTGCCTGCATCTGCCCCTGGCCCACGCATGAACGCACCCCAGTCCCCGCTGATCCACCTGATCGACGACGACGCGGCCGTGCGCGAGAGCCTGGCCCTGCTGATCTCCACCGTGGGCCTGCGGGTGCAGACCTGGGACCGGCCTGACACTTTTCTGGCCGGGTTCGACCGCCAGGGCATAGGCGCCATCGTGCTGGACGTGCGCATGCCCGGCATCAGCGGCCTGAGTCTGCTGGACACGCTGATCGCCCAGGGCGTGGACCAGCCCATCCTTATGCTCACGGGCCACGGCACGGTGGAAATGTGCCGCCGCGCCTTCAAGGCCGGCGCCGCCGAGTTCCTGGAAAAACCCGTCAACGACGAACAACTGCTCGAAGCCCTGCAGCAGGCCGTCAGACAACACGTGAAGTCGCGCGAGCGGCACCAGGCCGACCGTCTGGCACGCGAGCGTTACGCCCAGCTCTCCGAGCGCGAGCGTGAGGTGCTGGGCCTCATCGTCGCGGGCCTGACCAACAAGGAGATCGGCCGCGCGCTCGACCTCTCGCCGCGCACGGTCGAAACCCACCGCGCCCACCTCTTCGCCAAGCTGCAGGCCGAGTCCCTGGCCCAGCTGATCCGCGCCTACGCGGCCCTGGTCGAGGCCTCTCCGTAGTTCTACGGAGCCCCGCGCGTAGCCGACCGCATGGCGGCGCGCGCCTCGTTTTCCTACAGTGCATCCATGGTTCGGCGGGCGCCGGACCAGACCCCAAATCCTCACAGGAGCACTGCACATGTCCACCTTCACCAAATCCTCGGTCCTCGTCCTGAGCCTCGTTGCCGGCCTCGCCAGCGCGCAATCCGTGCGCATCGAAAAGAACATGTCCCTGGAACTGGCCAACCAGATCGCCAGCGCCACCGTGGCCGCCTGCACCGCCGCCGGCTACAACGTGGCCGCCACCGTGGTGGACCGCGCCGGCACCGTGCGCGCCGTGCAGCGTGCCGACAACGCCGGTCCCCACACCCTGGAAGCCAGCCGCCTGAAGGCCTACACCTCGGCCTCGGCCAAGAACACCACCCTGGCCATCATGGAAGCCTCGCAGAAGAACCCCGCTGCGGCCAACCTGGGCAGCATCCCCGGTTACCTGCTGCTCGGCGGTGGTGTGCCCGTGAAAGTGGGCAATGAAGTCATCGGCGCCGTGGGCGTAGGCGGTGCACCCGGCGGCCACCTGGACGAACAATGCGCCGTGGCCGCCATCGCCAAGGTGCAGGACCAGCTGAAGTAAGCACAATGCACAGCAGAGGAGAACTCACATGTCTATTCGACGCTTCCTCGGTATCTCCCTGCTGGCCCTGGCAGGCCTGGCGACGCTCGCCAGCCTGCCGGCGCAGGCCCAGGTGCCACCCTCACCGGCCGAAGCCGCGGCCTACACCGGCCTGCATGCAGCTGCCTGGGTGGGTGACCTGCCGCGTCTGCAGCAGCTCATAGCTGCTGCAAACAAAACCCAACTCAACGCACGCGACCCTTATGGCCGCACGCCCCTGCACGTCGCCACCTACGCACGCCAACGCGCCGCCATCAAGGCCCTGGCCCAGGCCGGCGCCGACCTGAACCTGCTGGAGAACGACCGTTACGACACCGTCACCATCGCCTCCGTCGCGGACGACGAAGAAACGCTGCGACTGCTGCTGCAGCTCGGCGCCAAGGCCGGCCAGACCACCAGCCGCTACGACGGTACGGCCCTGATAGCAGCCGCCCATCTGGGCCACGACGGCGTGGTACGCCAGCTGATCGCCGCCGGTGCGCCGCTGGACCATGTGAACAACCTGCACTGGACAGCCGTCATCGAATCCATCGTGCTCGGCGACGGCGGCAAGCGCCACCAGGCCACGCTCCAGGCCCTGATCCAGGCCGGCGCCAACCTTCAACTCAAGGACCGCATGGGGCAGACACCGCTGGCCCTGGCGCGCGCACGGGGTTATGGCTCGATGGAGAAGATGCTGCTAGCGGCGGGCGCCAAATAAGCCCATATCAGGGTTCTTGCGAAGGGCGGCGAGTACTGAACTTCCGCAAAATGGCGCCATGAGCCCCAGCCAGATCATCGTCCTCGCCACCCCCGTCTTCCTGCTGCTGATCGCCATCGAGTACGCCTGGGGGGTCGCGAAGGGCCGCAACACCTACCGCCTCAACGACGCCATCAACAGCATCGGCCTGGGCATGCTGAGCCAGATCAGCGCCGTGCTCACGCGCCTGCTGCGGGTGGGCATCTACACCGCGGTCTACGGCTGGGTGGCGCTGTGGCACAACGACGACTTCTGGATGGAGTGGTACGGCTGGGTCATCGCCCTGGTGTTCTACGACTTCTGCTACTACTGGCTGCACCGCGCCGGCCATGAGGTGGCGGTGTTCTGGGCCGCGCACGTGGTGCACCACCAGAGCCAGGACTACAACCTCAGCACCGCGCTGCGGCAAACATCGAGCGGCGCGCTGCTGGGCTGGGTCTTTTACCTGCCCATGGCCCTGGCCGGGGTGCCGCCCCTGGTCTTCGGCATCGTCGCGCTGATCGACCTGCTCTACCAGTTCTGGGTCCACACCGAACACGTGGGCAAGCTGGGCTGGTTCGACCGCTGGTTCTGCAGCCCCTCCAACCACCGCGTGCACCACGCCGTCAACGACAAGTATCTCGACCGCAACTACGGCGGCATCCTCATCGTCTGGGACCGGCTCTTCGGCAGCTTCAAGGAAGAGGACGAGAGCTGCGTCTACGGCACGCGCAGCCCGCTCAACAGCTGGGACCCGCTCTGGGCGAATGCCGAGGTCTACTGGGGCCTGCTGCACGACAGCTGGTTTGCGCGCCGCTGGAGCGACAAGCTGCGCGTCTGGTTCAAGCCCCCGGGTTGGCGCCCGACCGATGTGGCCGAGCGTTTTCCCAAACCCGCATTCGATATCAACCGCCTGCAGCGCTACGACCCGCCGGCCACTCGCACCGTGTTGTGGTTCGGCGGCCTGCACTTCCTGGCCCTGCTGGGCGGCGTGGTGCTCTTCCTCTGGTTTGCGGACACGCTGCCGCTGGCGCAATCCGTGGTCTGGCTGGCGGCCTTGAGCACCGTGCTCTGGTGCACCGGCGCCGTGCTGCAGGGCCGCCTCTCCATGACCGAGGTGCTGTTCATCGAAGCCGCGGCGCTGTCCACCGCCTGCGCGGCCACCGGCCTGCTGGAACTGCACCGCGTGTTCAAGCCGCTGACGATGCTGATTGCTATTGTTTTAGTAGCGCTCACCTTGCCCCTGAAATTCTCGGTCCCGCTGCAGCTGGCCCTGGTGGGCTCGCTGGCCGGTGACGTCTTCCTGATGGTTCCAGGCTTTTTCATCCCCGGCCTGCTCAGTTTCCTCTGTGCCCACCTGGCCTACATCGCCGTCTTCAAACGCGGCCAGGCGTGGTTTCCGAGCCGGGCCGCGCTGCTCCTCCCCCTGGGCTTCGCTGCCGTGATGTATGGCGTGCTCTGGTTCGGCGGCCTGCCCGCCGGCCTGCGCGGGCCGGTGGCGGCTTATGTGGGGGTGATCGCGCTGATGGCGGCGCAGGCCATCGGCCGGGCCACGGTGCTGCGTGACCAGCCGGCCGTCTGGGTCGCCGTGGGTGCGGTCTTTTTCATGCTCAGCGACACCCTGCTGGCGCTCAACAAGTTCGTGTCACCGCTGCCGCTCTCGCAGCTCTGGGTGCTGTCCACCTACTACATCGCCCAGGTGCTGATCGTGCGCGGCCTGCTGGCAAGCCGGCCCTAATCGTCGCTGGTCTCGACCAGCTTCTGTGACTTGGCGAAGACCCAGGCGATCGCGAAACCGGCCGAATAGTCCTCGCGCTTTTGCACCAGCGGGCTGCCGGCGAAGGCAGCACTGCGCAGGTCGTCGTACTTGGCAAAGGCGCCCATCCAGACATCCCCCTGGCGCCGGCTCAGGGCGGCAATGAACTGCCGGCCCGAGGCGCCGCCCGGAGCGCTGTAGGCCGGGCGCGTTGCCGTGGCGTAGGGCGACGCCACGTCGTAGAAATAGGCGTGGTAGCCGCGGTCGCCGTAGAGCCAGCCGGCCTGCAGGCCCAGGTTCCAGCCGCTGCGCAGCACGTTCTTCAGGTCCAGGTTGAGCTGCGGATGGGCCAGCCAGCCCACATGGTCGAAGCGCCCGAAGTTCACGGCGAAGACCGGCCGCAGCGGCAGGCGCAGGTCCAGGTTGGTGTGGCGGCGCTCGTCGTAATACAGATGCAGCTGCAGTTCCGGCCCCAGCTCCAACGTGGGGTCCAGGTCGGGCATGCCGCGGCGCGCGCTGCTGTCCTCGCTGCTCACGGGCACCGAGCCGTTGACGCTGATGTCCAGCTCCACCCGCTCGCGCCGGAACAGCAGGCCGCGCACGCGCTCGCGGTCCACCTGCAGGAATTCGCCGCGGTACTGCACATAGGGTGTGGGCAGCACATAAGCGCGCCGGTCGGCAGCGCCGCGGTAGAGCGGGAAATCGATGGCCGCCACACCGGCCCCCAGCTCCCATTCGGGCTTGAGTTCGGCCTGGGCCGTGAGCGACAGCGCAGCCAGCAGGCCCCCGGCGCCCAGGCGACGCAGCGCCTTCATTCGGTGAACAGGCTGCCGTCGGTCTTGGGCGGCGTCACGCCCAGGTGCCGGTAGGCCGCCAGCGTGGCGATGCGCCCGCGCGGCGTGCGCTGCAGGAAACCCTGCTGGATCAGGTAGGGCTCGATCACGTCCTCGATGGTGCCGGCTTCCTCGCCGATGCTGGCAGCGATGTTGTCCAGGCCCACGGGGCCGCCGTCGAAACGGTGGATGACGGCCTCCAGCAGCTTGCGGTCCATCAGGTCGAAACCCTGCGGGTCCACGTCCAGCATGGCCAGGGCCTTGTGCGCCATCTCCACCGTGATGCGTCCCGTGCCCTTGACCTCGGCGTAGTCGCGCACACGGCGCAGCAGGCGGTTGGCAATGCGCGGCGTGCCGCGCGAGCGGCGCGCGATCTCGAAGCCGCCTTCCGGGTCCATGGGCGCACCCAGCAGGCCGGCGCTGCGCGTGACGATGCGGCCCAGCTCCTCGGCCGAATAGAACTCCAGCCGCGCCACGATGCCGAAGCGGTCGCGCAGCGGGTTGGTCAGCATGCCGGCGCGGGTGGTGGCGCCCACCAGGGTGAAGGGCTGCAGGTCCAGCTTGATGCTGCGCGCGGCCGGCCCCTCGCCGATCATGATGTCGATCTGGTAGTCCTCCAGCGCGGGGTAGAGGATTTCCTCCACCACCGGAGAAAGACGGTGGATCTCGTCGATGAAGAGCACGTCGTTGCGCTCGAGGTTGGTCAGCAGCGCGGCCAGGTCCTTGGGCTTTTCCAGCACGGGGCCGCTGGTCTGGCGCAGGTTGACGCCGAGTTCGTGCGCGATGATGTGCGAGAGCGTGGTCTTGCCCAGGCCGGGCGGGCCGAACAGCAGCACGTGGTCCAGCGCCTCTTCACGCTTGCGCGCTGCGCCGATGAAGATCTCCAGCTGCTCGCGCACCTTGGCCTGGCCCACGTATTCGTCGAGCAGCTTGGGCCGCAGCGCGCGTTCGATGGCCTCCTCGCCGGGCGAAACGGGCGCGGCCGAGACCACACGCGGGCCGGAGGGCATTTCAAAATCGTCGGTCTGGATGCTCACGGCCGGAATGGAAAAGCTGGGGGAAGTAAGTCAACGCTATACCGGTCTGGCACAGCTGTTCCGACTATAGCCGACCTCAAGTAATCAACCCCTTGTGCCGATAGGATGGAGGAGAGACGAAATCCATGAGACTGCCCATGACGCCCATCACCCGCCCCCTGCCCACGGCCCGCCTCACCCTGCTGGCCCTGTTGCTGGCCGGCGGCGTGGCCGGCGTGCGTGCAGCCGACCCCGAACCCGCAGCCCCCACACCGGTGCCTGCCGTGGCCCCGCCCCTTGCGCCTGCGGCTTCGGCTCCAGCGCGTGTGGAAGGCACACGTACCGACATCGAGTCCCAGTTGCGCGACGCCATGAGCCGAGGCGACCCCAGGACCAAGCGCCTGAACCTCATCATCGACGAGAAGAGCAGCCGCGGCGGCCTGGCCCCGGGCTCGCCGCCACCGCTCAACCCGGTGGACCACCCGCAGCGCGAACCCGGCATCGTGATCCGCCAGCAGCGGCCCGCCTCCCCGCCCAAGCCGGCTGCCCCGGCCTTCAAGAATATTCCCTGGAGTTACGCGGGCGAAGGTGGCCCGGCCCACTGGGCCCAGCTCAAGCCCGACTACGCCACCTGCACCAGCGGTCAGCGCCAGTCACCCATCCCCATCGAGGACAGCGACACCCTCCAGGGCCCAGCCGAAGCCATCGAGTTCCGCCACGTCCCCAGCACGGGCACGGTCACGAACACCGGCCACAGCATCGAAGTCCAGCTCAGCGGTGAGAACAGCCTCACCGTGCGCGGCCAGACGTACAAGCTCTTGCAGTTCCACTTCCACCACCCGGCGGAGGAGCGCATCAACAGCCGGGTCTATCCCATGGTGGTCCACTTCGTGCACCGCAACGAGACGGGCCAGCTCGCCGTGCTGGCCGTGCTGCTGGAAGAAGGCGCGGCCAACCCGCTGATCCAGAAGGTCTGGACCCACATGCCGCTGGACGTGAAGGACAGCGTGCCGCTGCCGGCGGACCTGATCCACGTGGGCGAGATCCTGCCGCGCGACCAGCGTTATTACCAGTACATCGGCTCATTGACCACGCCGCCCTGCACCGAGGGGGTGCTCTGGCTCATCCTGAAGCAGCCGGTGAGCATCAGCGCCGAGCAGTTGCGCCTCTTCGGCCAGCTTTATGCCAACAATGCGCGGCCCCTGCAGTCCCGCAACGGCCGGCCCGTGCGCGACGCGGTGCTGATCGCGCCGGGCGGGCGTCCCTGAGCTTGGAGCCTACTTCGCCAGGGCCTTGAGCGCGAGCTTGATGCCTTCGCTCACGCCCACGTCCTTCGGGAGCGCCTTGAGCGCGGCGGCGGCTTCCTTGTCGCTGTAGCCCAGGGCCAGCAGCGCCTGCAGGATGTCGGCCTGCGCGTCGCTGCCCGGCTGCGCGCCGGGTTGGGCAAGGTCGGCCCCGAGCTTGCCCTTGAGTTCGAGCAGCAGGCGCTCGGCCGTCTTCTTGCCGATGCCCGGCACCTTCACCAGGCGCCCGGCCTCCTGCAGGCTGACGGCCTGGGCCAGTTCGCCCACGCTCATGCCCGAGAGCACGGCCAGCGCGGTGCGCGGGCCCACGCCCGAGATCTTGATGAGTTCACGAAAGGCCTCGCGCTCGACGGCCGTGCCGAAGCCGTAGAGCAGCTGAGCGTCCTCGCGCACCACGAAATGCGTGAGCAGGGCCACCTTCTCGCCCAGCTGCGGCAGGTTGTAGAAGGTGCTCATGGACACCTGGACTTCGTAACCCACGCCGTTGCAGTCCACCAGGACCTGGGGAGGGTTCTTTTCGAGGAGGGTGCCGGAAAGCCTGCCGATCATGGGGCGCCTATCATTGAGGAAAGTTTGAAGGAATTATCAGTTGATTCTGCGCCACCTCTTCTCCCCGCCCAACAACGCCCGCCTGGCCCGCCTGTGCGGCCCCGCCGACGAACACCTGCGCACCATCGAGGCCGCGCTCAACGTCAAGATCGCCCACCGCCACGAGCAGTTCAAGGTGGAAGGCGCCAAGAAACAGGCCCAGCGCGGCATGGAAGTGCTGCAGGCCCTGTACGAGATGGCGACCAAGCCCATCGACGACGCCATCGTGCAACTCCTGCTGGCGGGCGACAGTTCCATGCCGCTGACGGAAGACGGTGAGGTGTTGCAGACCCGCCGCCACGAGCTGCGCGCGCGCACGCCCAACCAGGCCCATTACCTGGAGAGCATCGCCGGCAACGACATCACCTTCGGCATCGGCCCGGCCGGCACCGGAAAAACGTATCTGGCGGTGGCCTGCGCCGTGGACGCGCTGGAACGCAGCGCGGTGCAGCGCATCGTGCTCACCCGCCCGGCCGTGGAAGCCGGCGAGCGCCTGGGTTTCCTGCCCGGCGACCTGACGCAGAAGATCGACCCCTACCTGCGCCCGCTGTACGACGCGCTCTACGACCTGATGGGCTACGAGAAGGTGCAGAAGGCCTTCGAGCGCAACGCCCTGGAGATCGCGCCTCTGGCCTTCATGCGCGGGCGCACGCTGAACAACGCCTTTGTGATCCTGGACGAGGCGCAGAACACCACGCCCGAGCAGATGAAGATGTTCCTCACGCGCATCGGCTTCGGCGCGCGCGCCGTGGTCACTGGCGACGTGAGCCAGGTCGATCTGCCCAAGACCCAGCTCAGCGGCCTGATCGACGCCGAGCGCGTGCTCAAACGCGTCAAGGGCATCGCCATCTGCCGCTTCACCAGCGCCGACGTGGTACGCCACCCGCTGGTGGCGCGCATCGTCGACGCCTATGACAAACAGCGCAAGCCGGGAGATTCGCTGTGAACGGGCTGCCTGAACTGGATCTGTCCCTGCAGTTCGGCGCCGCTGTGCCGGACAGCCACAAGAAGCTGTTGACGAAGGCCCGTGTCACGCGCTGGACACGCATAGCGCTGCTGCGCCCCGCCGAGATCACCGTGCGTATCGTCGGCACGGCCGAGGGTCGCACCCTGAACCGCGAGTACCGCCACAAGGACTACGCCACCAATGTGCTGACCTTCGACTACGCGCTCGAGCCCGTGGTCAGCGCCGACCTGGTGCTGTGCGCGCCGGTGGTGGCGAAAGAAGCCAAGGAACAGGGTAAGCCCCTGGAAGAGCACTACGCCCACCTACTGGTGCACGGCACCCTGCATGCTCAAGGCTACGAGCACGAGACCGATGAGGTCGATGCGCTAGAGATGGAGGCGCTGGAGGTCTTGTTGATGGAGGGGATGGGGTACGGAAATCCGTACGAGTAAAGACAGCTTACCAGCTGTCTATTCTCGAAGTCCCATCTGCTTAGCCACCAAGTAGCTGGTGTAGGTAAACCGCTGAAATCCCACCTTAAATTCTGTCGCGCTTCGCCGCCCCTCGTAGAACGCAACCTTTTCGTTTTGCCCTCTTAAAACGAGGCAGATAATTTCCCTCATTTCCGGCTCAACGTCAGGACCGAAATATATTCCGGTGAGCGCTTCCGATTTGTATCCATACAAAGTTCCTGCCTGCATATGAAAAGCACGCCATTCTTTCTCATAAGCCCACGACTCAGACTTGGTGCAATATGGCGTCATCAAATGATCGGTTCCGTTGGTTTCAATAACAGAATCTAGTATCGCCATCGGGCTCACCTCTGGCAGTGATTTTGAATACGCAACCTTCCTTGCTTTCGTAAAAGGCTCATAGGAAGTATCAAACTCAAGGCACATACCTTTGTACTTCCCGCCGTAATGCGCCCACATTAACAAGTTGTCTGGCGACTCTGCAAAACACGCCACCCCTCGGGTTGTCAGAAAATTTTCTATCTGCTCTTTGAACGCACTTACTGAGCTTTTATGCAGTAGCTTTGCAAGCTTCTCAACAGCCAAATTAACTAGCTCCCTTCTTTGCTGATCCGTAAGCTCTTTGTCCTGCAGGTAAAGTGCCCGAACTTTTTCAACTTCTTCGTTCGTCGGCTGTCTAATATTGGGGGCTATAGCGCAATCGTAGGGGTCATTAAATCCTCGAGGCGACCCAAAGTAGATCGATTGCGCTTTCAGGTTTCTAAGGGTTTGTGCGTCGATTCGTTCGTACTTGTATAACTTCGCTGGACGATCATTCATAGCCACCTCCCCTATTGGTTTAATTGGCAACCACCCTCATCGGTATCGTCACCGGCCCGTCGTTGACCAGAAACACCTGCATGTCCGCCGCAAACTGCCCGGTCTGCACGACTGGATACGCGGCCCGAGCCTGTTCCACAAAGTAGTCGTACAGCCGGCGCCCCTCGTCCGGCGGGGCGGCGTTGCCGAAGCCGGGGCGGTTGCCGCCGGTGGTGTCGGCGGCCAGGGTGAACTGGCTCACGATCAGCAGGCCGCCGCCCACGTCCTGCACGCTCCTGTTCATCTTGCCGGCCTCGTCGGCAAAGATGCGCAGCTTGAGGATCTTGGCCAGCAGCTTGTCGCCGATGGCCTCGGTATCGCCGCGCTCGGCGCAGACCAGAACAGCTAAGCCCGCGTCGATCTGGCCGATGGTGTGACCATCGACCTCGACGCGGGCTTGTCGGACGCGTTGGAGCAGGGCGAGCATGCGGCGTTTATACCGCGGCGCGCCCGCCTCCGGGCTTCGGCTTACTTGGCCAGCGACACCGCCACGGTGGGGCGCTTCTCCAGGGTCCACTGGTGCATGGAGCCGTCGTAGAGCTTGGCGTTCTTGTTGCCGACGATCTCCGACAGCACGAACCAGGTGCCGGAAGCCTGGTGGCCGGTGTTGCAGTAGGCGATGGCGGAGGCCTGCGCGTCCAGGCCGCTGAGCTTGAAGACGTCGCGGTAGGTGTCGGCGGCCAGCAGGCGGGCGGCGTCGCCGCCCTGGGTGGACATCAGGCCGGTGTAGACGTTCCTGGCGCCGGGCACATGGCCGGCGGCGCTGGTGCTGCTGCTCTTGCTCAGGCCCAGGTAGTGGGCGTCGTCGCGGGCGTCGATCAGCTGGGCCGACTTGTCGGCCTGGGCACGGGCCAGGTCGTCGGAGGTGGCCAGCAGCGCGGCGCTGCGGTCGGCCTTGGCGGCCCAGTTGCCTTCGGTCGCCTTCACGGCGTCGGTGCTGACGGCACGGCCCTCGGCGATCCAGCCGGCGGTGCCGCCGTTGAGCACGGCGATGTTGTCTTCACCGTAGACCTTGAACTGCCAGTACAGGCGGGCGGCGTCGTTGAAGTCCAGCGGCTCCATGCCGGCGGACACGATCACGATGGGACGGCCGGCCGACACACCCCAGCTGCGCACCAGTTTCTCGAAATCGGCGCGCTCGGGAATCATGGACTTGAGCTTGACGCCGTTGATGCTGCGGTCCATACGGACCTTCTTGTTGTCCACCAGCACGGCGCCGTCGATGTGGCCACCGAGATCGACCAGGAATTTCTTGCCGGTCTTCTTGTCGGTCTCGAACTCGGGCGTGAGCGTGAAGGTCTTGGGGTTGGCGCGCACGTCCAGCACGGTGACCTCGGCGCGGTTCTGCTCCAGCCAGGCGCCATCAACCACGGGGCCGGGCACGTCCAGGGCCAGGGCCCACTGGGATAGGCCCAGCAGGGCAGCGCCTGCAAAGTAACGGATGTGAGTCTTCATCTGCATCTCCTTTTAAGAATCATTGAGTCAGGGGCCCGGCCGCCGACAAGGCGTCCTGCGGCCAGTTCACGGGAAGGGAACTCCAGACGGCCACGCGCCGGTCGGCCCAGGCCTGCGCCCGGGTCTGGTCATGGCGGCGGCAATGCCGCTCGAGGGCGGCATCGCGCTGCTCCAGCATCTGGCGCAGCGGCGTGGCATAAAAACGCACCATGTCGCCCAGCCACAGGCCGGCGCCACTCAGCGGGCCGCGCAGGCGCAGCTCGAAGTGGGCCAGTTCGCGCACCAGCGAGGCCGCGTCCGCCCAGCGCTCGCCGGTCACCCACTGGTTGGTGGCGAACCAGCACAGGGGCAGGCCGCGCGCGTCCAGCGCCAGGCCGGCGAAGTGCGTCAACTTGCCCTGCGGGCTGCGGCGGAAGAGGTGGATGTGGCCATGCTCCTGCGGGTGGCGGGCGCTGTCTTTTTCAGCGCGGTCGTGGACATGGAAATAGAACTGCCAGCGGCCGCTGCTGTCGACGGCATCGTGGCGCGGGTAGTGCGCCCAGATCTCGAAACGCCGGCTGCGCCCGATGAAGGGAAACAGCATGGAGCGCCCCTGGCGCGCCAGGCGCAGTTGCCGCGCCAGCGCACCGTGCGCGGCGCGCCCGGTATCGACTCGCTGGGCAGCAGCGGACATGGCTGGCGAAATCAGCGCTTCTTGCCAGCGCAGGGATTGTCATCCCCGCTGCGACGGCGCTTGGAACCCGCACAGGGGTTGCCCGCGCAGGGGTTGTCGGCACGGCTGCGGCGCTTGGAGCCGGCGCAGGGATTGCCACTGCAGGGGTTGTCGGCGCGGCTGCGGCGTTTGCTGCCGGCGCAGGGGTTGCCCGCGCAGGGATTGGCGGCGCGGGCCGGGGTGTCGGCCGACTGCGCCACGGCGGCGACCGGCACGGCGCCCAGGGCGAGGGCCAGGGCCGAGACCAGCGGGGCCAGGGTATTGCGGGGATGTTTCATGGATCGTTCTCCTGAAAAAAATGGTTCAGACCCGGCCGGCCGCGCGCGCACGGCGCTCGAACCAGCCGCCGAGATAAAACACGCCGACGGCGGCGCCCACCAGGGCGGCCAGCACCAGCCACTCGGGCAGGCCCAGGGCTTCGGGCAGGCGGTCACCCTGGGTGAACTCGCCGGCGGTGGTCAGCGCGTCGAACTGCGGGAAGAAGCCGGCAAAAACGAAGGTGCCGACTAGCAGGCCGAGGAAAAAGACGATGGCGTCAATGCGGCCCGTCATCAGGCCCACGGCGGCGGTGCCGGGGCAGTAACCACCCACGGCAAAACCGGCGCCGATCAGCGCGCCGCCGGCGGCGATGGCCCAGAGGTAGGGAATGGGCACGTACAGGGCGCTGGCCTCGACCAGGCCGGCCAGTTCCAGTCCGTAGAGGCCAACCGCCGTGAAGACGATGGCCGTGAACATGACCTTGAACACCGACCAGTCGCTCAGGCGGAACTGGGCGGTGAGCTTGCAGCCGCTGCCGAAGCCGGCGCGCTCGAGCACGAAGCCGAAGCCCAGGCCCAGCAGGATGGCGAAGAACATCTCGATCATTTAACACCCCCGCCGCTCAGACGCGCGGCGATCAGACCGGCGGCGAAGAACGCGCCGAGGAAAACAAAACCGGCCACGCTGAGCACGGCCGCGCCCGACAGGCCCACGCCGCTGGTGCAACCGGCGGCGATGCGCGCGCCGATGCCGGCCAGGATGCCACCGGCCAGGGCCTTGAGCAGACGGCCGGTGCGCCCGGCGCTGGCCGCGCCTTCGATGCGCCAGGCCAGACGGCCAGCCAGCCAGGCCGAGAGCAGGGCCCCCAGGAAGACCCCGACCACCTGCCAGCTGATCCACGAGGACAGCACGGCGCCGTCTTCGACCAGGGGCCCCAGGTAGTCGTTGGCCAGCGTCCATTGCGGCGCGGCGATGTCGCCCAGCCAGGCGCTCAGACGGGTGGTGAAACCGGTGGCGCCCAGGCCATGGCCGGTCAGGATGAAGGTCAAGAGCAGCACCACGCCCAGGGCGAGGCCCGCCAACCAGGCCGGCCAGTAGGGCTTGCTGCCCGGCGCTTCACACGCATTGGAAATTCCCACTCTGCTTGCTCCAACTATGAAATGAACAGGCGTGAATATACCCTAGGGGGCATATTCCATCCAGAGGGAGTGGGGAAATCCGGCCCCATGCCGCGGCGGCGGCCTGGCCGCCTGCGACGCTCAGAGCCGGAAGGTCTGCACCGCCTGCTCCAGGCGCTGGGCCTGGTCCTTGAGGCTGGCGGCGGCGGCGGCCGACTGCTCGACCAGCGCGGCGTTCTGCTGCGTCATCTGGTCGAGCTGGTTCACGGCTTCGTTGACCGAGACGATGCCGGTCGACTGCCCGGCGGCATCGGTGGTGATCTCGTGGATCACGCCGCTCACGCGCTGCACCGCCTCGACGATCTCCTGCATGGTGCTGCCGGCCTGCTGCACCAGGCGGGTCCCGGACCCGACCTTGTCGACCGAGTCGCTGATGAGGGCCTTGATCTCGCGGGCCGCCGCCGCGCTGCGGCTGGCCAGCTGGCGCACCTCGGCCGCCACCACGGCGAAACCGCGCCCCTGCTCGCCGGCGCGGGCGGCTTCCACCGCCGCGTTGAGCGCCAGGATATTGGTCTGGAAGGCGATGCCGTCGATGACGCCGATGATGTCGTGGATACGACGCGAACTCTCGTCGATCCCGGCCATGGTCTGCACCACCTCGCCCACCACGGCGCCACCGCGCCCGGCCACCTCGGCCGCGCTGCCGGCCAGCTGGTTGGCCTGGCTGGCCGCAGCAGCGGTGTGGCGCACGGTGCGGGTCAGTTCATCCAGGCTGGAAGCGGTGCGCTGCAGATTGCCGGCCGCCTGCTCGGTGCGGTCGCTCAGGTCCTGGTTGCCGGCCGCGATCTCGCTCGACGCCACGGCCACGCCCTGGCTGGAATGGCGGATGTCACCCAGGGTGCTGCGCAGCACGCCGGTGAGGCGATGCACCGAGTCCAGCAGGCTGCCGGCCGGGGCCGGCCCATCGCTCAGGGCCAGGTTGCCGTCGGCCAGCTGGGCCAGGGTGTGCTGCGCGTCCGTGGGTTCACCGCCCAGCACGGCCCGTGCGGTGCGCCGGATCCAGACCGTGAAGCCCACACAGACGGCCACGCACACCAGCGTCAGCAGGCCCGTGAGCAGCGCCCCGATCTGCAGGTAAGCCACCATGGCCTGACCGCTGGCCACTTGCGCCTGCTGCTGCAGCCAGGCGGCCCCGATCACCACGGTGGAGCCGGCGCCACCCACCATGACCGTCGGGACGATCATCGAGAGGGTCAATTTCTGGGTGTAATTCATGTCATTCGCCCTTCGACGCAGGATGTCCTGATGAATGGATCCATCCTAGCCAAAAACAGCCAGGGCGTCGCGTCTGGGGGCTCCGGAAGCTGGTGTGGAGCCGTCGGCTTACCGGAGGCTGGCGCGCGCCTGCGCGAGGCGCTGGTCCAGGTAGGCACCGTAGAAGTCGGGGATGTAACCACCCACCAGGCGCTCGGCCACCTCGGCGCCGCCCCGGCCGAAGAAGAGCACGGTGGGGGCGATGCGGATCTTCCACTGCCGCACCAGGTCGTCGTGCGTGACGGCCTTGCCCTGGAAATCCAGCACACGGGTGCGGCTGCGCATGTCCACCTGGGCCACGTGCAGGCCATCCTGCTGGTGCATGGGCGCCAGGTAGTTGTTGCGCGCAATCTTGCAGAAGGCGCAGCCCTCCAGGCTCACCATCACCACCAGCGGCTCGCGCCGGGCCAGCGCAGCGGCCAGTTCTTCCTTGAGGTTGTGCGCCGCCGGCAGCTCGGCGGCCCGGGCCGGGCTCAGGGCCAAGGGCAAGGCGGCTGCGGCCAGCAGCAGATCGCGCCTGGCGATACCCGCGCGCTTCACTTGCCGCCCTCCTGCTCGAGCAGCAGGTAGGTGTTGTAGGCGTTCATGCGGTTGGCCACGCGGAACAGGGGCAGGTGTTCGAACTGGCTCCAGTCGGTGTTCTTGTAGGCCTCGTCGAAGGGCTCCAGGTTGGCCGCGGCCTTGCCCATGCTGGTGCGCAGGTAGACCAGGTAGTCGCGCGTGAGCTGCATGTCCTTGCGCGCCTCGCGCGACAGCGGGCCGTGGCCCGGCACGATGACACCGGCATCGAAAGCCAGCAGCTTTTCCAGCGCCAGGATCCACTGCCGGCTGTCGGCCTGGCCCACGTAGGGGATGCGGCTGCGAAAGACCAGGTCGCCGGCGAACAGCACTTTCTCCGAGGGCAGGTAGACCACCAGGTCTTCCGGCGTGTGCGAGGGACCGACGATCTTGATCTGGAAATCCACCCCGCCGATCGTGAGCGTCCGGTCGCCATCGAGCCATTCATCGGCCTCGACCAGGCGAGTGTCTTCATCGATCCAGGGGGCCAGTTCCACCCGCGAGGCCTCCAGGCGCAGGCGCGCGGTCTCGGAGTTCATGTAGACCTTGGCCGCCCGGTGGGCGATGATGCGTGCGCCCTTGGCCTTGAAGGCCTGCAGGCCGTAGATGTGGTCGGCATGGTAATGCGTGACGATGACGTGCGTGACGGGCCGGGGTGTGACCTTGCGGATCTCGGCCATCAGGCGCTCGGCCAGTGCAGGCGAGCCCAGGGCGTCGATCACCACCACGCCGGCCGGCGTGACCACGAAGGCGGCATTGGAGATGAAGTTCTGGTTGGCGGACGAGCCCAGCGCGGACACGCCCTCGACGTACCAGGCCGAGGGGGCCACCTGCTGCGCCACCATGGGCGGCGCCTCGGCCCGGGCTCCGACCACCCCTCCCAGCAGGGCCAGGGTCGTCGCCAGCAAACGGGCGACCCGACGGGCCCCATCCATTCCATACACGCGCATTCCAACTCCAGTCTGGCAACCTGGCCGCCCTCTCCGACTCGGGATTTTTTTGAGGCAGGTCAAGCCGCTACGATGCAATTATGCTTAGCATTCAATATAAGCATTCACTAAATTATGGTACGGCTTCATGAACCTGGCAACCCTACTTGAGCAGCACGGCGAAAGCCTGGTGCTTGCCATCGTCGGCGGCGTGATCGGCCTGCTGTTCGGCTTTTTCGCCCAGCGCTCCAAGTTCTGCCTGCGGGCGGCGACCATCGAGTTCTGGCACCGCAAGTTCGGCGAGAAGCTCTCGGTCTGGCTGCTGGCCTTCTCCACCACGGTGGTGCTGGTGCAAGGGCTGATCGTGCTGCATGCGCTCGATACCAGCACGGCACGCCAGCTCGCCACGCGCGGCAGCCTGTCGGGCGCGCTGATCGGCGGCCTGCTTTTCGGTGCCGGCATGATCATGACGCGCGGCTGCGCCAGCCGCCTGCTGGTGCTCTCGGCCAATGGCAACCTGCGCGCCCTGCTCTCCGGGCTCATCTTCGCCGTCACGGCCCAGGCCGCGCTCTCGGGCTCGCTGGCGCCCTTGCGGCTGGCCATCAGCAACTGGTGGACGGTAGAAGGCGGGCCGACCCGCGACCTGCTGGCCATCACGGGCATCGGCCACTGGGGCGGCCTGTATGTGGGGCTGATCTGGTTTGTGGCGGCGCTGTACTTCGCCATCCGCAGCGGCTGGGGCCTGTGGAAGTGGGTGGGTGGCATCGGTACCGGCCTGGCCGTGGCGGCGGCCTGGTGGGCCACCTACCTGATCTCGTCCAACAGCTTCGGTGTGGTGCAGGTGCAGGGCCTGACCTTCAGCGGGCCCTCGGCCGAGTGGCTGATGCGCGTACTGGCCTCGCCGGCACCAGCCATCGGTTTCGATTTCGGCCTGCTGCCCGGCGTGTTCGCCGGCTCCTTCATCGGCGCCCTGGTCGGCAAGGAGTTCCAGCTCGAAGGCTTCAAGGACGGCTACAGCATGCGTCGTTACATCGTGGGCGCCATGCTCATGGGCTTCGGTTCCATGCTGGCCGGTGGCTGTGCGGTAGGTGCGGGCATGACGGGCGGCGCGGTGTTCGCGCTCACCGCGTGGCTGGCGCTGATCGGCATGTGGGCCGGCGCCGGCCTCACCGACCGCCTGATGGACAGCCAGGGCACGGCACAGGAGCCGGGCCAGCAGGTGGTCGGCACATCGGCCACGATGCGGGCACCTTGATCCGTGTAAGGTTTCTGCGGGTAAACACCCGGGACAATCCCGGGGGCGACTCGCTAAATTAGTCGCTATTGATATTTCATTCGACCAAGGAGACCTTCATGCGCCTTACTCCCCTCTGGGCGGCCGTGCTGCTGCTGGGCAGCTATGCCGGCAGCGCCACCGCTGCCACGCCGCAGGACACCGTCAAGCTGCACCAGCGTGCACTGGCCGCGACCTGCGCCAACTGCCACGGCACCGAAGGCCGGACCACCGAAGGCTCCGCCATTCCCTCGCTGGCCGGCATGCCGCGTGAATACATGGTGGCGCAGATGAAGGCCTTCCGTGAAGGCACGCGTCCGGCCACGGTGATGCACCAGCTGACCAAGGGACTGACCGATGAACAGATCGAGTCCGTCTCCACTTATTTCTCGACGCTCAAGCGCTGAGCAGGAGGCAAGAACCATGAAACGACGCAGTTTTGTACAAGCCTCGCTGGCACTCGGCACCGTGGGCTCCCTGTCCATGGTGGGTTGCGCCACCACCGCCCCCATCCCGACCAAGGCCAAGGTCGTCGTGATCGGCGGCGGCTATGGTGGTGCCACCGCCGCCAAATACGTGCGCATGCTCTCCAACTACCAGATCGACGTGGTGCTGGTGGAGCCCAACGACAGCTTCATCTCCTGCCCGATCTCCAACCTGGTGATCGGCGGCTCCAAGACCATGGGCGACATCACCACGCCCTATGACAACCTCAAGGGCAAACATGGCGTGATCCATGCGCGCGACCGTGTCATGGAAATCGACCGCGGCAAAAAGACGGTGGCGCTGGCTGGCGGGGCCACCATCGGCTATGACAAGCTGATCGTCTCGCCTGGCGTCGACATGATGTGGGGCAGCATCGCCGGCCTGAAAGACGCCAGCGCCTCGGGCCAGATCCTGCAGGCCTGGAAGGCCGGCCCGGAAACGGCGGCCCTGCGCCGCCAGCTCGAAGCCATGCCCGACGGCGGCGTCTACGCCATCTCGGTACCGCTGGCGCCCTACCGCTGCCCGCCCGGCCCCTACGAGCGCGCCAGCCAGGTGGCCAGCTACTTCAAGAAGGCCAAGCCGAAATCCAAGGTACTGATCCTGGACGCCAATCCGGACGTGACCTCCAAGGGCCCGCTGTTCAAGAAGTTCTGGGCCGAGAACTACGCCGGCATGCTGGAGTTCCGCGGCAACCACAAGGCCATCGCGGTCGACGCAAAAACCAGGACCGTCAAGTTCGAGACCTCGGATGACGTGAAGGCCGATGTGCTCAACGTACTGCCGGACATGAGCGCAGGCCTCATCGCCATGCAGTCGGGCCTGGCCAACGCCAACGGCCGCTGGTGCAACGTCAACTACCAGACCTTCGAGTCCACCGCTGCCAAGGACGTGCACGTGATCGGCGACTCGGTGCTGGCCGCGCCGCTGATGCCCAAGTCCGGCCACATGGCCAACTCGCACGGCAAGGTGGTGGCCGCCGCCGTGGTGGCCCAGCTCTCGGGCATGGAGGTCAACCCGCAACCGCTGCTGACCAACACCTGCTACAGCTTCGTCAACGACAAGCTGGTGGTGCACGTGGCATCCATCCATCAGTACGTGGCGGCCGAGAAGACCTTCAAGACCGTGGCGGGCTCGGGCGGCGTCTCCAGCGCCCCCAACGAGCTTGAGGGCATCTACGCCTGGAACTGGGCGCAGAACATCTGGGCGGATACACTGCTCTGATGCTGCCGGGCCCGGTCTCGCACCGGGCTCCGCCTTGCCGGCACTCGCCGGCTTTTTCTCGCCACCGAATTCAGGAGTTGCTCATGTACAAATTCATCACCACCCTCGCCCTGGTCTGCGCCGCCACCCTGGGTTTCGCCTCGACGGCCCAGGCGCAAGCCACGCAGCAGGTCAAGGCGGTCTACCACATCAACACCGATGTCAACACGGTGCCGGCCGTCCTGAACAACATCCGCAACCACATGGCCGCGGACCCGAAGGCCAAGATCGTGGTGGTGACGCACGGCGCGGGCATCAACTTCCTGCTGCAGGACGCCAAGGACAGCCAGGGCCGCGAGTTCAGCGGTGCCGTGAGCGACCTGGCCGGCAAGGGTGTCGAGTTCCGCGTCTGCAACAACACCCTGACGGTGCGCAACATCAACCCGGATCGCCTGCTGATGGAAACCAAGATCGTGCCCTCGGGCGTGGCCGAGGTGGCGCGTCTGCAAGCGCTGGAGGGTTACGTCTACCTGAAGCCCTGAGCGCAAAGATACGCAGCGAAAAGGGGCCTGTCAGGCCCCTTTTCTTTGGTCGTGTGCCAGCGCTCAGGTCGCCGGCGAGGCCGTAGGTTCGGCCATGGGAGACTCGAAGTCCGCATCCATGGCGATCTGGGTGCACACGGCACGGCACAGCGATGAAACGCGGTCGTCGATGATGCGGTAATAGATCTGCACACCTTCACGGCGCTTGCCCAGCACACCCGCCTGGTACAGCGTGGTCAGGTGCTGGGACATATTGGGCTGGGTGGTGTCGATCTTGCTCAGCAGATAGCTGACATTGCGCTCGCCATCACAGAGGTGGCTGATGATCTTGAGCCGCATGGGCGCCGACATGACACGGAAAACCTCCGCTGCCAGTTCGAAAACCTGATCCGGTTCGGTCACGGTGGCCGGGCTTGCCTGGATGGAACGCTTGCTCATGACTTGTCAGTTCCTAATATAAATACATTCTCATTTTATACAGGCCTACCCTTATGGATGTTGCGTTTTAACCCTCATCCTGCGCATTGCGGCTGCGCAGTGTGCGGCTGAGCAACAGTACCGGGATCAAGCCCACCAGCACCAGGGCCAGCGAAGGCAGCGCCGCCTCGCCCAGGCGCTCGTCGCGTGCCAGCTGGTAGGCCACCACGGCCAGGGTGTCGCTGTCAAAGGGCCGCAGCACCAGGGTGGCCGGCAATTCCTTCATGACGTCGACAAACACCAGCAGGGTGGCTGCCATGACCGAGCGGCGCAGCAGCGGCCAGTGCACCCGGTGCAGCAGGCCGAAGCCGCTGCTACCCAGCATGCGGGCACTGTCGTCCAGGCTGGCCGGAATGCGGGCATAACCGCTTTGCACCGACTGCAGGGCCACGGCCACGAAGCGCACCAGATAGGCCCAGACCAGGCCCAGCGAGGTAGCCGTGACCCAGTAGGCTGCACCGGCCTCGGGCCAGCGGGCCTGCACCCAGCCCACCGGCAGCAGCAGGCCCACCACGATGACCGCGCCGGGCACGGCATACCCCAGGCCGGCCAGCCAGACCACGGCGCGCGTCAGCACATCCGGCAGGCGCCGCAGGGCATAGGCCAGCAGCAGGGCCAGAGCCACGGCCAGCGCGGCACTGAGCAGGCCCAGGCGCACGCTGTTGCCGGCCCAGCCCAGGAAACGGTCCCAGGGCAGTTCGCCCCAGTCGGCCAGCAGGGGACGGAACATGAAAAGCACCGGCGCCACGAAACCCATGACGAGCGGCAGGCCGCAGACCCCCCAGGCTGCCGCCAGGCGCAGGCCGCGCAAGGGCACCGGCCGTGCTTCCGCACCGGCCTGGCGCGCGGTACGCGAGCTGACGAAACGCAGGCGCTGGCGCGAGCGGTGCTCCAGCCACAGCAGCCCGGCCACCAGTGCCAGCAGCAGGGTGGCCAGCTGGGCGGCGGCGATGCGGTTGTCCATGGCCAGCCAGGCCTTGTAGATGCCGGCAGTGAAGGTCTGGATGCCGAAGTAGCTGGCCACGCCGAAGTCGGCCAGCGTTTCCATCAAGGCCAGCGCCACACCGGCGGCCACGGCCGGCCGCGCCAGCGGCAGGGCCACCTCGCGGATGCGGCGCGACAGGGGCGCGCCCAGCAGGCGGGCCGCCTCCATGAGGTGGCTGGCGCGCTCGGCCAGGGCCGTGCGCGCCAGCAGGTAGACGTAGGGGTAGAGCGCGAAGGTCAGCACCCAGGCCGCGCCGGCGGTGTTGCGGATCTCGGGAAACAGGCGTCCCTGCAGGCCGGTAGCCGCGCGCAGCCAGCTCTGCAGCGGGCCGCTGTACTGCAGGAAGTCGGTATAGGCATAAGCCACCACATAGGCCGGCATGGCCAGAGGCAGCAGCAGCGCCCATTCAAAAAAACGCCGGCCGGGAAAGTCGAACAGCGTGACCGCGGCGGCCGAAGACAGGCCGACCGTGATGACACCGACCGTCACCAGCAGACAGAGCCAGAAGGTGGTGGCCAGGTAGTCAGGCAAGACGGTGCGGGCCATCTCGAGCAGGATCTCCGTGGCCTGGGTACCGGGCACGCCGCCGGGCAGCCAGGCCCCCAGCAGGGCCAGCACGGGGAGCATCAGGGCGGCGGTGAAGAGCAGCAGGAAAAGATGACGGAGCCGGCGCAGGGGCATGAAGTGACCCGGGAAGGGTTAAGAGGCGTAATGAGAATTGTAAGCATCTACAATAAGGCTCCGTCTCACGCACTCCAAGTGTGAACAGGTCCTCATCATGTTCCTCGAAGTCTCCCAGCTCGAAGTCCGTTATCCCGGCGCCGCCCAGGCTGCCGTACAGGGCGTGTCCCTGGGCCTGCGCGCCGGCGACATCGGTGTGCTGATCGGTCCCTCGGGCTGCGGCAAGACCACGCTCTTGCGCGCGGTGGCCGGGCTGGAGCCGGTCAGCGGCGGCGAGATCCGCCTCTCGGGCCAGGTGGTGGGCAGCGCCAGCACCCAGCTGGCGCCGGAAGAGCGCCGCATCGGCATGGTGTTCCAGGACTACGCCCTGTTCCCGCACCTGGACGTGGGACGCAACGTGGCCTTCGGCATCGCCCATCTGCCCAAAGCCGAGCGCGCGCTACGCGTGCGCGAGGTGCTGGCCCTGGTGGGCCTGGAAGGCAGCGAGTCGCGCTACCCGCACGAACTCTCGGGCGGCCAGCAGCAGCGCGTGGCCTTGGCGCGCGCCTTGGCCCCGCGCCCGCAGCTGCTGCTGCTGGACGAACCCTTTTCCAACCTCGACGTCGAGCTGCGCGAGCGCCTGGCGCACGAGGTGCGCAACATCCTCAAGGCCGCCCAGGCCACGGCCCTGTTCGTCACACACGACCAGCTCGAGGCCTTTGCCATCGGCGACACCATCGGCGTCATGCACCAGGGCCGCCTGCACCAGTGGGACGACGCCTACACGCTCTACCACCGGCCGGCCACACGTTTCGTGGCCGACTTCATAGGGCACGGCGTGTTCGCGCCGGCCACCATCCGCGAGGTAAACCGGCAGATCGTGGTGCAGACGCCGCTGGGTGAGCTGACCGACGTGGCCGAGTGTCCCCTGCCCTGTGCTTTTTCCGGCGGCGAATGCGACGTGCTGCTACGCGCCGATGACATCGTGCACGACGACGATGCCCCGGTGAAAGCCGAGATCGTGCGCAAGGCCTTCCGCGGTTCGGAGTTCCTCTACACCCTGCGCCTGGCCGGCGGCCAGACCGTGCTGGCCCATGTGCCCAGCCACCACGACCACCGGATCGGGGAATGGATCGGCATCCGCCCCGAGGTGGACCACGTGGTGACCTTCAACCGCTCATGCTCCCTGCGCGATGGTGCGATGTGCGAGAAGCCCTGCTCCGGGCAGACGGTCGCCTGCGAAGACTTGCGCTGAGTCCTCAGCGCGATGCCGGCGGCTGGCGCAATTGCGCGATGGTCTCGCGCAGACCGGCCGCCCAGGTCCGGCGCTCGCGCCCCTGAGCTGCCTGCGGCTCACCGAAGACGATGCGCACCGTGATGCCTCGTGCGCGCACGGTGCGCCAGACCGAACCCAGCAAGGTGTCGTCCCCCACATAACAGGGCGCCAGGCTGCGCTCGCCGCTACGGGTGTCGATGAACTGCAGGGCCACAGGCTGCACCGGCGCATCAGCCGCGATGGCCGCCTGCAGCAGGTTGGCATGGAAGGGCAGCAGCTCGACGCCTTCGCCAGTCGTGCCTTCAGGAAACACGGCCAGCACATCACCGGCACGCAGGCTGTCGGCCATGTGGTGCACCACGCGCATGGCGTCGCGGCGCGACTCGCGCTGGATGAAGAGTGTGCCCACGCCGCTGGCGAGGGCGCCGATCAGCGGCCAGGCCTGGACGTCGGCCTTGGAGACGAAGCGGCAGAAGCGCGCCGCATGCAGGGAAGTGATGTCCAGCCACGAGATGTGGTTGGCCACCAGCAGCAGCGGACCGGGCAAGGCGGCATTGCCCTGCACTTCGAGCCGGATGTCCAGGCGAGCGAGCATCGCGCGCGACCAGACCTGCACACGGAGGGCACGCTGCTCCTCACTCAGGCGCGGGAAACGCAGCAGGATGGTCAGCAGGCCCGCGACGATGTGCGTGAGCGCGCGCCCCAGGCGCCAGATGGCGCGCCAGACAGCGGCTTTTTCAGGCTGCCTGGTATGCAATCTGCCCACCGACGATGGTGCAGCGCACGCGCGCGGGCAATTCGTAACCGGCAAAGGGTGTGTGCTTGCCCTGGCTGCGCAGGGCCTGCGGCGACACCGTCCACTCGGCCTGCGGGTCGAACACGCAGACATCGGCCACACCACCCACCACCAGTTGGCCAGCGCTGGCCTGCAGGGTGCCCAGGGCACTGCCCAGCACGCGCGCCGGTTCGCTGGTCAGCACCGCCAGGGCGCGCGTGAGGCCCACGCCGCTTTCCTGGCCCCACTTGAGCGCCAGGCTCAGCAGCAACTCCACGCCGGTAGCACCGGGCTCGCTCTCGGCAAAGGGCAGCATCTTGGCGTCCTCGTCGACCGGCGTGTGGTCGGACACCAGCGCGTCGATCGTCCCGTCGGCCAGGCCCTCGCGCAAGGCGTCGCGATCGGCCTGTTGCCGCAAGGGCGGATTGAGTCGCATGCGGCTGTCGAAATAGCCGATGTCGTTATCGGTCAGGTGCAGGGAGTTGATGCTCACGTCGCAGGTCACGGGCAGGCCCGCGTCCTTGGCCCCTCTGACCAGGGCCAGACCAGCGGCGCTGCTGAGACGGCACAGGTGCACGCGCGCGCCGGTGCTGCGCATCAACTCGAAGATGGTGTGCAAGGCGATGGTCTCGGCCGCCACCGGCACGCCCGAGAGGCCCAGGCGCGTGGCCAGCGCGCCGCTGGCCGCCACGCCCTGGCCCAGGTAGTGGTCGTTCGGGCGCAGCCAGACGGCGTAACCGAAGGTGCTGGCGTACTGGAAGGCGCGCTGCAGGATCTGGGTGTTGACCAGGGGCACGTCGGCCTGGCCGAAGGCCACGCAGCCGGACTCGGTGAGCTCGACCATCTCGGTCAGGATCTCGCCCTGCAGGTTGCGCGTGAGCGCACCGATGGGGAAGACACGCGCCTGGTGCAGTTTCTCGGCGCGGAACTTGAGCATCTCGACCAGACCCGGCTCATCGAGCACGGGGTCGGTGTCCGGCGGGCAGGCCAGGCTGGTGACACCGCCGGCGACCGTGGCGGCCATCTCGGATTCGAGCATGCCCTCATGCTCGTGGCCGGGCTCGCGCAGGCGCACGGTCAGGTCCATCAGGCCGGGAGCCACGACGCAGCCGCCCGCCTCGACCACACGATTGGGCGCGAAATCGGCCGGCACCTTGCCGATGGCGACGATGCGGCCGGCGGCAATGGCCACATCGGCGATCTCGTCACGGTTGCTGGCGGGATCGATGACACGGCCGCCCTTGATCAACAGTTTCATTCTGGTTTTCTCCCGCTCACGCCTCGTTGCCGGCCACGATGCTCATCACCGCCATGCGCACCGCGATGCCGAAGGTGACCTGCGGCAGGATCACGCTCTGCTTGCCGTCCACCACATTGGAGTCGATCTCGACGCCACGGTTGATCGGGCCCGGGTGCATGACGATGGCGTCCGGCTTGGCCAGCTGCAGCTTCTCGGGCGTGAGGCCGAAGCTCTTGAAATATTCCTGGCTGGAAGGCAGCAAGGCCCCGCTCATGCGCTCGTTCTGCAGGCGCAGCATGATGATGACGTCCGCTCCCTTGATACCCTCCTCCAGCGTGTGGCAGACGCGCACACCCATGGGCGCCATGGTGGCGGGCACCAGGGTCTTGGGGCCGACCACACGCACTTCGGCGCAGCCCAGGGTGGTGAGCGCATGGATGTCGGAGCGCGCCACGCGCGAGTGCAGCACGTCACCGACGATGGCCACCGTGAGGTTGGAAAAATCCTTCTTGTAGTGCCGGATGGTGTACATGTCCAGCAGCCCTTGGGTGGGGTGGGCGTGGCGACCGTCGCCGGCATTGACCACGTGCACGTGCGGTGCGACGTGCTGGGCGATCAGGTAGGGCGCGCCGGACTCGCTGTGGCGCACCACAAAGAGGTCGGCCGCCATCGCGCTCAGGTTGGCGATGGTGTCCAGCAGCGACTCGCCTTTGGAGGCCGAGGAGCGCGCGATGTCGAGGTTGATGACATCGGCCGACAGGCGCGTGGCGGCGATCTCGAAGGTGGTGCGTGTGCGGGTGGAGTTCTCGAAGAACAGGTTGAACACGCTCTTGCCACGCAGCAGCGGCACCTTTTTCACTTCGCGGTCGCTGACGCTGACGAAGTTGGCCGCCGTGTCCAGGATGTGCGTGAGGATGTCGCGCGGCAGTCCTTCGGTGGACAGCAGGTGGATCAGCTCGCCGTGCTTGTTGAGTTGGGGGTTGCGTTTGTAGAGCATGGTGTGGGCCTTGTGTTCGATCGCCGGCTCAGGCAGCCTCTACCCGGAAGTGGAAACGGTCGTCCGCGTCGCGTGCCAGTTCCAGCAACTGGTTGGGCGGCAAGGCGACACGCGCCGCGGCATAGTCGGCCTGGATGGGCAACTCGCGGCCACCACGGTCCACCAGCACCGCCAACTGGATCGAGGCCGGACGGCCGTAGTCGAACAGCTCGTTGATGACGGCGCGGATCGTACGCCCGGTGTAGAGCACATCGTCAAGGATGATGATCTGCGCCGCGTTGACGTCAAAAGGCAGAACCGTCTGGCCGCCGCTGGCCAGGCCGCGCTGCGCGAAATCATCGCGGTGCATGGCTGAGGAGATCGTGCCGTGCTCACCCTCGAGCCTGAGGTCGCGCTGCAGGCGCTCGGCCAGCCAGGCCCCGCCCGAGGTCACGCCGACCAGGCGGGTTTCTGCGGAGCAAAGGCCACGCACGCCGCGTTGCAGTTCGCCGTAGAGGGCTTCGGCGTCCAGGGTGAGTACGCTCATTCCAGGTTCCTCAAGAATTGTTCCAGGATCACGCAGGCCGCACCCGCATCGGCGTCGGCTGCGCCAGCCGCCAGGGCCTCGGTGGTGCTGTAGCGTTCGTCGACCTCGTAGACCGGCAGGCCGAAACGGCCACGCAACTGGCGCGCGAATTTCTGCGCCCGTGCCGTATTCTCATGCGGCGCGCCGTCGGGGTGGAAGGGCACGCCAACCACCAGCGCATCGGGCTGCCACTCCTTGAGCCGCTCGGCAACGCGCTCAAAACGGGCATCCCCTTCGGCGCGGATGGTCGGCTGGGGCAGGGCCTGGCGCAGCATGCGGTTTCCGACCGCGACGCCAGTGCGCTTGAGACCGAAATCCAGGGCGAGAAAGCTTTGCTGAGTGAGAGGGACGGCAGTCATGGCTGCTACCGTGTTCATGCATGCCCCACATCGGGCGAGAGCATCCAGGCCTGCAAGCCCAGCAGGGACAGCGCCTTGTCGTAGCGTTGCGCCACCGGTGTCTCGAAGATCACGATGGGGTCGGCGTGGACGATCAGCCAACTGTTCTCCCCGATTTCCGACTCCAGCTGGCCCTGGCCCCAGGCAGAATAGCCCAACGAGACCAGCACACGGCTGGGGCCGGCACCGGTGGACAGGGCCTCGAGCACGTCGCGCGAGGTGGTCATCTCCAGCCCGCCGGGAATCATCATGGTGGAGGCATAGACCGGTTCAGGTTTTTCGGCCGCCGGCTCCTGCAAGGCTTCGTGCAACACAAAACCACGTTCGGTCTGCACGGGCCCACCGTGGAAGACGGGGGCGTCCTTGAGGTCGGCGCGTCCCAGCGGCAGCTCGACCTTGTCAAACAGGCCCTGCAGCTTGATGTCTGTGGGTTTGTTGATCATCAGGCCCAGCGCCCCGCGCTCGCTGTGCTCGCAGAGGTAGACCACACTTTTGGAAAAAGTCTCGTCGTCCAGGCCGGGCATGGCGATCAGGAAATGATTCGTGAGATTGATGGGTGCAGAATCATCGGCCATGCTTTGATTTTAACGGTGATATGCAAAAACCCCTGGATTCCGGTCTGGTCTGGTTCCGGCGCGACCTGCGGGTCGACGACCATCCGGCCCTGCACCTGGCCCTGCAACAGTGCCAGCGCGTCTATTGCGCCTTCATTTTCGACCGGGACATCCTGGATCCGCTGCCACGCAGCGACCGCCGCGTGGCGTTCATCCGCGCCTCCCTGGTGGAACTGGATACGGACTTGCGCGCGCTGGCCGGCCAGGATAATGCCGGCCTGATCGTGCACCATGGCCACGCCACCGAAGCCCTGCCCGCCCTGGCGCAGGCACTGGGGGTGCAGGCCGTGTACGCCGCACACGATTACGAGCCGCAGGCCCAGGGGCGGGATGCCCAGGTGCGTGGCACGCTGGCCAGCCTGGGCATCGCCCTGCACACCTGCAAGGACCACGTGATCTTCGAGGGCCGCGAAGTCCTCACTGGCGGCGGCACGCCCTACACCGTCTTCACGCCTTACAAGAAGGCCTGGCTGGCGCGGCTGGCTGCCACGCAGCTGCCGGTGTTCGACTGCGCCCCGCTGGCCGCTGGCCTGGCCCCGCGGCCCGAGTCCCTGTGCCATGCCGTGCCGACCCTGGCCGAACTCGGCTTCGAACCCAGCAACCTGACCCAGCTCAGGATACCCACCGGCAGCAGTGGCGCGCGCCAGCTGTTTGCGGATTTTTTCGAGCGCATGGACCAGTACCAGGACACCCGCGATTTCCCGGCCCTCAAGGGCCCGAGTTACCTTGGCGTGCACCTGCGTTTTGGCACGGTGTCCCTGCGTCGTCTCGTGAACGCGGCACAGCAGCGCAGCCAGCAAGGCAGTGCCGGCGCTGCGACCTGGCTCAGCGAGCTGGTCTGGCGCGATTTCTACTTCCAGATCCTGGCCAATTTCCCGCACGTGGCGGCGCAGGCCTTCAGGCCGGCCTATGACGCGATCCAATGGGAACAGGGCGCCCATGGCCAGGCCCTCTACGCCGCCTGGTGCGAGGGCCGCACGGGGTATCCCATCGTCGACGCGGCCATGGCGCAGCTCAACCAGAGCGGCTACATGCACAACCGCCTGCGCATGGTGGCGGGCAGCTTCCTGGTGAAAGACCTGGGCATCCACTGGCAATGGGGCGAGCGCTACTTTGCCGAAAAATTGAACGACTTCGAGCTGGCGTCCAACAACGGTGGCTGGCAGTGGGTGGCCTCCAGTGGCTGTGATGCGCAACCCTGGTTCCGGATCTTCAACCCGATCAGCCAGAGCAAGAAGTTCGACCCGCAGGGCCGTTTCATCCGCCGTTACCTGCCGCAGCTCGCGGCCCTGCCCGATGCCGCGCTGCACGCACCCTGGCTGGCTGGCCCGGTCGAGCTGGCCGCCGCCGGCGTGACCCTGGGCAGCGGCTACCCCCTGCCCCTGGTCGCCCACGACGAGGCGCGCGCGCAGACGCTGGCGCGCTACGCCGTGGTGCGCAAAAGCGGGGAGAAGGAAGAAGGCTGAGCCACGCAGCAACGCCGCGTGGCTCGCACGGATCAGGCCGGGACAGCCTGCGTGCAGTAGTGCTTCACGAGGCCCAGCAACTCGTCTTCGCCATAGGGCTTGCCCAGGTAGTGGTTCACACCCAGCTCCTTGGCATGCTCACGATGCTTTTCGGCAATACGCGAGGTGATCATGATGATGGGCAGGTCGCGCAGCTTGGCATCGGCGCGGATGTTGCGTGCCAGGTCGAAGCCGTCCATGCGCGGCATCTCGATGTCGGACAGCACCACCGCCGGACGCTCCTCGGCCAGGCGCTCGAGCGCCTGCAGACCGTCGGCCGCCATGGCCACACGGTAACCTTCGCGACGCAGCAGACGCTGCGTGACACGACGCACGGTGATGGAGTCGTCCACCACGAGCACGAGCGGCAGATCGCCACCGGTGCCCGGGGCCACCTGCTCGGCCACCGGCAGGCGGGGTTGACCCGCCGTCGACGGCTCGCTGCTGGCCTGTTGAAGCTCGTAGGCCTTGTCGCCGAACACGGTCGCCAGAGCCACCGGGTTGTAGATCAGCACCACCGCACCCGAGGCCAGCACGGACATGCCGGCCAGACCCGGCAGGCGCGACAGCTGCGGCCCGAGGTTCTTCACCACGACTTCCTGGTTGCCCAGCACTTCGTCGACGTGGATGGCCAGACGCTGGCCCGCACTGCGCAGCACCACCACCGGCTGGGTCTTGCCCACGTGTTCATGGCTGCGGGTTGACGCCTGCAGGAGCGCGCCGGACCAGAAGAACGGCACCGTCTCGCCGCCGTAGTCGATGCTGCCCTGGGCATAGGCCTGCTCCAGTTCAGCGTAGCTGAGACGGCGCACGATCTCGACCAGATTGGCCGGCACGCCGATGTTCAACTCGCCCATGCGCAACATGATCACCTGCGTGACGGCCGTCGTCAGGGGCAGGACCAGCTTGAAGCTGGTACCGGCGCCGGCCGTGCTGGCGGTCTCGATACGCCCGCCCAGGGCCTGCACCTCCGAACGCACCACGTCCATGCCGATGCCACGTCCGGACAGTTCGGTCACGCTGGACGCGGTGGAGAAGCCCGGCATGAAGATCATGTTGGCCGCGTCCGCATCGCTGAGTGGCTGGCCAGGCGCCACCAAACCCTGGGCCAGCGCCTTTTCGCGGATGCGCGGCAGGTTCAGGCCGGCACCGTTGTCGCTGAAGACGACCGAAACGTCATTGCCTTCCTGGTGCAGGCTGATGGTGATGGTACCGGCGGCAGGTTTGCCCGCGGCCTCCCGCTGCTGGGGAGGCTCGATGCCGTGCGCCACGGAATTGCGCAGCATGTGTTCGAAGGCCGGTGTCATGCGGTCCAGCACGCCACGGTCGATTTCCATCGAACCACCGGTGATGTCGAGCTTGACCTGCTTGCCGGCGTCCTTGGCCGCCTGCCGCACCACGCCGTAAAGGCGCTCGGAGATGCCTTCGAATTCCATCATGCGCGTGCGCAACAGGTCACGCTGCAACTCGCGCGTCTGGCGCGCCTGGGCGATCAGGTCGTCCTCGGTGCCGCTGATGGTCTGTTGCAGGTTGCGCTGCACGGTGGCCACGTCATTGACAGACTCGGCCATCATGCGGGTGAGTTCCTGCACGCGGGTGAAACGGTCGAATTCCAGCGGGTCGAAACCCTGCGCCGTGTCCTTGGCCTGCGCCAGGCGCGACTGCATCTGCGACTCCGCCTGCAGTTCGACGTCGCGCAGGTGGGTGCGCAGGCGGTCCAGGTTGGCCGTCAGCTCGGAGAGTGAGCCATTGAGCTGGCCCAGACGCTGGTCCAGGCGGCTGCGGGTGATCATGACTTCACCGGCCTGGTTGACCAGGCGGTCGAGCAGTTGCGAGCGCACACGCACGGTCTGGCCCGACGTGGATCGGGCCGTGGCCGACGGCAGCTTGGCCGGCAGGGCGGGTGCCGCCACGGCCGGCCGCGCAGCCACGGGCGGACGCTGAGCCACCTTGACCGGCTCGGGCGCAGGTGCCGCAGCCGGTGTGGCGACAGCGGCAGATACAGGGTGGGGCGCCGGGGCTTGCGGAACGTAGGCCTCTTCCACCGGTCCTCGGCAGAGCTCGTCAAATATCTGCTGCAGGCGGTCATACCGTGTGAGCAGGGGATCGATCTGCGCAGCCTGGATGAATTCGCTGCCCATCTGTTCGATGGCCGATTCCATGCGGTGCGCCATTTCGCCCAGGCGCATGGCGCCGGCCAGACGCGCACTGCCCTTGAGAGTGTGCAGCACACGCAGCACATCCAGGCGTGCACCACCATGGTCGGGCTGTTCCGACCACTGGCGCAGCGCGGCGGCCAGCTGGGGCATGAGTTCGGCGGCCTCTTCCTCGAAGATCGGGAACAGGTCGGCATCGATCACGTCGACGGCGTCGATTTCTTCGTCGCTGTCGTCGACCACGATCTTGGCGGCACCAGGCAAGGCCGAGACGGCAGGCATCGCTGCCGGCATGACCGGCGCGATGGACTTGGGCGCAGGGGCGCTTGCGGGCGGCGCTGGCTCGGCCGGCTCGAATTCGAAGTTCAGATCACCCAGATCCAGCTCGGGGACCTCGGTCACGGTGAGCGCCGGCCGACCGCTGTCGGACTCGAGGGTGTCGAGCTGGGCGAACTCGGTCGTGTGGATCGCATTCAGCGCCTCGACCAGGCCAGGCTCCGGCGCCTTCAGGAAACCAGCGGCGAACTGGTGTAGCAGATGGCGGATATTGTCGGCAGCCGCGACAAAAACCTGGGCATGCCCAGCCTGCCCCTGACCGTGCAGCTGCACGTGTTGCATGGCCTGCTCAAGTGCCCGGGCAATCTCGGACAGGGCGGAGAATCCGACCGTCGCGGAACTGCCGCCCAGCGAGTGCGCCAATGCAATCGCGGTGTCAGGAACCGGATTGTGCAACTCCAGCGACCACTCGTTGAGTTCGGTCAGCAGGCGTCGCGACCATTCGTCAGCCTCATTCAGGAAGACGTTATACAGCGGGATGCCGATGCGCAGCGTACCGATCACCTTGACCTGCTCGTCCGCCGTTTCAGCGGGCGTGGCGGTCGCAGGCAGTTCAAGTTCGAAACCTTCGATGTTCCCCGCACGGGTATCGGGCTCATCCGGCACATCGTGGATGGCGCCGGTGGATGTATCGGCCCAATTGTTCTGCAATTCCGGCAGTTCAAAAGCAGATAGTTCGGCCGGCTCGGCCATACGGGTCGCCGCCCAGTCCGGGTCCGTGCCTTTTTGAGGCGGCGCCAGGTCCTCGGGGCCAGCCATGCTGGTGGGCGCCCAATCCTGGCTCGCCCCTTTGCCCGAAAGCGGCATCCGATCTTCCGGGCCGGCCAGGCTGGTGGCCGCCCAGTCGATGGACAGATCAGCTGCCGGCGCGTCTTCACGCGCAGGCGTGGAAGCCACCGGAGGCACCCCGGCCAGACTGCTGAAATCGATATCACCGAAATCTGCCAGCGACGAAGGCTGCCTGACTTCGGCCGGCGCGGCCGGCTTGCTCAGGGCCTGGGCATCCGCCAACTCGAAGTCGAACATCTGGGTCGACTCGAAATCGATCTGGGGCAGCTCCTGGGCTGGCGCCGGCAGTTCCGGCACCGGGACAGACACGGGCGCAACCGGTTCAGGCACAGCGGCCTGTGTCGCCGGCGCTGCTGGCAGTTCCAGGGCGAGGAATTTGTTGTCCAGTCGCATCGCATCGGCTGACTGGCGGAAAGGCACGGCACTCCAACCGGCATCGCTGCCGGCAGCAATATCCTCGACCCACTGACCCAGGCCTTGCAGCGCGGCATTGGAGAGTTGCAGCAGTTCGGGGCGAGCCGGCTTCTGCTCGGCCAGCCAGCTGTTCATCATCTGCTCCATCGCCCATCCGGCTTCGCCGAACTCGGTGAAGCCGACCATGCGCGAGCTGCCCTTGAGGGTGTGGAAGGCGCGGCGCAATGTGGTCTGGTGCGACAGGTCGGCCGGATCTCCGAGCAAGGCCAGCACGGCATCCTGGCCGTTGTGGATCACCTCCCGGGCCTCATCGAGGAAGATGTCTCGCAGTTCGGCACCATCGTCCTCGGAGACATCGGCAGAGACTGCGGGCGCAGGGGCAGGTGTCGGTGCGGCCTGGGGCACGGGACGGGGGGTGGGAGCAGGAGTGGGTACCGGCGCGGCCGGTGGCTCGGGGGCCACAGCGGCAGCCTCGCGCTCCCGGCCCATCAGGGGCTTGAACTCCCCCAACTCCTCGTCGTAAACAAACAGCTTCTTGGCCAGGGTGCGCTGATAACTCAGCATGTCGATCAGGAAACCGAGGGCACCCAGGCTGTTGCCGAATTTCTCGAAGACACCAGTCCGCGCCGCATCTTCGTCGATGTTGTCGACCAGGAACTTCTCGACGGTATCGCGCATGCGCACGGTGGCCAGCGAGGCCTGGTCCAAACCCAGCACCGAGAACACACCGCGCATTTGCGCCAGCTGGTTGGGCACATCGTTGAGCGGCGCCTTTTCCTTGGGATTGCGGAAGAAGGTGTCGAGCGACTTCTCGATCTCGGTCAGGCTGGTGCGAAGTTCCTCGACCACGCTTCCCATGGTCTGGCGATCGCTCACGCGGCGATACAGCTCCTCCATCCAGGGCTCCAGCGCCTCGGGCTGCCCACCGGCCACGACGTGGTCCAGCCGGCGCGCCAGACGGTCGCTGCGCTCGCTCATGCTGGACTCGGTGGGATCCATGTCCTCGTAGGCCGCATCCAGATAGAGGATGGAGGTAGCCACTTCCATGGCCACCGGCGTGGTGGGCGGCTCACCCGAGCGCACCGTACCATCCACGGCCTTGAGCAGGGCACGTGCCAACGCCTTGTTCTCCGGATGCAGTTTCAGCAGCGACTCACCCACCAGGGTGAACTGCTCGGACACCACCTTGAGGCGGTTGGTGTCGCCACCGGAGAGGGCCGACCAGGTCTCGGTCGCCGTGGCGATACGCTTGCGCGCCTGAACCAGCACCGCCGGGTCGAAACGGCCATACTGCGGCGTTTCGTAGTTGACAGGTTTCTCCTGCGCCAGGCCATAAGCCTGCCTGACCGCGGCCAGCACCGGGGCCGCCTGGGCATCCGCCGGAACGGCCTGGGCACAGAAAAAAAGCAGATCCTGGGCCAGACGGTCCGAGACCTCGCTCTTGCCACGTGCCAGCGTGGTGAACTGCATCAGGATGCGCGAAGCCGCGCGCTTGACATAAACATCCGGCGCGCAAAGCTTGAGCGCCAGGGCTTCGAAATACGCCGCACAGATCTTCCAGAAGGAACGCGCATCCAGCGCCTGCTGGCCGGCTGCCAGGCCAAGGCAGAGGTCGCACAAGGTCTTGGCCGACGATACGCTGCCCGTCTTGACCACCTTGAGCACAGCCGAATCCAGCTGGGAGCGCACCGCCGGGTCATACCCCAGTGCCTCAGCCGGCACGGGGATGTCGGCATCGATCCAGCGCCAGGCATGTCCCCAAAGTTCGGCCGGGTGCACGCGCTCCTCGCCGACCAGTTCCAGCACGTCCCGGTACTGCGGAAACAGGGCTACTGCCGAGGCCGACTTTCCGCGCAGCACACTCTCCAAGTATTCGATCAAGGCAAAGCTGGCGCGCTCGACCTTGGTGGCAGCGTCTTCGCTGCATGACTCGGGGCGTTCGACGAATTTCTGCGCGAGCGCCTCCATGGCGCGCAGCACCTTGGCCGGCTCGGGCAGGCCCACCATCTCCAGGGCACCGACGGCCTGGTGCAGTTGCTGGCGTGCAATGCGCAGCTGGCTGGCATCAAGCGACTCCAGATCGGAGCCACGCGCGAGCTCGGCATCACGCACAAAACGGCGGATGGCCTTGCTGGCGCCATCGAGCGACTTGCGCAGTTCGTCCAGGACCCAGGCCAGGGGGCCCAGGTCGTTGACCGGCTGATCGTCGTTGCCGCTAGCGGCTGCGAGGGCTTGCATGGATACGTCGCTCCTGCGGATGACGGGCGGGGGTCAGGAAATCTTGAATCGTGCGACCGACTGGCGCAGCTCTTCAGCCATGCGCGAGAGTTCGCGCACCTGGGCGGCCGTGGCCCGCGTACCTTCACCGGTCTGCTCGGTCACGGCGAAGATGTGCTGGATGTTGTCGGCCACCACGTTGGCCATCGCGGCCTCCTTCGAGGTGGAGTCGGAAATCTGCTCGATCAGCTCGGCCAGTCGACGCGACACGCGGTCGATCTCGGTCAGCGCGGTACCGGCATTGTCGGACAGTCGCGCTCCCTCGACCACACCCTGGGTGGAGCGCTCCATGGCGGCCACGGCGTCCTGCGTGTCGGTCTGAATCGCCTTCACCAGCGCCGAGATCTGGCGCGTGGCGTCTGCGGAACGTTCAGCCAGTCGCTGCACTTCTTCCGCCACCACCGAGAAGCCGCGGCCAGCTTCACCGGCAGACGCCGCCTGGATGGCGGCGTTCAGGGCCAGCACGTTGGTCTGCTCGGTAATGTCCGAGATCAGCTCGGTGATTTCACCAATCTCCTGCGAGGATTCACCCAGGCGCTTGATCCGCTTGGAGGTGTCCTGGATCTGGTCACGGATGGAGTTCATACCGCCGATGGCGTCCTGCACGGCCTTGAGGCCGGACTCGGCAGCCTGCAGGGACTGGCGCGCCACCGCGGCCGATTCCTGCGCCTGATGCGAGACCTGGTTGATGCGGGTCGACATGTCCACCACGGAGCGACCGGTTTCGCGAATCTCGTGCAGCTGTTCGTTCGATGCGGCCAGCAGTTCCGTGGACGTCTGGTCCACCTCGGCCGTCGTCTGCGCCACCTGGGCCGCGGTGTTCTGCACGTTGCCCACCAGCAGTCGCAGCTCTTCCACCGTATAGTTCACCGAGTCGGCGATGGCACCCGTGATGTCCTCGGTCACCGTGGCTTCCTGCGTCAGATCGCCTTCGGCCACCGTCTGCAGTTCGTTCATCAGTCGCAGAATGGCGGCCTGGTTGGCGTCGTTGACACGCTTGGCCTCCTGTTCCTGGCGCTCGGCTTCCAGTCGTTGCGCTTCGGCCATCACCTGGCGGCGACGGCTGTCCATCAGCTGCACACGCGCCAGACCGGCAGCGCAGAGCAGGGCGAAGATGGCGGCGCCGATCAGGGACAACAGGGAGGTCGGGCCCAGACCGGTACGCGTGGCCAGTTGCCCCTGCAACTCTTCCAGGTCGCGGCGCATCGGCTCGCTGTCGTTGATGATGGTGATCTGCGCGCTACGCGCCGAGACCAGGCCCTGCAGGTTGCCCAGAATGGCACCGGCCTGGGTGCGGGTCAGTTCATACAGCTTGATCAGCGCCTCGATCTGCTCGCGCGTCTGCGCATCCTTGGAGGCGTTCAGGCGCAACTCGGGGCTGCCGTCGAGCAGACCCTGTGCAATTTCCTTGAAGGAGTTCAAGTCCTTGCCCAGCAGGAACACGGCTTCCGGGCTCACACCCTCGGCCGTCAGGAACTCGTTGGACGACTTGCCGATGCGCTGGGTCAGCATCACCAGCTGACCGGCCGCGGAAATTTCGGCGGCGCTGGCGTTCTGCTGCAGCTTGAGCGAAGACACCGTCTCGGCGATCTCCAGCAGGTCGGACGACTGGCGGTTGATGGTACGTAGGGCGGCGCCGACCTGGGTCAGGATCTTCTCCTGCGCCACGATGGCAGCGGCACTTTTCTCGGCACGCTCCATCAGGGGGATGATCTTCTCGAGCTGCGGCAGCAGGTCGGCATCGATGGGCTCCAGGCGCAGGGCGTAATCGCTGTCGCGCAGGCCCTTGACGGAGCGCACCAGGTAGCTGGAACTCTCCTTGACTTCGGCGAAGGCCTGGGGCACACCCACCAGGGCCTGCGACACCGACTTGGCCAGGCGCTGCGACTGCATCAGGGACTGGCCAGTGGCATTCAGCTGCTGCGCCACGCGGTCGGCGGCCGTCAGCGCCACGAAGGCGATCGCGCCCAGCACCACCAGCGCCAGACCCAGCAGCCACCACAGCAGACGCTGCTGCTCGGCAATCGGACGGCGCCCCAGCAGGGGCACGCTGACCATGTCGTCCTGGTCCAGCGGCACCGGCGCAGGCAAGTCTTGCAGCTGGGTGTCCGCCGATTTGCCAGGGGCCGCGGCGCGCGGCGCATGCAGGGCAGACAGATCGTCGGGCATGGCCAGACTCAGGCCAACACTCTGCTCCGTATCGGGCGCCTTCTTGCCAAAGAGTTTGTTGAGGACGGACATGATGCAACCTTCAGGATTGTTAGGGTGGCCTGTCTTCAGGCACTGATGCTCAAAAACTCGCTCATCTGCGACAGTTGCTGGAGGTTGATCTCCTGCCAGCGGCTGCCGTCAGCATCGACGTAACGGTTACCGAAATAGGGAGGCGCGCCTTCGGGCGGCGGCTCGGAACCCGAGAACGCCCCGACATGGCGCAGGCCCGCCAGGGAATCGATCAGCAAGGAGCAATTGATCTCCAGGGCGGCATTGAGCGTGACCACACTGGCCTCGGCCCAGTACTGCTCCGTGCGCACCGGCGCCTTACCGGCAATGTAGGACGCCAGGTCCACCACGCCATACAGGCCGCCACGCAAGTTGACGACCCCCAGAAACCATGGCTGCGAGTAGGGCACCGCCTGCACCGCAGGCAGAGGGAAAATCTCACCCGACTGGGCTAGGGGCAGCAGGTAATCCAGCCCCCCCGCACGCACCGCCAGCCACGAAATGGAGAGACCTTCGGCCTTGGCCGCTTGCAAGCGGCTGGCAAGTCGTGACTGCAGGTCCCTTAGAGCTTCGCGATTGGCCATGGGGTGTGAGTCAGCCCAGTGCCTTGATCTTGCCCAGCAATTCGGCTTCGTCCACCGGCTTGGTCACGTAGTCGCGCGCGCCCTGGCGCATGCCCCAGACACGGTCGGTTTCCAGGTTCTTGCTGGTGCAGATGATGATCGGGATCTCGGCGTACTCGGGCGTGCGGTTGATGGCGCGCGTGAGCTGGAAGCCGTTCTGCCCCGGCATGACCACGTCCATGAGGATCAGGTCGGGCTTGTCTTCGGCCAGGCGCCGGAAAGCATCGTCGGCATCCTCGGCAGTCTTCACGGCCATCCCGTTTTTCTGGAGCAAATCCGTCAGAAACATCAATTCCGTCTTGGAATCGTCCACGATCAAAACTTTGCGTATCGGCATCAATTCACTCCTTGCGAGACTATGCCAAACTGCTGCACGGCCTGCAACAGCTGGTCTTTGGTAAACGGTTTGGTCAGGTAGTCCTGGGCCCCCACCATGCGACCGCGCGCCTTGTCGAACACCCCGTCCTTGGACGACAGCATGACCACCGGCACCGAGGTGAACTTGGCATTGCGCTTGATGATGGCGCAGGTCTGGTAACCATCGAGGCGCGGCATCAGGATGTCGCAGAAAATCAGGTTGGGCTGGTAGTCGTTGACCTTGGCCAGGGCATCGAAGCCGTCTTCGGCCAGCATCACCTCATGCCCGCCCTGCTTGAGAAAAATCTCGGCACTGCGGCGGATGGTGTTGCTGTCATCGATCACGAGGACCTTGAGGGGCGATTCTTGAGTGCTCACTGAACCCTACTCCTGATTACGGCCGGCTGAAGCGATGCAGACGCCATCACTCAGACCCGACCTCAGATCTGGACCATTTCGAAATCTTCCTTGCGCGCACCGCATTCAGGACAGGTCCAGTTCATGGGCACATCTGCCCAAACGGTTCCCGGCGCAATGCCGTGCTCCGGATCGCCAGCCGCCTCATCATAGATCCAGCCACAGATCAGACACATCCAGGTTTTCTTATCACTCACAGCTTACGAGACCTTCGAATAGAATGCAACATTGTACAAAGCGAAAACCACTCTCAGCCGGCTTTCGCGCAACGACTTGTCGTATTCTGCCTGATGACCGCCACAGGCCAGCCCATGCAAACCCCAGCCCCCGAGGAAACCGCGCACGATCCGAGCCAGCCGCCGTGCGTGCTGGTATTCAATGCCAACGACCCCAGCGGCGCCGGCGGATTGTCTGGCGACGTGTCTGCCATCGCCTCGGCCGGCGCGCATGCCTTGCCCGTCATCACCGGCACCTACGCGCGTGATACCGCAGAAACTTTCGACCACTTTCCCTTCGACGAAGAGGTGGTAGCCGAGCAGGCGCGTTGCCTGCTGGAAGACGTCACCGTGCAGGCCATCAAGGTCGGGTTTGCCGGCACGCCGGAGAATCTCAGCGCCATCGCCGAGATCGCCACCGACTACCCGGACATCCCGCTGATCGCCTACATGCCCAACCTGTCCTGGTGGAACGAGGTGCAGATCGACCTCTACCTGGACGCCTTTCAGGAACTGGTTTTGCCCCAGACCACAGTGTTGGTCGGAAACCACAGCACCCTCTGGCGCTGGCTGCTGCCCGACTGGGAAGGCGAGCGCAGCCCGAGCGCTCGCGACATCGCCCGCGCCGCCGGCGAGTACGGAGTGCCTTACACCCTGGTGACCGGCATCCCTGCCCCCGAACAGCACATCGACAATGTGCTGACCTCGCCGCAATCCGTGCTGACCAGCGAGAAGTTCGAGCGCTTTGAAGCGGTGTTCTCCGGTGCCGGCGACACCCTGACGGCCACACTCACCGCCCTCATCGCCAGCGGCTGCGACCTGACGGAAGCCTTCACCGAGGCACTGGGCTATCTGGACCACTGCCTGGACGGCGGCTTTCGCCCCGGCATGGGTCACGTGATCCCGGACCGCCTGTTCTGGGCCCAGGCCGACCTTGACGACAGCGACCCTTCCGAAGATGAGCCGCAGAGCCCTGCCTCCCCACTGGAACTGCCCCCCCATGACACCCAGCACTGACCGTAACGAGATCCTGTTCGAGCGCGCCAAGCGCGTCATTCCCGGCGGCGTGAACTCGCCTGTACGCGCCTTCCGCGCTGTCGGCGGCACCCCCCGTTTTGTCCAGCGCGCGCAAGGCGCCTATTTCTGGGACGCCAACAACCGCCGTTACATCGACTACATCGGTTCCTGGGGCCCGATGATCCTGGGACATGGTCACCCGGCTGTGGTCGAAGCCGTGCAGAAGGCCGTGACCGAAGGCTTTTCCTTCGGCGCCCCGACCGAGCGCGAGATCGAGCTGGCCGAAGAGATCCTGAAATTCGTGCCCTCCATGGAGATGGTGCGCCTGGTCAGTTCGGGCACCGAGGCTGGCATGAGCGCCATCCGCCTGGCGCGCGGCGCCACCGGGCGCAGCAAGATCATCAAGTTCGAGGGCTGCTACCACGGCCACGCCGACGCCCTGCTGGTCAAGGCCGGCTCGGGCCTGGCCACCTTCGGCAACCCCACCAGCGCCGGCGTGCCGGCCGAGGTGGTGCAGCACACCCTGGTGCTCGAGTACAACAACGTGCAGCAGCTCGAGGAAGCCTTCGCCCTGCACGGCAAGGAACTCGCCTGCCTGATGATCGAGCCCATCGCCGGCAACATGAACTTCGTGCGCGCCTCGGTGCCCTTCATGCAGCGCTGCCGTGAACTCTGCACGCAACACGGCGCCCTGCTGGTGTTCGACGAGGTCATGACGGGTTTCCGCGTGGCCCTGGGCAGCGCGCAAAGTGTCTACGCCCAGGCCATCCCGGGCTTCAAGCCGGACATCACGGTACTGGGCAAGGTCATCGGCGGCGGCATGCCGCTGGCGGCCTTCGGCGGGCCGCGCGCCCTCATGGAGCAGATGGCCCCGCTGGGCCCGGTCTACCAGGCCGGCACGCTCTCCGGCAACCCGGTGGCCACGGCCTGCGGCCTGGCGACCCTGCGCGAGATCAGCAAGCCGGGCTTCTTCGAGGCCCTGTCACGCAAGACGCGTTCGCTGGTCGAGGGATTGAAAACCGCCGCGGCAGCCGAAGGCGTGGCTTTCAGCGCCGACTGCCAGGGCGGCATGTTCGGCTTCTTCCTGATGTCCGAGCTGCCGCAGAACTACGCCACGGTCATGAAGACCGACAACGCCCGCTTCAACACCCTGTTTCACGGTCTGCTGGACCGTGGCGTCTACATCGCCCCGGCCCTCTATGAAGCAGGTTTCGTGAGTGCCGCGCACAGCGAAGAAGATATCGCCGTGACCGTAGCTGCCGCCCGCGAAGTCTTCAAGCTGCTGGCGAAATAGATCGCCAGCGCCCATGAGAAAAGCGGCCTCGGGCCGCTTTTCTCATTCGTGTCTTGCCATTTCAGTGGCGGAAATGCCGGATCCCACTGAACACCATGGCCACGCCGCGCTCGTCGGCCGCATCGATGACTTCCTGGTCACGCATGGAGCCACCGGGCTGGATCACGCAGGTCGCACCGGCATCCACCACCACATCCAGGCCGTCGCGGAAGGGGAAGAAGGCGTCGCTGGCCACCACCGTGCCCTGCAGCGACAGATTGGCGTGCTGGGCCTTGATGCTGGCAATGCGCGCCGAGTCCAGGCGGCTCATCTGGCCGGCGCCCACGCCCATGGTCATGCCGTCCTTGCAGAAGACGATGGCATTGCTCTTGACGAACTTGCCCACCTTCCAGGCGAAGAGCAGGTCTTCGAGTTGCTGCGGTGTTGGCGCCTTCTTTGTGACCACTTTCAGGTCGCTGCGCTGCAGCTCGTGGTTGTCGGCGGTCTGGATCAGCAGGCCCGAGCCCACGCGCTTGACGTCGTGCGAGTTCTGTCCGCGCTCCCAGGCCGTCTTGCCGTCGCGCTTCACGCCGTCCAGGGAGATCTGCAGCACACGCACATTGGCCTTGACCTTGAAGAGTTCCAGCGCCTCGGGCGTGTAAGCTGGCGCCATCAGCACCTCGACAAACTGCTTGCTCACTGCTTGGGCGGCTGCAAGGTCCACCGTGCGGTTGAAGGCGATGATGCCGCCGAAGGCCGAGGTCGGATCGGTCTGGAAGGCCTTGCTGTAGGCCTCCAGCGCGTCCTTGCCCATGGCGACGCCGCAGGGGTTGGCATGCTTGACGATTACGCAGGCCGGCACCTCGAAGCTCTTCACGCACTCCCAGGCCGCGTCGCCGTCCGCGATATTGTTGTAGCTCAGCTCCTTGCCCTGCAACTGCCTGGCCGTCACCAGTGAACCCGGCGCCGGATAGAGGTCGCGGTAGAAGGCGGCCGACTGGTGCGGGTTCTCGCCGTAACGCAGGTCCTGCAGCTTGACCATATTGCTGTTGGCCTGGGCCGAGAAGGCGGCGTGCGTACCGTCCTCGTTGATCGCCGACAGATAGTTGCTGATGGCCGCGTCGTAGTTGGCAATGCGGTTGAAGGCCGCCACCGACAGCGCGAAGCGCAGCTTGTCGGACACCTTGCCGTTTTTCTTCAGTTCATCCAGCACCGCCGGGTACTGCGAAGCGTCGGTCAGCACACCCACGTCCTTCCAGTTTTTGGCCGCGCTGCGCACCATGGCCGGGCCACCGATGTCGATGTTCTCGATCGCGTCCTCCAGCGTGCAGCCGGGCTTGGCCACCGTGGCTTCGAAGGGGTAGAGATTGACCACCAGCAGGTCGATGGTGTCGATCTGGTGCGCCTTGAGCGCGGCCATGTGCTCGGGCAGGTCGCGCCGGGCCAGCAGGCCGCCGTGCACCAGCGGGTGCAGGGTCTTGACCCGGCCGTCCAGCATCTCGGGGAAACCGGTCACCTCGGCCACCTCGGTCACGGGCAGTTTGGCCTCGGCCAGCAGCTTGGCGGTGCCGCCGGTGGAGATCAGCTTGATGCCCAGCGCATGCAGGGCCTGGGCGAATTCGACGATGCCGGTCTTGTCGGAAACGGAGAGGAGTGCGTTCATGCCTTGTTTACTTGAGTAGTTTGTGTTCGACCAGTTTCTTGCGCAGGGTGTTGCGGTTCAGGCCCAGCCAGAGCGCAGCGCGCGACTGGTTGTGTTCCGCCTGCTGCATCACCACTTCCAGCAGCGGCTTTTCGACGATGCGCACCAGCATCTCGTACATGCCGTCGGGCTCGGTGCCGCGCAAATCCTTGAAATAGCCTTCCAGGCTGGTACGCACGCATTCTTCGATCTGTTTTTTGCTCATGCGGCAAGCTCCATCTGCTCTTCATCCCTGTTTTCAAAGGCATCCGCCACGGCCGCGGGCATGCGGTCCATGTGCGTGCCCAGTTCGTCAAAAAATTCCGCCACGGCCTGCACCTGGGCCTGGCTGTCTTCCAGCGTGTTCATGCGGGCACGGAAAGCCTCGCCACCCGGCAAGGCCTTGAGGTACCAGCCTATGTGCTTGCGCGCGCTGCGCACGCCCGTGTATTCGCCGTAGAGCGCGTAATGGTCTTCCAGATGCTCGAGCAGCAGACGCCGGACCTCGACCACCAGTGGCGGGGCCAGGTGCTCTCCCGTGGCGAGGTAGTGGCCGATCTCGCGAAAGATCCAGGGCCGGCCCTGGGCAGCACGGCCGATCATCAGCGCGTCGGCACCGGTAGCGCGCAGCACGGCCAGGGCCTTTTCGGGCGAGTGGATATCGCCGTTGGCCACGACCGGGATACGCAGAGCGGCCTTGACGGCAGCGATGGTGTCGTACTCGGCCGCGCCCTTGTAACCCTGCTCGCGGGTGCGGCCGTGCACCGTGACCATCTGGACGCCGGCGCTCTCGGCCGCGCGCGCGATGGTCAAGGCGTTCTTTTCGGTCTGGCACCAGCCCGTACGCATCTTCAGCGTCACCGGCACATTGCGCGGTGCGCAGGCGGCCACCACGGCCTCGACGATCTCCAGCGCCAGCACCTCGTCCTGCATCAGGGCCGAGCCGGCCCACTTGTTGCAGACCTTCTTGGCCGGGCAGCCCATATTGATGTCGATGATCTGGGCACCGCGGTCGATGTTGTAGGCGGCGGCCTCGGCCATCATGGGAGCGTCGGTCCCGGCGATCTGCACGGCGATCGGCCCGGCTTCGCCCTCGTGGTTGGCGCGGCGCGAGGTCTTGAGGGTGTTCCACAGGTCCTTGCGCGAGGTCACCATCTCGCTGACCGCATATCCCGCGCCCAGCGCCTTGCACAGGCTGCGGAAGGGCCGGTCCGTCACGCCCGCCATCGGGGCCACGAACAGGGTGTTCGGCAGTTCGAAGGAACCGATGTGCATGCGGGTGTGGAAAAGTAAGGCGCCAATGAGAAATGCCACCGCCAGAACTGGCAGCAGCCGGGCCGGGTATTCTAGCTGCACAAAATTTCAGCAATTGAAATCAAGCGCCATCCGCCGCAAGCGCTACCTATACTCGCAGTCTATGGAGTCCTGGATCGCCCATCTGCTGGAGCTATTGGCCCTGCCCCAGTACGGGCTGGTCACACTGTTCCTCATCGCCTTCGTCTCGGCCACCCTGCTGCCGCTGGGTTCGGAGCCGGCGCTGTTCGGCCTGCTCAAGCTCAACCCGGAATTGTTCTGGCCGGCCATCCTGGTCGCAACCGCCGGCAACACCCTGGGCGGCGCCGTCAGCTGGGCCATGGGCTGGGAATCCCACAAGCTGATCGACAAGTACAGACACTCGGACACCCACTTGCGCGCGCTCGACTGGCTGGAACGCATCGGCCCCAGGGCCTGCCTGCTGAGCTGGCTGCCCCTGATCGGCGACCCGCTGTGCGCGGTGGCTGGCTGGCTGCGCCTGCCCTTCTGGCCCTGCCTGCTCTACATGGCCATCGGCAAGCTGGCGCGTTACCTCACGATGACGGTGGCGCTGCTCTGGCTCTTTCCGGGCGGCTTCAGCTTCTAGGCCAGTGCCCGGCGACGGTAGCGCCGGACCAGCGGCGGCAACACCAGCAGCAGCATGGCCACGGCCATCAGCGAGCCGGACAGCGGACGCGTGAAGAAGGTGAACCAGTCGCCCTGGCTGATGGTCAGCGCCTGCCGCATGGACTGCTCGGCCATGGGCGCCAGGATCATGCCCACGATCAGGGGCGCCGCCGGGAAGTCGAAACGCCGCATGACAAAACCGATGAGGCCGAAGAAGAACAGCAGGCCCACGTTGAACACCGAGTTGCCCGCGCCATAGACCCCGGCGGTGGAGATCACGATGATGCCGGCGTAGAGCCAGGGCGGCGGGATCTTCAGCAGCCGAACCCACAGGTGCACCAGCGGCAGGTTGAGCACCAGCAGGATGACGTTGCCGATGTAGAGGCTGGCGATCAGCGTCCACACCAGGGCGCCCTGCTGGCTGAACAGCTGTGGCCCGGTCTGGATGCCATAGCCTTCGAAGGCCGACAGCATGATGGCCGCCGTGGCCGAGGTGGGGATGCCCAGCGTGAGCAGGGGCATGAGCACGCCGGCCGCCGCCGCATTGTTGGCCGCCTCCGGCCCGGCTACGCCTTCGATCGCGCCGTGGCCGAACTCCTCGGGGTGCTTCGAGAGCTTTTTCTCGGTGTAGTAGGACAGCATGGTGGGCAGCTCCGCGCCACCCGCCGGCAGCGCGCCGATGGGAAAACCGAACAGCGAGCCGCGGATCCACGGTTTCCAGGAGCGCGCCCAATCCTGCTTGCTCAGCCACAGGCTGCCCGACATCTTCATCACTTCGCCGCTGCGCGACTCGCGCCCCTGCCAGGCCAGGTACAGGGCCTCGCCCACCGCGAACAGGCCCACCGCCACCACCGTCACCTCCAGCCCATCAAGCAGCTCGGCGCGCCCGAAGGTGAAGCGCGGCTGCCCCGTCTGCAGGTCGATGCCCACCAGGCCGCAGAGCAGGCCCGCGCACAGGCTCAGCAGGCCGCGCAGCACCGAGCTGCCCAGCACCGCCGACACCGCCACCAGCGACAGCACCATCAGGCTGAAATACTCCGCCGGCCCGAAGGCCAGCGCCGCCTCCACCACCCAGGGCGCAAAGAAGGTCAGGGCCACCGTGCCGATGGTGCCCGCCACGAAGCTGCCGATGGCCGCCGTCGCCAGGGCCTGGCCGGCGCGGCCACGCCGCGCCATCTTGTTGCCTTCGAGCGCCGTCACCACCGCACCCGACTCGCCCGGCGTGTTGAGCAGGATGGAGGTGGTGGAGCCGCCGTAGGCCGCCCCGTAGTAGATGCCGGCGAACATCACGAACATGCTGGTGGCCGGCACCTGGTAGGTCAGGGGCAGCAGCAGGGCGATGGTCAGCGCCGGGCTGATGCCCGGCAGCACCCCCACCAGGGTGCCGAGCAGGCAGCCCGCGAAGCCCCACATGAGGGTCATCGGTTGCAGGGCGCTGCCGAAACCGGCCAGCAGGGCGTTGAAAGCTTCCATGCTCACTCCACTCGCGAGATCAGGACATCAGAAAGGCCAGCGCAGCGCCGGCCCCAGGCCGATGCCCAGCAACTGCGCAAACACCAGCCAGAACACGGTGGCGATGGCGCCGCAAACCCCCGCCGACTTCAGGCCCAGCGGGGCATCAAAGGCTCGCGCCACGCCCATGCCGCACAGGGTGGCCGGCAGCACGAAGCCCAGCGGCGCCACCAGCGCCATGAAGGCGACGCCACCGCCCAGCAGGCTGGCCAATCGCCGCTGGCTCCCCGGCAGGGGCTCCTGCCCGGGCACGTGGCTCTCGTCGACCTGGCGCCCACGCCAGGCGCTCACGCCGTAGAGCAGGGCCAGCACGGCCAGCCCCCCCACCACCACGGCCGGGGCCAGCACGGGCCCGACCGTCATCTGCATGAGGGATTGGGGAATGACCGACACCTGCCAGATGGCAGCAGCAGCGATAGCCAGCAGCAGGACGGCCAGGCGCAAGGGCGTCATGCCAGCCCCAGGTCCTTCATGACTTCTTCGGTGTCACGGATGTTCGCCTCGATTTCGCGTTCGAAGGCCTGGGCCGCCAGGAACACATCGGTCCACTTGCGCGTCTCCAGTTCCTTGCGCCAGGCCTCGGAGGCATGCACCCTGCTCATGAATTCCACCAGGGCATCACGCTGGGCCGGGTTGATGCCCGGGGGCGCGAACACCCCGCGCCAGTTGGCCGCGGTGACCCGCACGCCCAGTTCGGTCAGGGTGGGTACCTCCACGCCGGGGATGCGGCGGTTGCCCGAAACCGCCAGGGGCAGCAGGCGGCCCGCCTTGATCTGCTCCTCGAACTCCGAATAACCGGAAATCCCCGCCACCACCTGCCCACCCAGCAGCGCCGCATTGGCCGGGCCACCGCCGGCGAAGGCCACGTAGGCCGCGTCGCGCGGGTTGCGCCCCAGCGCCTTGATGATCAGCCCGAGCAGCACGTGGTCGGTGCCGCCGGCGCTGCCGCCGGCCACGGACACCGCCTTGGGATTGGCCTTGATCGCCGCTTCCAGGTCCTTCCAGGTCTTGATCTTGCCGCCGGCCGGCACGGCCACCACACCGGCCTCCTCGGTCAGGCGCGCAATCGGTGTCACGTTGCGCATGGTCACCGGGCTCTTGTTCGCAATCGCCGCGCCCACCATCACCGAGCCGCCCACCATCAGGCTGTTGCCCATGCCCTTGCGCTGGTTCACGTAGCGGGGCAGGCCCACCATGCCCCCGGCGCCGCCCACGTTCTCGAAGGCCATATTGCCCACCAGGCCGGCAGCCTTGGCCGCGCGTTCGATGGCGCGCGCTGTGCCATCCCAGCCGCCGCCGGGCGCGGCCGGCACGAACATGTTCAGGGTCTCGAACAGGGGCTTGCCCTGTGCCCAGGCCGGCAACACCAGGGCGGCGCCCAGGCCCAGAAACTCACGCTTGTTGATTTGCATCGCCATCTCCTGTGTAAGAATGAAAATCGCAGGCGCCTAGGCCTGACCAGAGGCATTCTGGCCCCCGCTGCGGCGCCAGGCTTTCAAACAGCTGTCAATCCGGCTCGGTGGAAACCCTAGGCCTGTACCCAATCGAGGAATGCGTGTTGCCCGGCTCCACACCCCACATCCTGCTGGTCGAAGACACGCCTGACCTGGCCCTCTGGCTGGGCACCGCCCTGCGCCAGGCGGGTTTGGCCGTGAGCTTTGCGCGCGACGGGCACGAGGCCCTGGACCAGCTGGCAGCAGGCCATGGCATCGACGCCGTGCTGCTGGACCTGCAACTGCCCGGCCTCGATGGCCTGTCCGTGCTGCAGCGCCTGCGTGAGCGTGGCGACACGGTGCCGGTGCTGGTGCTCACCGCCCGGGCCAGCGTGCCCGACCGCGTGCTGGGCCTGAACCTGGGCGCCGACGACTACCTGCCCAAACCCTTCGACCTGAGCGAGCTCGAAGCCCGGCTGCAGGCCCTGCTGCGCCGGCCCGGCCGCAGCAGGAACACCCGACTGCGCCTGGGCCCGCTGGAGATGGACCGCGATACCGGCCAGGTCAGCGTGTTTGACCAGCCCCTGGCCCTGACCCCGCGGGAAGCGGCTGCGCTGCGGGTGCTGCTGGAGCAAGCCCGGCAGACCGTGAGCAAGGATGAATTGCACCGCGCCGTTTTTGCCGGGGAGGCCGTGGAACTGGAAGCGGTCGAGGTGCTGATCCACCGCCTGCGCAAAAAGCTGGAGTCCGCGCCCGTCCCACCGGCACAGGCCGGCCTGCCCGCCGTCCACACCATCCGCGGCCTGGGCTACATGCTGATGCCGCCCGCCGAGCCGGGGCCCTGAAGATGGCACGTGCCGCGGCCTCCTTGCGCACCCGCCTGCTGGGCTGGATCCTGCCGCCACTGGCCGGGCTCATCGCCATCAACGCCTGGGTGGCCTATGGCAACGCTGTCGAGGCCAGCAACGAGGCCTATGACCGGGCCCTGTACCTGGCCAGCCGGGCCCTGGCCGAAGAACTGGTCTGGCGCCAGGGCGCGCTGCAGGTCAACGTGCTGCGCGCGGCCGGTTACCTGCTGGAGAACCACACCGGCTCGCGCCTCTACTACCGCATCAGCGATGCCAGCGGCCGGCAACTGGCGGGGGAACCGGCCCTGCCCGCGCCCACCCCCGACCCCGCGGCCAGCGTCCGGTATTACGCCCTGGTGCAGTTCGAGGACGGGCAGTTCCGCGGGCGCCCGGTGCGGCTGGCCCACCTCACCCACGTGCTGGAAGACGAGCAGGACCAGACCCACATCCTCAAGATCAGCGTGGCGGAAACCCTGGAGACGCGCCAGCAGATGGTGCAGCAGCAATTGCGCGAGACCCTCACCAGCCAGGGCCTGCTGCTGCTGGCCGCGGCGCTGCTGGTGATCGTGGGGGTGCAGCGCGGCATCCGGCCCCTGGAACATTTCCGCCAGCGCCTGGCCGAACGCGGGGATGACGACCTCTCGCCCATCGACCCCCCGGGCCTGCCGCGCGAACTGCGCCCGCTGGTGGAAACGCTCAACAGCTACCTGGCACGCCTGGGCCGCCTGATCGACCTGCGCAAACGTTTTCTGGACAATGCCGCCCACCAGCTGCGCACGCCGCTGACCGTGCTCAAGACCCAGCTGGCTTTGGCAGACCGCGATCCGGCCGCGGTGGCGGCGGCCCGTCAGACGACCGACGACGCCGTGCACCTGACGGAGCAGTTGCTGGCCATGACACGCGCGGAACACGCCAGCGAAATGCAGGCCCAGTCCATGGCGAACGTGGACCTGGTGACACTGGCGCGGCAGGTGATCCACGAATACCTGCCGCGCGCCGTGCAGCGCGGTGACGACCTGGGTTTTGAAGCCGGTCTGGACAGCTGCGAGGTCCCCGGCACGGCCGCCCTGCTGCACGATGCGCTGGGCAACCTGATCGATAACGCCCTGCATCACAGCCCGGCCGGCACGCGCATCACCGTGCGCGTAGGCTCATGCTGGGTGGAGGTGGAAGACAGCGGCCCCGGCATCGCCCCCGAGCACCAGGCCCACGTGTTTGAACGTTTCTACCGGGGGGCGCCGCCTTCCGTGCGCGGCAGCGGCCTGGGCCTGGCCATCGTGCGGGAGATCGCGCAGCAGTGCGGGGCCCGGCTCACGCTGCGCAGCACCCCGGGCCAGGGCTCGGTGTTCCGGCTGGAATGGCCGGCCCGCTGAAGCGCCGGTTTAAGAGCTGAAAAGGAAGTTCATCACGTCGCCATCCTTGACGACGTATTCCTTGCCCTCGGCGCGCATCTTGCCGGCATCCTTGGCGCCCTGCTCGCCCTTGCAGGCGATGAAGTCCTCGAAGGCGATGGTCTGGGCACGGATGTAGCCCTTCTCGAAATCGGTGTGGATCACGCCCGCGGCCTGCGGCCCGGTGTCGCCCACATGGATGGTCCAGGCGCGCACTTCCTTGACGCCAGCAGTGAAGTAGGTCTGCAGGCCCAGCAGCTTGTAGGCCGCACGGATCAGGCGGTTCAGGCCCGGCTCCTCCTGGCCCAGTTCCTTGAGGAAGTCCAGGCGGTCGGCATCGTCCATCTCGGACAGCTCGGCCTCGATCTTGGCGCAGATGGCCACCACCGGTGCATTCTGCGTGGCGGCGTATTCCTTCAGGCGGTCCAGGTAGGGGTTGTTCTCGAAACCGTCCTCGCTGACGTTGCCCACGAACATGGCGGGCTTGGCCGTGATGAAGAAGAACTGCTTGAGCAGGGGCTGCTCTTCCTTGCTGAACTCGATCGTGCGCACCGGCTTGCCTTCGTTGAGCGCGGCCTGGCATTTCTCCAGGATGGCCACCAGCTTGATCGACTCCTTGTCGCCCGAGCGCGCCGTCTTGGTCACGCGGTGCAGGGCTTTCTCGACCGCGCCCAGGTCGGCCAGGCAGAGTTCGGTCTGGATCACCTCGATGTCGGAGATAGGGTCCACCTTGCCCGATACGTGGATCACGTTGTCGTCGGCAAAACAGCGCACCACGTTGACGATGGCGTCGGTCTCGCGGATGTGCGCCAGGAACTTGTTGCCCAGGCCCTCGCCCGTACTGGCGCCAGCCACCAGGCCCGCGATGTCGACGAACTCGACGATGGCCGGCACCACACGCTCGGGTTTGACGATCTCCGAGAGCTGCGCCAGGCGCGGATCGGGCACCTCCACCACACCCACATTGGGCTCGATGGTGCAGAAGGGGTAGTTCTCCGCCGCGATGCCCGCCTTGGTCAGGGCGTTGAAGAGGGTGGATTTGCCGACATTGGGCAGGCCGACGATGCCGCACTTGAGAGACATGGGTTTCCTTTGAAATCACCCCCCTGCGCACCAACTGACCCATGTGGGTGTGGTGGAGGTGCCGGGCGAACAGCACCGGCCGGACAGTTCAGGAAACCGGGGCGCCAGGGCCCTGGTCCCGCAACGCTCTGTCCTCGTTTGGCCTGGGGGAAACTGGTGCCAATTGTACTGAGCGCGGAATCCCGGGCTTTTGACAGCGCCGGGCACCCGCGGACGCCGCCTCAAAGCTCCTGGGCCAACTCCAAAGCCTGCGCCTGCAACAGGCCCGTGGTCCGGACCAGCCCCTGCCAGCGCTCCAGTTCGGTCCTGACATGCCGCAGCAACTGTTCCGGCGTGCTGGTCTGAACCTGGGCACCATCCTGCTCCATGCGCGCGCGCACCTCCGGGTCTTCCAGCACCTGGTTGAGAACCTGGTTGAGCTTCCTCACGATGGGCTCGGGCGTCCCGGCGGGTGCGAACAGCGCATACCACTGCGTCAGGTCCAGATCCGGGATGCCCGATTCCGCGAGGGTGGGCACCCCGGGCCAGGCGCTCAGGCGCGTGGCGCTGGCGACGGCCAGCGGCCTGAGCTTGCCGCTCTTCAGATAGGGCAGGGCGCTGAACAGGCTGGGGAACATCCAGTGCGACTGGCCCCGCACCGTGGCGCTGATGGCCGGCGCCGCACCCGCATGCTGGAAGCCCTGTTGCCCCTGCACACCCAGGGTGCGCAGGAACATCTCGGCGGCCAGGTGCGGGATGGTCCCCTCGCCCGCCGCGGCATAGTGCAGGCGCCCCGCCGGGGAGCTTTGCAACAGGCGGATGAAGGACGACACATCCCGCACCGGCAATTCCGTGTTGACGACCAGCACCGTCGGCGAATACCCGACCAGGCCCACCGGCGCAAAGTCCCTGATCGGGTCATACCGCAAGGTCTGCAGGACCGGATTGATGCCATGGGTCGCGATGTAGCCGAACATCAGTGTGTGCCCGTCGGGCCGCGAGGCTGCCACGTACTCGGCGGCCACACTGCCGTTGGCGCCCGTGCGGTTCTCCACGCTCACGACATGCCCCAGGCCAGGCCCGAGTTTTCGCGTCAGGATGCGCGCCATCGTGTCGTTGCCACCGCCCGCGCTGGTCGGCACGATGATCCTCACCTCCTCCTGGGGGAAGTGCTCGGCAGATCGCTCCGTGTCCACCTCTTGCGCCGTCCTGGCCGGGAAGACATAGTCCGGCAGGTGCAATTCGCCCTGCATGATCTTGCGGGCCGTGCGCACCAATGCCGCCCGGACCACGGCAACCTCCTCGCCCTGGGCCGCCACCTCGACCTCCACGTCGATCTGGCCCTGGGGATGTACGACCGACAGCCGATGCCGCCCCGGCGCGCGGGCCACGCCGCTGGCCACCGTGCCGGGCAGCGCAAAGGCTGTGCTGACACCGATGGCCCCGGTCACCGCATGCGAGGCATGGCACTTGTGGGGCGTGAAATAACGCGAGACGATGCTGTCCGGATGGTCACCCGGGCTCACCAGCACGGGCTTGGGGATCACGCTGTGGGTGACATCACCCAAGCCCATGCGGGCACCCATCAGGATGCGCAGCTTCTCGATGCGTTCGAGCAGGGCGGTGTTGGCGTCCAGTTCCGCCGGGCGCTCCCTGCCGCCCACCCCCAGGTCACTCGCGCGCAGGATCATCAGCGGCATGGCCGCATCGATGCAGGTCACCTCCAGACCATCCACCACGTCGATGCGCCGGCCCGTGGGGAAGACCTGGCCCGTGACGGCACCCCAGGCGTCCAGGAAATTCAGCAGGATGGGCGCCGCCGTACCCGCCACACCGTCGATCCTGGCCTCACCTTCGTAGGTGACCTGGCGGCCCGGTGTGCACACGGTCGACTCGATGGTCGCGCCCGTGTTGACGTTGTGGATGCGCACCGTGGTGCTGCCCTCCTGCGCCGGCACCAGGCCCTGCTCAATGGCGAAGGGCGCCACCCCGGCCAGCATGTTGCCGCAATTGGGCCGGGTGTCCACCGACTGGTGGCCGACCCCGACCTGGGCAAACAGATAGTCCAGGTCGCAACCGGGCCGCGTCGAACGCGACACGATGGCCACCTTGCTGTTGAGTGTGCTGTTGCCCCCCAGGCCGTCCAGCTGCAGGGGATCGGACGCGCCGATGGCGCCGATCAGGGCCTGGTCGCGCTCCTGCTCGTCCAGCGGCAGCCACTCGCGCAGGAAAAACGGTCCCCGGGACGTGCCTGCGCGCATCAGGACACAAGGGATCTTTCGGTTCGGCATGCGGCGCACTCCATGTCAGGATCTGGTGATCGATGCCACGCATGGTGCAAGAAATCCCGGTTTTTTTGAAGTGCAACTTTTAATATGATTGATGCATGCAACACATCAATTTCGATCTGCATCAGCTGCAGGCCTTCATCGCGGTGGCCGAACGCGGCAGTTTCAGGGCGGCCGCCGAACACATCCACCTGTCACCGCCGGCCCTGAGCCGGCGCATCGAGAAGCTGGAATCCATCCTGGGCACGAGGCTGTTCAACCGCACGACCCGCGAGGTCGAGCTCACCAGCCTGGGGCGCATCTTCCTGGAGCGCGCCCGGTCCGCCGTCGATGATCTGGAAGCGGCGATGCTGGGCATTGCCGACATCGCCGCCACCCGCAGCGGACGCGTTACCGTGGCCTGCGTGCCCTCGGCCGCGCTGTACTTCCTGCCCCAGGTCATCAGCAGCTTTTCACGCCAATACCCGGCCATCCGCATCCGGGTCATCGACGAGTCCATGAACCAGACCTTGCAAAGCGTGCTGTCCGGCGAGTCCGACTTCGGCATCGGCTTCATGAGTTCCTTGATGCCTGAAATCAAATTCGAGGACATCCACGACGACCCCTTTGTCATCGCCATGCGGCGCGACCATCCCTTGACGGCCCGCAAATCGGTCAGCTGGTCGACCATCGCCAACGAACGGCTGATCTCGGTGGCCCGCAGCAGCGGAAACCGGCAGTTGCTGGACGACGTCCTCACCAAGGCCGGCATCCAGCCCGATTTCGCCTTCGAGGTCAGCCACATCGGCACGCTGCTGGGCATGGTGGAGGCCGGCCTGGGACTGGCCGCCGTACCCCGCATGGCCTTGCCCGCCCAGCACAGTGCCGTGGTCGGGCTGCCACTGAAGAACCCCACCATCTCACGCAGCCTGGGCCTGCTCACGCGCCAGGGGGCCACCCTGCGGCCGGCAGCGGCCATGTTCCACGCGCACCTGTCCGAAGCCCTCAGGCGGCGCCGGCCTGCGCCGGACACGCCGCTTCAGTCGAAGCGGTAGCTGGCGCGGACCGGCTGCCCGACGCGCAGCACATGGTCCACACCCGCCATGACGATGCTGTTCATGCCGAAGGTCAGGGCGCCTTTGACGCGCGCGTCCTGGCGGTAGGTCTGCAGGGTGTCGTTCACCTCGGGACTGCTCTGGGCCGTGTCGGGGTTGATGTTGGGAATGGGGCAGCGCGGGCAGGGTTTGACCGGCGTGAGCACAGCCTCCCCTTCGGCCGTGGCGATCTGCAGCGGACCCACGCGGTCTTCGTCGTGGGCCTCCAGACCCTCAAGCACGATGTTGGGCCGGAAGCGCCGGATGTCCACGGGCGCATGTCCACGAGCCTGCAGACGCTCGTTGAGTCCTTCGAGCGCAGGCTGGCCCAGCACCAGCACCGGGTAGCCGTCGCTGAACTGGTTGAGCGCCTCGGCATCACCCGTCCACTTCCGGTCGGACAGGCGACGATGCTCGGGATCGAAGCGCACCAGCCGGTACTTGGGCGCATCGGTACGCGGCAAGCCCTGTTCGTTCAGCCCCAGGAAATCGGTGAACCACTGGGCCGCGATGTCGCCCATGTCGTAGGCGGGGACCTCGTCGTCCCAGACGCGCACACGGGTCGGCGCCTCGACGGCGTCCACCCGCAGGTGCAGGGCCAGCATGCCGGGCGCGCGCAGCTGCAGCTCGGTGCCGCCGCGCTTGAAGGCCGGCTGGATCAGCGCCATGCGTGGCGCCTCGCGCTGGCTCAGGAACTCGCCCTCGCTGTCCACCACCATCCAGGCGCGGTCCAGGTCCAGGCCGGTCTCGGTCAGCAGGGCCTCGGACAGCTCGATGCCCGCGCAGGATTTGACGGGGTAGACAAAAAGACGGGCGATGCGGGCCTGCACGTCGGCAGGCGTGGTCGGGAGGGCACTCACGGATCGATTTCCTCGGTTGACTGGGAACAAGGTCAATTCTGCCCTGCCTTCTACAATCCCCCCATGCCCCAAGCCCTGGACATCTGCATACGCGGCAGCGGTATTGTCGGCCGCACCCTGGCCCTGCTGCTGGCGCGCGAACGCCTGCGTGTCGGCCTGGTGGAACAGCCCCTGCCCGCGGGCGCTCCGCCGGCCGCCGACGTGCGCGCCTACGCCCTGAACCGGGCCTCGCGCGACATGCTGGAGAGCGTGCGCTGCTGGCCGGCGGACGAGGCCGCGGCCACCCCGGTCCAGCACATGCAGGTCTGGGGCGACCGCGGCAGCGAGCTGCATTTCGATGCCGGTGAACTCGGCAGCCCGGCCCTGAGCTGGATCGTCGACGTGCCGGTGCTGGAACGCCAATTGGCCGATGCCGTGCGCTATCAGCCCCAGATCGAGGTGCTGGACGCCCCGGCACCGGCCCGGCTGACCGTGGTCTGCGAAGGCCGGGCCAGCAGCACGCGGGCCGAGTTCGGCGTGGACTTCGAGGTCACCCCCTACCCGCAGCACGCCCTGGCCACCCGCATCCAGTGCGAGAAAACCCATGGCCAGGTGGCCCGCCAGTGGTTTGCGCAGGATGGGATCCTGGCTTTTTTGCCCCTGGGGGGCGCCCAGGGGAACTCCGTGGCCATCGTCTGGTCTGTCTCACCTGAGCAGGCATTGCGTCTGCAGCAACTGGAGCCGGCCGCATTCTGCCGCGAACTGGAAGAAGCAAGTGCCCACACACTAGGAGCGCTCACGCTGATCAGCGAACGCCGGACCTGGCCGCTGCAGAAAGCGCAGGCGCGACAGTGGACCGGCCGCACCAGCGGTGGCGCCTGGGTGCTGGCCGGCGATGCGGCGCACAACGTGCACCCGCTGGCCGGCCAGGGACTCAACCTGGGCCTGGCCGATGTGGCGGAACTCACGCGTGTGCTGCACGGGCGCGAGTACTGGCGCGGCGTGGATGACGCCAAACTCTTGCGTCGTTACGAGCGCGCCCGCAAGGCCGGCATGCTGGCCCTGGATGCCGGCATGGACGGCTTGCAACTGCTGTTTGCACGCGAAGGCGAAGCCTGGAGCGCGTTGCGCAACTGGGGCCTGCAAGGCGTGGAACGCAGCGGGCTGCTGAAGAACTGGCTGGCGCGCCGCGCCATGAATTTTTGAAAGTCGATGTGATGATGAATCTGTCCAAACACCTGCTGGCGGGCCTGCTGGCCCTGCTGACCCTCGGCGTCCACGCCCAGGAAGCCACGATCCGCAAGAACCTGGGCGAACGCCTGCCGCAGCTGCCCAAAATTGACGAGGTCAGCAAGACGCCGCTGCCCGGCATCTACGAGATCCGCGTCAACGAGAACGACATCTACTACACCGATGCCGAAGGCAATTACCTGATCCAGGGCAGCCTGATCGACGTTCGCCAGCGCCGTAACCTGACCGAGGAACGTGTCGAGCAGCTGACCGCCATCGAGTTCAAGGACCTGCCCCTGAAGGACGCCTTCACCGTGGTGCGCGGCACCGGCAAACGCAAAGTGGCCGTGTTCGCCGACCCCAACTGCGGTTACTGCAAGCGTTTCGAGCGCGACCTGGCCAAGATCGACAACGTCACGATCCACACCTTCCTCTACCCCATCCTGAGCCCGGATTCGGCCGAGAAATCCAAGAACATCTGGTGCGCCAAGGACAAGAACAAGAGCTGGCAGGACTGGATGTTCAACGACCAGATCCCCACGGTGGCCAGCTGCGACACCACGGCCCTCACCCGCAACCTCACGCTGGGGCGCAAGCACAAGATCACCGGCACACCGACGCTGATCTTTGCCGACGGCTCGCGCGTGCCGGGTGCCCTGAGCACGCAGCAGATCGAAAAACAGCTCGCCAGCGTCACCCGCTGATTCCATCCAACCGACAGCCCCATGCCCCGCACCTCCGGCCGCACGCCCCCTGCCCCCGTGCACTACCAGGTCCAGGCGGCCGACCTGCACGCCCACCTGTACCGCGTCACTCTCACGATCGCCCATCCCCAGGCACAACAGCGCGTCGCATTGCCGGTCTGGATACCGGGCAGCTACCTGGTGCGCGAATTTGCCAAGAACCTGCAGCAACTGAAAGCACGGCAAGGCCGGCGCGCCCTGGCCGCGGTCCAGTTCGACAAATGCAGCTGGCAGATCGACTGCGACCCGCAGCAGCCGCTGGAACTGAGCTACGAGGTCTACGCCTTTGACAATTCGGTGCGTGCGGCCTGGCTCGATGCCACGCGCGGTTTTTTCAACAGCACCAGCCTGTGCCTGCGCGTCGAAGGCCAGGAAGACACGCCCCATGGGCTCAGCCTGCTGGCGGGCGCCGCCCCTGCCAACTGGTCGGTGGCGACTGGCCTGCCAGCCGTCAAGACCGACAAGCGCGGATTGGGCCACTACCGCGCCGCCAACTACGACGAACTGGTCGACTGCCCCTTCGAACTCGGCGCTTTCTGGAGCGGTGACTTCAAAGCCGGCGGCGTGAGCCATCGTTTCGTCTTGGCCGGTGCCCCGCCCAGCTTCGACGGCACGCGCCTGCTGGCCGATACCCAGCGCATCTGCGAGACCGCCATCCGCTTCTGGCACGCGGGTGGCCAGGCCACCGGCCGCAGCGGCAAGCCGCCCTTTGCCAGCTACCTCTTCATGCTCAACGCCACCGACGACGGCTACGGCGGCCTGGAACATCGCAACTCCACCGCGCTGATCTGCGCGCGCCGCGACCTGCCGCGCACCGACAGCAAGCCGGGCGAGGGTTACACCACGCTGCTGGGCCTGATCAGCCACGAGTATTTCCACAGCTGGAACGTCAAGCGCCTGCGTCCGGCCGAGTTTGCCCGCTACGACTATTCTCAAGAGAACTACACCGAGTTGCTCTGGTTCTTCGAAGGTTTCACCAGCTACTACGACGACCTGCTGCTGCGCCGCGCCGGCCTGCTCGACGATGCGGCTTACCTGCGCCTGCTCAACAAGAGCGTCAACCAGCTGCAGCAGACGCCGGGGCGACTGGTCCAGTCGGTGGCGCAGGCCAGCTTCGATGCCTGGGTCAAGTACTACCGCGTTGATGAAAACACACCCAATGCCACGGTGAGCTACTACGGCAAGGGCGCGCTGGTGGCCCTGTGCCTGGACCTGACGCTGCGCACCGGGGGTCAGGGCTCCCTGGACGACGTGATGCGCGCGCTGTGGCAGCGCTGCAAGGCGGGCCCCATGGCCGAGAGCGATCTGCTGGCCGTGCTGCAGGAACTCAGCGGGCGCTCCTGGTCGCGCGAGTTCAGGCAGTGGGTGCACGGCACGGCCGAGCTGCCGCTGCGTGAACTCCTGGAACAGCACGGCGTGGCCATCCACGAAGAGCCGGCCCAGCTGGCGCAGCGTCTGGGCTTGCGTGTCAGCGAGTCGGGGGGAGCGGTCCAGATCAAGACCGTGCTGCGTGGCGGGGCCGCCGAACAGGCGGGTTTTGCGGCCGGTGACGAATGGCTGGGCCTGGAGGTCGGCAGTGGCAGGTCACGCAGCAGTTGGCGGCTGAACAAGCTGGACGATCTGCTGCTGTATGCCGGCGGACAAGGCCGGGTCCAGGCCCTGGTGGCACGCGACAAGCGCCTGCTGGGCTTGACCCTGAACCTGCCACGCCATGTCAGCACCTGGCGCCTGTCGGTACAGGCCAAGGAGCGGGTCAGCGCCTGGCTGGGTGCCTAGGCTCAGGCCGACGGCATCTGGGCTTCGATCTCCGCGCCGAAGCGATCGGCAGTTGCCTGGCCCTTGACGTCGCGCACCACGGCATAGGCGCGCTTCACGGCTTCGACGAACTGGGGCAGGTCCTTGCTGGCTTCCAGCCTCATGGCCAGTTCATCGGCCAAGGGGCCCAGCTGTTCGATCAGCAGACGGGTCGCCAGGGACTTGAGCTTGCCCAGATCGCCCCCCGCCGGCATCGACGGAGTCGCCGACCCCGGGGCTGCCGCCCCTGTGCTGACCGCTTCGATGAGCCCCTGGTCTTCCAGCGTTTGCAGCAACTGGGCCGACTCGCCCATGCCTGCGGCCAGACGGACCAGTTCTTCAGCGTTCTTCTTGCCGTCGACCAGGATCAGCAGCATGCGCAGCTTGCCGCCCACGCCATGGCCGCGGGTGGCGATGGCTTCTGCCCCCTTGTCGGATTTCCGGTATACAGCTTGCGCTTCCATGCCGCCCAACCTTGCTTTATTTATTTAATCTGCGGATTATTTCACCACAGTCAGCATACCCAGCCCCGTGTTTCCACTAGGGATCCGCTGCATTGCAGCAAGCCGGCAAACCGGGCTCCGGATCACAGCAGCGTGACTTTCTTGAACTTGCGCTTGCCCACCTGCAACACATAGGTGCCGGTACCGAGCTTGAGACCCTTGTCGCTGACGACAGCCGAATCCACGCGCACGCCGCCGCCGTCGATCAGGCGGTTGCCTTCGCCGCTGGACGCCGCCAGGCCGGCCTGCTTGAGCAGCGCGGCGATGCCGATGGCGCCACCGTCCAGCTGCACGGCCTGCTCCTCGATCTCGTCGGGGATGCCGCCCTTGCTGCGGTTGATGAAATCCTGCTCGGCCGCCTCGGCGGCGGCGGCCGAATGAAAGCGCGCCGTGATCTCCTTGGCCAGCATCACCTTGGCATCCTTCGGGTTGCGGCCCTGCACCACGGCCTGCTTCAACTGCTCGATCTCTGCCATGGAGCGGAAGCTCAGCAAGGTGTACCAGCGCCACATCAGCTCGTCGCTGATGGACAGCACCTTGGCAAACATGGTGTTGGCGTCCTCGGCGATGCCGATGTAGTTGTTCTTGGACTTGGACATCTTGTCCACGCCGTCCAGGCCCTCGAGCAGGGGCATGGTCAGGATGCACTGCGGCTCCTGGCCATACTCGGCCTGCAGATGCCGGCCCATCAGCAGGTTGAACTTCTGGTCGGTGCCACCGAGTTCCAGGTCGCTCTTGAGTGCCACCGAGTCGTAACCCTGCATCAGCGGGTAGAGGAACTCGTGCACCGAGATCGGGTTGCCGGCCTTGAAACGGTCGTGAAAATCGTTGCGCTCCATCATGCGCGCCACGGTGTACTTGGCCGCCAGCTGGATCATGCCCATGGAGCCCAGGGGCATGCACCATTCGCTGTTGTAGCGGATCTCGGTTTTAGCCGGGTCCAGCACCAGACTGGCCTGCCTGTAGTAGGTCTCCGCATTGGCCTTGATCTGCTCGGGCGTCAGGGGCGGGCGGGTGCTGTTGCGCCCGGAAGGGTCGCCAATCAGGCTGGTGAAGTCGCCGATCAGGAAGATCACCTGGTGCCCCAGGTCCTGCAACTGGCGCATCTTGTTGAGCACCACGGTGTGGCCGATGTGGATGTCCGGCGCGGTCGGGTCCAGGCCCAGTTTGATGCGCAGCGGGGTGCCCGTGGCCTCGGAGCGCGCCAGCTTCTGCACCCAGTCGGCCTCGGGGATCAGTTCCTCGCAGCCGCGTCGGGTCACGGCCAGCGCCTCGCGCACCCGGTCGGTGAGGGGAAAAGTCGACACAGACGCTTGATTCATAAAGATTTTTCGAATGAGCCCGAACATGGGCCGATATACTTGGAATACCCTTGAGGCCACGATTTTAAGTGGCACCCGTCGGCCGGCCTGAGCGGCTTGCGAAGCCTGGGCCCGCATCCTTGAAATACACCCTGCCACCCGCCCTGTCCGCTGCTCTGGCCACCCTGTCCCGGGCCGCCAGCCAGCACCCGCGCGCGTTCAAGACCACGCTACTCTCCCTGGTCCTGCTGGGCGGCGGCGCCTACGCGCTGGCCGCGGCGGTGGTCACGCTGGCGCCCGACGTGGCGCAACTGCCGGTGCGCGAGGTCAGCGAAACCGTCACCCCCCTGCCTGTGCCGGAGCAGACCGCAGCGCTGGAATCCCACAGCTACCGCCTCTACCGCACCGACCTCTCCCGCGCCAATGACACCCCCGACGCACTGCTGCGCCGCTTGGGCATGGACGATGCGCAGGCGGCCGACTTCATGCGCCGGGACACCCTGACCCACCGCCACCTGCTCGGTCGCACCGGCCGCCACCTGAGCGCCGAGGCCAGCGAGCGCAACACCCTGCTCAAGCTGGTGGCGCGCTGGAGCCCGGACGACGACGGCAGCTTCAAGCGCCTGGTGATCGAGAAATCCGGCACCGGCTTCCAGTCCCGGCTGGAAACGGCACAGCTCACGGCCTCCATCCGCATCGCCGGCGCCACCATCGACAGCTCGTTGTTCGCCTCGGCCGACGAAGCCAACATCCCGGACGCCGTGGCCATCCAGATCGCCGAGATCTTCTCCGGCGACATCGACTTTCATCGCGAACTGCGCAAGGGCGACCGCTATTCGGTCGTCTACGAGGTGCTGGAAGGCGACGGCGAGCCGCTGCGTGCCGGGCGTGTCCTGAGCGCCGAGTTTGTCAACGGCGGCAAAACCTATCAGGCCGTGTGGTTCCAGGAGCCCACCGCCACCCATCCCCTGCCTGTCGAACAAGGCCGCCCCACACGGACCCAGGGCCGCAGCGGCTATTACACGCTCGAAGGCAAAAGCCTCAAGCGCGCCTACCTCGCTTCGCCGCTGGCTTTCTCGCGTGTGACCAGCGGCTTCAAGATGCGCTTCCACCCCATCCTCAAGAAGTGGGCGGCCCACCTGGGCGTGGACTACGCTGCCCCCACCGGCACCCCGGTACGCAGCGTGGGCGACGGTGTGGTCGAGACCGCCGGGGCGCAGGGCGGCTTCGGCAATGTGGTCTTCATCCGCCACCGCAACAACCACGTCACGGTGTATGCCCACCTGAGCCGCATCGCCGTGCGCCGCGGCCAGCGCGTCGAGCAGGGCCAGCATATCGGCTCGGTCGGCGCCACCGGCTGGGCCACCGGCCCGCACCTGCATTACGAATTCCGCATCAACGGCCGGCACCAGAACCCGCTGGCCATTGCACGCAACAGCGAGTCCATTCCCGTCTCGCCCGCCGCCCGCCCGGCTTTCGACCGCCTGGCTGCCGTGGCACGCCAGCAGCTGGCGGCCGCGCAATTGCTGGCGATGCGCTGAACCCGGCATGTCCGAGCGCTACATCGGCCTCATGTCCGGCACCTCGCTGGACGGCGTGGACGGTGTGCTGGCCCTGTGCGATGCCGCCCACACCCGCGTCCTGCAGCACGCCTATCGCCCCTTCCCCGCCGAACTGGCGGCCGAACTGCTGGCCCTGAACAGCCCGGGTGACAACGAGTTGCATCGTGCAGCCCTGGCCGCCAATGCGCTGAGCCGTCTCTACGCCCAGGTCGTGGATGAGCTGCTGCGCAGCGCCGACCTGCCGGCCAGCGCCATCTCCGCCATCGGCGCCCATGGCCAGACCGTACGGCATCGCCCCGGCGCCTTCGACGGCACCGGCTACACCCTGCAGCTCAACAACCCGGCCCTGCTGGCGGAATTGAGCGGCATCACGGTCGTGGCCGATTTCCGCAGCCGCGACCTGGCCGCCGGCGGCCAGGGGGCCCCGCTGGTGCCGGCGTTTCACCAGGCCCTGTTCGGCCGCCGCGGACAAACTGTCAGCGTGCTCAACATCGGGGGCATCTCCAACCTGTCGGTACTGCAGGATGATCATGTCCTGGGCTTCGATTGCGGCCCCGGCAATGCCCTGCTGGATGCCTGGTGCCGGCAGCACACGGGTCAGCCCTACGATGATCAGGGGCGCTGGTCAGCCAGCGGCCAGGTCCAGGCCGCCTTGCTCGAACGCCTGCTGCAGGAGCCATTTTTCAGCCTGCCGCCACCCAAAAGCACCGGGCGCGACCTGTTCAATCCTGGATGGATGGCCGATCGCATGGCCGGCTTCGGTGAACTGGCGGCAGCGGACGTCCAGGCGACCCTGGTCGAACTGACCGCACTCAGCTGCGCCACCGAACTGCAACGCCATGGTGCGGACAGTTCGCGCCTGATCGTCTGTGGCGGTGGCGCGCTGAACCTGCACCTGATGCGCAGGCTGCAGGCGCTCTTGCCCCAACTGAGCGTGGTGGATTCGGAAGCGGAAGGCCTGCCGCCACTGCAGGTGGAAGCCGCCGCCTTTGCCTGGCTGGCGCGCAAGACGCTGCAGCGGGAAACCGGCAGCCTGCAAAGCGTCACGGGCGCACTAGGCGCCCGTGTGCTGGGTGCGATCTACCCGGCCTGAGCCGGAGAGACCCCACTTAAACGGAGAAGGAGGAACCGCAGCCGCAGGTGGTGCTGGCGTTGGGGTTCTTGATGACGAACTGGGCGCCCTGCAGATCTTCCTTGTAGTCGATCTCGGCACCCAGCAGGTACTGGTAGCTCATGGCGTCGATCAGCAGCGACACGCCATTCTTGGTCATGGTGGTGTCGTCCTCGTTGGCCACTTCGTCGAAGGTGAAGCCATACTGGAAGCCCGAACAACCGCCGCCCTGCACGAAGACGCGCAGCTTGAGGTCGGGGTTGCCTTCCTCGGCGATCAGGTCGGCCACCTTGGCGGCCGCGCTGTCGGTGAACAGGATGGGGGCGGGCATCTCGGTCTGGATGGATTCGGCAACAGCGCTCATGGAAGACTCCAGGGAAAAATAGGCTGGATCAATACTACACCAGCTTGCTCGGGAATTCCGGGCTCAGTTATTTGCCGCCAGCTTCAGTGTGGGCTTTTCCTCCATCATGGCCGGCGTCGGGCGCAGCAGGCCGGCAATGATGGCCCCCTGGTGCATTTCCAGGGAGGTGTAGTAGACATCGCCCTCGATGCGCGCCTTGGGCTGGAGTTCCAGCATACGACGGGCATACACCGGTCCCTTGACCGTGCCGTTGACGATGACATGGTCGGCATGCACCTCGCCTGTGATCGAGGCGGTCTCGGAGATCACCAGGATGCTGTTCTTGTCATCGCTGGACCGCACATCACCGACCACCGAACCATCGACACGCAGTCCATCGGTGAAATGAATGTGCCCTTCGATATGGTTGCCATCGGCAATCAGGCTGCGGATGGCGGGCTGCTTTTTCTTGCTGAACATCTGGTTTTCCCCATCAGACTTGAATTACAACTTGATCGACTGCACGGCCTTGACCAGGGTGCCGTCCATGACCTTGACACTGACCCCCTTGACCAGGGTCTGGGGCGGCAAGTCGAACACCCCCTCGGCGCGTGCGTACTGGCGCAGCTTAATCGTTTGCGGCCCACCGGGCAAGGTTGCCACCCAGGGCCGCCCCGCCTGCAAACCCGTGAAGCTGATCTCCAGCCGGCCCGAGAACTCCGGGGCATTCTTCAAGGGTTGGATCACCAGCACCTGCCACTTGACCTGGCGGCCGTCCTGCACCTCGGCCTGCAGTCCACGGATGGCCAGGGCTTCCGTGCCGACGGTGGGAATGAGTTTTTCGAAGAAACCGAGGTCGTCGCGCAGGCGCTGGTTGTCGACCTCCAGTTGCTTGTTGAGGGTGCTGAGCCGCTCCTGGGCCGCCTTTTCCGCGGTCATCAGCGTGGTCGAGGTGTTGGCCAGGGACAGCGCCTTGTTGCGCTCCTCCTTCATGATCTCCAGCTCCTGCTGCAGATCCGCCACGTCACGCTCAAGCCGGGCAAGGTACTCGATGCGCCCGTCATCGATGCCGGCAATCTCCTTGCCGAACTCGAAGGCCCACAGCCCGAGGGCCGCACAGAAACCGAGCACGACGGCCGCACCGATCCAGCGAAAGGGCCAAGGGAGAGCACTGCGCACGGACATGCGCGGTGCACTGACCGTCAGGCGGCGGAGAAGCAGTCGCAATCGCATAAGCCAATGAGTCTAGCAGCCACAAAGACAAGGGCCGCCAGAATTTCCATCCTGGCGGCCCCGGTTTTGCAACAGTTTGTTGCCCTTGCGGGCAACCGGCAGGCTTAACGCTTGCTGAACTGCTTGCGACGGCGTGCAGAGTGCAGACCGACCTTCTTGCGCTCGACCTCGCGGGCGTCGCGGGTCACGAAGCCGGCTTGCGACAGCACGGGCTTCAGGGAAGCGTCGTAGTCGATCAGCGCGCGCGTGATGCCGTGGCGGGTAGCGCCGGCCTGGCCGGACTCACCGCCGCCGTGCACATTGACCTGCACGTCGAAGGTCTCGCCGTGGTTGGTCAGCAAGAGCGGCTGCTTGGCAATCATGATCGAGGTTTCGCGGCCGAAATATTCCTGGATATCCTTGCCGTTGACCGTGATCTTGCCAGTGCCTTTTTTCAGAAACACGCGGGCGACGCTGGATTTGCGACGGCCGGTGCCATTGTTCCATTCACCAATCATCTCAAGGCTCCTTAGAGTTCCAACACTTGCGGTTGCTGGGCGGTGTGCGGGTGCTCAGCACCACCGTACACCTTGAGCTTCTTGATCATGGCGTAACCGAGCGGGCCCTTGGGCAGCATGCCCTTGACGGCCTTCTCGAGTGCGCGGCCGGGATGCTTGGCCTGCATGTCGCGGAAGTTGGTGGCGTAGATGCCGCCGGGGAAACCGGAGTGGCGGTAATAAACCTTGTCGAGTTCCTTGGTACCGGTCACGCGCAGCTTGGCTGCGTTGATGATGACGATGAAGTCACCGGTATCGACGTGAGGCGTGTAAATGGCCTTGTGTTTGCCGCGCAAACGGAGAGCAACTTCGCTGGCTACTCGTCCGAGGACCTTGTCGGTCGCGTCAATCACAAACCACTCGTGCTTCACGTCAGCGGGTTTCGCGCTGATCGTTTTGGTCATGAGTTTTTCTCTGCAAAAGAGGGTTTGGGCAGCCCTTTTCCACGGTCGGTTTTCCTCTGTCGGGAATCTCTTAGGTGGGATGTAAGCCTTCGCCGCGGGGCCACAAAAGCGCTGCGAAGCCCGCCATTATACGAGTTTTGGCCCGCTGGCGGGCCCGGGCCAGATTGGGCTCAGGGCGATTGGGCCGGCTGATTGACCGAGCGGCGACTTTCGACGCAGACCGGATGGTTGAAGTTCTCTTTCTTCAGGCATTCCCGGAACAGGCACAGGGGCCGGGCAAACAAGTTAGCGTCCACACACAAATTCTTGGGGGCCGGTTTGGCGGAACGCGCCACAGCCCGAGGGGCAGGGGCCGGGGTGGCGGCTGGGGCTGCGGGGGGGAGGATGGGCGCATCTCGCCGGTCTGCGCTGCAGGCGCCTCCCCCTCGGTGGCCACAGGCCAGGGGTCCGTGGGGTCAGATGCCACCGGCTCCGGCACGGACGAACGGGCCACGACAGGCGCCGGCATCGGGGCCGGATCCGGCGCAGCCACCAAGGGTGCGTCAGCGGACAAGCCCCAGTAGATACCCAGGACCGTCAACAGGGCCGCCGCGCCCATCAGGCCCCAAGTCCGCCCACGCCGGCGCCGCTCGGGCGGGCTGACCGCCACCGGCTCGGTCTGCGTCTGCGTCTGCGTCTGCGTCTGCGTCTGCGTCCGCGTCTGCGTCTGCGAGTCTGAGTCCGGGGAGGCCTTGAGATCAGGCAGCAGATCGACCCCCAGCGCGGAACGCCAGTCGAACTTGCCCAGCCCCGCCGGTGCCTGCAAGCCCATCTCCTGCACGAATTCATGCACGCTCTGCGGCCGCCCGGCCGGCTGCAGGGCCAGCGCATGGCTGATGGTCTGCACAAAAGCGGCCGAATACGCCTGTCCGAAGTGCTCCTGCACCGTGTCGGCCACGCTGGCCACGGAAGGCATGCTGTCACGCACCACGCGCGCCGTGGCCGGCAGTGGCGGGTCGTTGCGCAGGCAGCCGTAGACCACCGCCGCCAGGGCGTAGAGATCGGTCCAGGGGCCCTGCTTCAGGTCCTCGGCCTCGGCGTACTGCTCGATCGGCGCGTAGTTGACCTTGAGGATGGCGGTGAGCTTGCGTGACCGGTCGCTGATGGCGCGCCGCGCCGCGCCCAGGTCCAGCAGCACCGGCGGCCCGATGTCCTGCAGGAAGATGTTGTCGGGCGAAACGTCGCGGTGCAGCATGTTCTGCTCGTGCAGCACCTGCAGGGCCTGCAGGATGGACCACAACATGGTGCGCAGCCAGTCTTCGGGCGGCGGCACCGCCATCTGGGTGCGCGCCTGCTTGAGCGTCATGCCGCTGTACAGGGGCATGGCCATATAGGCCGTGTTGTTGGCCTCCCAGAAACGGTAGACCTTGACCAGCGAGGGATGGTCGAACTGCGCCAGCAGGCGCGCTTCAGCAATGAAGGACTGCAGGCCCGCCTGGTAGGTGGACTGGTCGGCCGAGGAGCGGATCGACAGCAGCAGGCCATCCTGGCGCGCCGCCAGCGCCGACGGCATGTACTCCTTGATGGCCACCAGACGATGCAGCGAATGGTCGTAGGCACGGTAGACCAGGCCGAAACCGCCCACCCCCAGCAGGCCCTGCACCTCGAACTCGGCCAGGCGCGTACCGGGTGGCAGCGCGTCCAGATGCACCACCGGCTGCGCCGGTTGCGGCGCAGCCGGTGGAGCGGTATCAAGCGGGATGTCGGCCATAGGAAATGATTCTTGCATGGAATGCCGGCCTCACGGCCAGGGCACGGGCTTGCTGCGGCCGGCACGACAGCAGCGGGCACCCGCGGTCAGGCCCGTCACTGGTTCGGGCCGGCGCCGTCCGGATAACGCTGCCGGTTCTCGATGCATACCGGCAACTGCAGGTTCTCCGCCTTCTGGCATTCGAGATGGATGCACATGGGGCGGGTGAAAAAATTGGCGTCCGTACACAAGGCCTTGTTCGTGATCGGGGCCGTTTCCTGGGCTGCGGGCGTACTTGCTGCCTTGGGCGGCGCTTCCGGCACAGCAGGCCGGGCCGGGGAACGGACGACAGGCGGGGCCTCCCTGGGCACGGCCCTGGCGGCCGGACGCGGCTGGGGCGCCGGTGAGGTCGTGACCGGGCTGACCGGCGCCTTCGGTGCCGGGGTCGCCACCGCTACAGGCGCAGCGGGCGGCTGGGGTGGGGGCGTCGCTTCGCCCGCAGGCCCGGACGATGAGGGCACATCCGCAGGCGCAGGCGGGGCCACCGGCACCGGCGCGGCGGCAGGCTCCGGACGGGCCATCACCAGGCGATCACGCCAGCCCCCCTCACCCGCCAACCAGCCCCAGAGGAGCGCCCCCCCGATCAGCAAAACCAGCCCCAGGCCCATGGGCTTGACCCAGCGCGCAAAACGGCCACGGCGCTCACCCGCCTTCGCGGCCCGTGCCGACGAGGCAGGATCCCGTATCGTCTGCGGCTGGGTATGCCAGAACTGGCGGGAGTTGTATTCCTCTTCGTCGGTGCGCAGGGAGGTTCCGAGCTCCGCGCGCCAGTCGAATTTGCTCAGCCGGGGCGGGGCCTTGAGCTTCATCTCGGTCACAAAGGCCGCCAGGTTCTGCGGCCGATCGGCGGGTTGCACGGCCAGGGCGTGCTGGATGGTCCGCACGAATTCGTCCGAGTAGCTCAGGCCGAAATGTTCCTTCACCGTCGCCACCACGCTGCGCACGGACGGCATGCTGTCACGCACCACGCGCGCCGTGGCTGGCAGCGGCGGGTCGTTGCGCAGGCAGCTGTAGACCACGGCCGCCAGGGCGTAGAGATCGGTCCAGGGGCCCTGCTTCAGGTCCTCGGCCTCGGCGTACTGCTCGATCGGCGCGTAATTGACCTTGAGGATGGCGGTGAGCTTGTGCGACTTGTCGCTGATGGCGCGCCGCGCCGCGCCCAAGTCCAGCAGCACGGGAGGACCCATGTCCTGCAGGAAGATGTTGTCGGGCGAGATATCACGGTGCAGCGCATCGTTGCGGTGCAGCACATGCAAGCCCTGCAGGGCAGACCAGAGCACGGTACGCAGCCACGCTTCAGGCGGTGGCGCCGCCATCTGGGCCCGCGCCTGCTTGAGCGTCATACCGCTGTACAAGGGCATGACCATGTAGGCCGTGTTATTGGCTTCCCAGAAGCGGTAGACCTTGACCAGCGAGGGGTGGTCGAACTGCGCCAGCAGGCGCGCTTCAGCAATGAAGGACTGCAGGCCGGACTGGTAGGTGGACTGGTCGGCCGAGGAACGCACCGAAACCGTGGTGCCGTCCAGCCGGGCGGCCAGCGCCGCCGGCATGTATTCCTTGATGGCCACGGCCCGCTGCAGGGAGGTGTCGTAGGCGCGGTAGACCAGGCCGAAACCGCCCACCCCCAGCAGACCCTGCACCTCGAACTCGGCCAGGCGCGTGCCGGGCGGCAAGGCGTCCACGTGCGACACCGGCTGCGCCGGTTTGGGCGCCGCAGGCTGGGCAGGATCAGGGAGAATATCGGCCATAACGGATGATTCTTGCATGGAACGCAGGCGTCCCGGACACGGCCGCCCCGTCATTAACATCCTCTTACCATGTTCAGCTACCGCCACGCCTTCCATGCCGGCAACCACGCCGATGTGCTCAAGCACACCGTGCTGATTGCCATGCTGCGCCACCTGACGCAAAAAGAGGCCGCCCTGACGGTGCTCGACACCCACGCCGGCGCCGGCCTGTACCGGCTCGACAGCGAGTTTGCCGAGACCAGCGGCGAGGCGGTGGACGGCATCCAGCGCCTGCTTGCCGCCCCCGACAGCGAGCCGCTGGCGCCCGCCCTGCAGGAGTATCTGGATCTGGTCGCCAGCTTCAACAGCAAGGGCAGTTCACGCGTCTACCCTGGCTCGCCCTTCATCATCCAGCGCCTGCTGCGTGAACACGACCTGCTCAAACTCTATGAGCTGCACCCCACCGATGCCAAGACCCTGGACGCCAATGTGGCGCAGCTCCATGCAGGGCGTCAGGTGGTTGTGCTGCGTGAGGACGGCTTTGGCTGCGTGAACAAATTCCTGCCGCCGCCTGCACGCCGCGCGCTGCTGCTTTGCGACCCGAGCTACGAGATCAAGAACGACTATCCGCGCGTGGCGGCCATGGTGGCCGATGCACTCAAGCGTTTTGCCACCGGCACCTATGCCGTGTGGTACCCCATCATCCCGCGACCCGAGGCGCACGACCTGCCGCGCCGGCTCAAGACCCTGGCCACCAAGGCCGGCAAGCCCTGGCTGCACGCCACGCTGACGGTCAAGTCCAGCAAGCTCACCAGCGATGCCACGGGAGAGACCAAACGCCCTGGCCTGCCGGCCAGCGGCATGTTCGTGATCAATCCGCCCCACACCCTCAAGGGCGCACTGCAACCCGCGCTGCCACAACTGGTCAAGCTGCTGGGCCAGGACCGCAACGCCGCTTTCACGCTGGACAGCGGCGGCTGAGTCCGCGCCGGTCCCTCGCATGAGTGCCCTCTCCCGCCGCCGCCTGGCCCTGGCGCTGCTTTTCATCACGCCCGCGCTCTGGGCCGTCAACGCCCTGATCGCACGCCAGGCCACAGGCGTGATCGAACCGCACCTGCTGGCCATGCTGCGCTGGCTGCTGGCCAGCGGGCTCTTTGCCCTGGGCACCCACGCCGAGATCTGGACGCACCGGCGCCAGGTGCTGGCCGACTGGAAACATTACCTCGTGCTCGGCGCCCTCGGCATGTGGATCTGCGGCGCCTGGGTCTATATCGGCGGACAGACCACCAGCGCCGCCAACATCGGCCTGATCTACGCGATCTCTCCCATCCTCATCGTGCTGGCCTCGGCGCTGTGGCTGGGCGAGCGTTTTCAGCCGCGCCAGGCCCTGGGCGTGGGGCTCGCCCTGACGGGTGTCCTGCATGTGGTGTTCAAGGGGCAATGGAGCGCGCTGGCCGAGGTGCAGTTCGTCCCGGGGGACGGCTGGATCCTGGCCGCCACGCTGGCCTGGACAGGCTACGCGTTGCTGCTCAGGAAATGGCCCAGCCCGCTGGGCGCTGCGGCGCAGCTGGCCGTCATCAGCCTGGCCGGCGCACTGGTCAACCTGCCCTTTGCCCTGTGGGAAATCGCGCACAGCCCGCTGCCCGCCTTGTCAGGCACGGGCCTCACGCTGGCCGCCCTCGCCGCAGTCATTCCCGGCTTCGGCGCCTACCTGGCGCACTCGGTCATGCAGCGTGAACTGGGGGCAGCACGCGTGAGTGTGGTGCTCTACCTGGGCCCCATCTACACCGCCGCCATGGCCTGGCTGGTCCTGGGCGAAGGCCTCAGCAGCTTTCACTTCTGGGGGCTGGCGCTGGTGCTGCCGGGCATCTACCTGGTGACGCGGACCAACCGGTAAACGCGCTCAGAGCCCCAGGCGCTTGCAGATCTCCAGCGTGGCCACGCTCTGGTTCATGCTGTAGAAGTGCAGGGCCGGCGCGCCACCGGCGCGCAGCTGTTCGCACAGTTCCGTCACCACGTCCAGGCCGAAGGCCTTGATGGACGCCGTGTCGTCGCCAAAGGCCTGCAGGCGCAGGCGGATCCAGCGCGGGATCTCGGCGCCACAGGCGTCCGAAAAACGCATCAGTTGCGTGGAACTGGTGATGGGCATGATGCCCGGCACCACCGGCACCGTCACACCCAGCGCGTCCGCCTCTTCGACGAAGCGGAAATAGGCGTCGGCGTTGTAGAAATACTGCGTGATGGCCGAATCGGCGCCGGCTTTCACCTTGGTGACGAAGGCCTGCAGGTCGGCCGCCGGCGACTTGGCCTGCGGATGGATTTCCGGATAAGCCGCCACCTCGATGTGGAAGTGGTCGCCGGTCTCGGCGCGGATGAAGGCCACCAGATCGCTGGCGTACTGGAACTCACCGCCGGCACCGTAGCCGCTGGGCAGGTCCCCGCGCAAGGTGACCAGGCGTTTGACGCCCATGGCCTTGAGCGTGGCCAGGTTCTCGCGCATGGTGGCCTGGGTGGCGCCAATGCAGGAGATGTGCGAGGCCGCGTCCATGCCCTCGGCCAGGATCTCGCGCACGGCGGCAAACGTGCCTTCCTGCGTGGAGCCACCGGCACCGTAGGTGACCGAGCAGAACTCGGGCTTCAAGGCCTTGAGCTGCTGGCGCACGACGCGCAGCTTCTCCACGCCCTCGGGCGTCTTGGGCGGAAAGAATTCGATGCTCAGGGGCAGTTGTTGCAGGCTCATGGCGGCCTCTTCACTTGATGGCGTGGATGAAAAATTCGCGGTTGCCGTCGCCGCCCTCGATGGGCGAGTCGAACCAGTCCTGCACCGCCAGGTCCAGGGCCGCGCAGGCATCGCGCAGGCGCTGCTCGACAAAGGCGTAGAGCGAGGCATCGCGCACGATGCCGCCCTTGCCCACCTGGCCCGGCTGCAGTTCGAACTGCGGCTTGACCAGCATCAGCAGGTGGCCGCCGGACTTGAGCAGCGGCACCACGGCCGGCAGCACCAGGGTCTGCGAGATGAAGGACAGGTCCCCCACCAGCAGGTCGAAGCCTGTCTCGAGCACCTCGTCCCCAGCCAGGGCCTCGGCGATCGCCTCGGGGTCACGCGCATTGACCTTCTCGATGCAGAGCACGCGGGGATCGTCGCGCAGGCTGGCGTGCAATTGCGCCTGCCCCACGTCCAGCCCCACCACGCGCTCGGCCCCTGCCTGCAACAGGCAATCGGTGAAGCCGCCGGTGGACTGGCCGACATCCAGGCAGGTGCATCCCTGCACCGACAGGCCGACGCGCTGGAGCGCGGCCTCCAGCTTGAGGCCACCACGCGAAACGTAGCGGGCTTCGGCGTCGTCGAGCAGGCGCAGCTGCGCGTCGTCCGGCACCTCATCGCCGTTCTTGGCGACACGTTTCCACGCCTCGCCCTGCAGCCACTCCACCCCACCCGCGATCAGGCGCTGGGCCTGGGAACGGGTGCTGGCGAGTTGGCGCTGGACCAGCAGTTGATCAATGCGCATCAATAACGATACGTATCCGGCTTGTACGGGCCCTGCTTCGGCACGCCGATGTAGGCCGCCTGCTCGTCGCTCAGCTCGGTCAGCATGGCGCCGACCTTCTTCAGGTGCAGGCGCGCGACCTTCTCGTCCAGGTGCTTGGGCAGCACATAGACCTTGCCCTGTTCGTAGAAATCGCTGTGCGTGAACAGCTCAATCTGGGCAATGGTCTGGTTGGCGAAGGAGGAGCTCATCACGAAGCTCGGGTGACCCGTGCCGCAGCCCAGGTTCACCAGGCGGCCCTTGGCCAGCAGGATGATGCGCTTGCCGTCCGGGAAGATCACGTGGTCCACCTGGGGCTTGATCTCTTCCCACTTGCACTTGGTCTCCAGCGTGGCGACCTGGATCTCGTTGTCGAAGTGACCGATGTTGCAGACGATGGCCTGGTCTTTCATCTTGGCCATGTGCTCATAGGTGATGACGTCCTTGTTGCCGGTCGTCGTCACGAAGATGTCGGCCTTGTCGGCGGCGTACTCCATGGTCACGACCTTGTAGCCTTCCATGGCAGCCTGCAGGGCGTTGATGGGGTCGATCTCGGTCACCCAGACCTGGGCGGAGAGGGCGCGCAGGGCCTGGGCCGAGCCCTTGCCCACGTCGCCGTAGCCGGCCACGCAGGCCACCTTGCCGGCGATCATCACGTCGGTGGCGCGCTTGATGCCGTCCACCAGGGACTCGCGGCAACCATAGAGGTTGTCGAACTTGCTCTTGGTCACCGAGTCGTTGACGTTGATGGCGCGGAACATCAGGGTGCCCTTGGCGGACATTTCCTTGAGGCGGTGCACGCCGGTGGTGGTCTCTTCGGTCACGCCGATGATCTGGGCGCCCTTGCGGCTGTACCAGGTGGGGTCCACGGCCAGCTTGGCCTTGATGGCGGAGAACAGCTCGCGCTCTTCCTCGCTCTTGGGGTTGGCGATCAGCGAGGCATCCTTCTCGGCGTTCTTGCCCAGGTGCATCAGCAGGGTGGCGTCACCGCCATCGTCCAAGATCATGTTCGGGCCTTCGCCGTCCGCGCCCTTGGGGCCGAAGTCGAAGATGCGGTGGGTGTAGTCCCAGTAGTCCTTCAGGGTCTCGCCCTTGTAGGCGAAGACCGGCGTGCCCTTGGCCACCAGGGCGGCGGCGGCGTGGTCCTGCGTGGAGAAGATGTTGCACGAGGCCCAGCGCACTTCGGCGCCCAGGGCTTCCAGCGTTTCCACCAGCACCGCTGTCTGGATGGTCATGTGCAGGGAGCCGGTGATGCGCGCGCCCTTCAGGGGCTGCTTGGCCGCGAACTCTTCGCGGATGGCCATCAGGCCGGGCATCTCGGTCTCGGCGATGCGGATTTCCTTGCGGCCCCAGTCGGCCAGCGTCAGGTCGGCAACAACGTAGTCTTGGGCGGGTTTGAGAACGGCACTCATGGTGTACTCCTGCTAAAGGTTGAACACCACTGGCTGTGCAAGGGGAAGGCAGACTCACCTCACAGCAAACCAGTGGGTGAGCGCAGTTGGAAGGCGGGGCACTGGGTAAGCCCCAGCCCCGGGTTCCGAGCCTCACCCGTCGGCCTGGTGAAACAGGCGGGACGAGCTGCAACGCTCCTCGGAAAGGCGTGATTATACGGAGCCTGAAGCTTTTGCGCTGGTCAAGCGATCAAGGGCTGGCCAGCTCACGCGTCAGCTGCGCCGCCGGCACCGGACGGCAAGCACTGGTGTTTTGCCCAGCCCAGAGGGGCGAGAAATCCCCGTTGCCCGCGGCTTCCGCTTTGGCTCGCAGGGGGGCCACTGCCGCCGTGGCCAGCGGGAAGGCGGGGGCCATGGCATTCATCGGGCCCTGCTCACGCATCAGCCGGGTCAGGATGCCGCGCGCCGGGCGGCCGGTGTAGAGATTGGTCAGGGCCGTATGCGTGGCCGCCGGGCTCTGCAGGGCGGCCCGGTGCACGGCGCTGGTGGTGGCTTCCGGGCACAGCAGGTAGGCCGTGCCCACCTGCACCCCTGCCGCACCCAGGGCCAGGGCAGCCCGCACACCAGCGGCATCGCTGATGCCGCCGGCGGCGACCACCGGCACCCGCACCGCCCGCACGACCTGCGGCAGCAGCGCGAAGGTGCCGACCTGGGTGCTCAGGTCCTCGCTCAGGAACATGCCGCGGTGGCCGCCGGCTTCCAGCCCCTGGGCAATGATCACGTCCACGCCGCGCGCCTCCAGCCAGCGCGCCTCGTCCACCGTGGTCGCCGAGGACAGGATCTTGGCGCCCCAGCTGCGTACGCGCGCCAGCAAGGATTCATCGGGCAGGCCGAAATGGAAACTCAGCACCGGCGGCTTGAATTCGGCCAGCAGTTCAGCCGTAGCGGCATCAAAAGGCAGGCGGCCGGGTCCCGTGGACAGGGTCGCCGGGTCGATGTCGAACTCGCGGTAGTAGTGGGCCAGGTTCTGCCGCCACAGCGCCTCGCGCATCGCATCCGGGGCCGGCGGACGATGGCAGAAGAAGTTGACGTTGTAGGGCCGGTCGGTCTGCGCGCGGATCTTGCCCAGCTCGGCCCGCATCGCGTCCGGCCCGAGCATGGCGCAGGGCAGTGACCCCAGCCCCCCGGCATTCGAGACGGCAACAGCCAGCGCACTGTCCTGCACGCCGGCCATGGGCGCCTGGATGAGGGGCAAGGCCATGCCCAGTGTTTGCTGAAGAACCATGGATGCCTCCTGTCGCTGCGAGCTGCTTCCAGGCGACTGTACAAGACCGGCCGGTTAAAATTGCCACCCTGGCTGCCGCCTGCCCCCGGGCAGAGTCGGCGACCCGCTCCTCCATCCTGGCTGCGCCACGCGCCGCCCCTAGCTTCTGGAACCCCTGTGTCCTACGCCCCCGAAACCCGGCGCCGCCGTACCTTTGCCATCATCTCGCACCCCGACGCCGGTAAAACGACGCTGACCGAGAAGCTGCTGCTGTTCTCGGGCGCGATCCAGATCGCCGGCTCGGTGAAGGCGCGCAAGGCCTCGCGCCATGCCACCTCGGATTGGATGGAAATCGAGAAACAGCGCGGCATCTCGGTGGCCAGCTCGGTGATGCAGATGCAGTACCGCGACCACGTGATCAACCTGCTGGACACGCCCGGCCACAAGGACTTCTCCGAAGACACCTACCGCGTGCTGACCGCTGTGGACTCGGCGCTGATGGTGATCGACGCGGCCAACGGCGTGGAGGCTCAGACCCGCCGCCTGATCGAGGTCTGCCGCCAGCGCGACACGCCCATCATCACCTTCGTCAACAAGATGGACCGCGAGGTGCGCGACCCGCTGGACATCCTGGACGAAGTGGAACGCGAGCTGGGCATGCCCTGCGTGCCCATGACCTGGCCGGTCGGCCAGGGCAAGAGCTTCGGCGGCATCATCAACCTGCGCACCCAGGCCATGACGGTCTTCGAATCGGGCAGCGAACGCCGCCCGCAGGACTTCGACACGGTGCCGCTGAGCGACCGCGACAATCTGATCAAGCGCTTCGGCTCCGAGTTCGAAGCCGCCGAAGAAAGCATGGAACTGGCCACCGGCGCCTCGCCGACGTTTGACCGCGCAGCCTTCCTCGCCGGCAAGCAGACTCCTGTGTTCTTCGGCTCGGGCGTGAACAACTTCGGTGTCATGGAGGTGCTGGACGCGCTGGTGGACCTGGCGCCCTCGCCCGGCCCGCGCACCAGCTCGCTGGTGGTGAACAAGCAGCCGGTCGTGAAAGAGATGCAGCCCGACGACGAGGCCTTCTCCGGCGTGGTGTTCAAGGTGCAGGCGAACATGGACGCCAACCACCGCGACCGTATCGCCTTCGTGCGCGTCTGCTCAGGCAAGTACGCGCCGGGCATGAAGCTCAAGGTGCAGCGCTCGGCCAAGGAGCTGCGCCCCACCAGCGTGGTGACCTTCATGAGCCAGCGCCGCGAGGCGGTGGAAGAGGCCTATGCCGGCGACATCGTGGGCTTCACCACCCACGGCGGCGTGCAGCTGGGTGACACCATCACCGACGGCTCCATCGCCCTGCAGTACACCGGCCTGCCCTTCTTCGCCCCCGAACTCTTCATGACTGTGGTGCTCAAGAACCCGCTGCGCACCAAACAACTGCAGCAGGGCCTGGCCCAGCTCGGCGAGGAAGGCGCCATCCAGGTCTTCCGCCCCGAGATGGGCGGCAACATGCTGCTTGGTGCTGTCGGCCAACTGCAGTTCGAGGTGGTGCAGCACCGCCTGAAGGGCGAGTACGACGCCGACGTGCGGCTGGAAGGCTGCCAGTACACCGGCGCGCGCTGGATCACCGCCGACACACCGGCCGAGCTCAAGGCTTTTGTGGACGCCTATCCCACGCGCATGGCGCGTGATGCGGCGGATACGCTGGCTTATCTGTGCACCTCACCGTATGACGTGCGGCTGGCGCAGGAGCGGTTTCCGAAGATCCATTTCCATCCGCTGCGGGAGCATGCGGGGCTGGCGTTGCAGAGCGCGGGCTGATCAGGGCGCAGCGAACCAATCCGCCACCGCGCGCTGCAAGCGCGCATGGCCTTTCTGCAGGTGCAGCATGTGCCCACCCTCGGGCACCACGGTGTACTGCTTGTCCGGATTCGGCAGCGCCGTGAAAAAGGGCAGCAGTCCGGGCAGATCCGCCACGTCGTCGTACTGGCCGTGAATCATCATCGTCGGGACGGTGATCTTGCTCGCGTCGATCAGCGGCTGGCGCGTGAGCAGGTCCACCTGCGGACCCGTGGGTGATTTGAGCTCGACCAGAGCGGCGGCCTTGGCGAAAGCGTCCATCACCACCGGGTCATTGACCTCCGGGGGCGTGAGGGAGTTGAAGCGCAGCTTCCAGCCTTGTTCCGTGATGCGGATGTACGGTGCGCGCTGGAAGGTCGCCAGCCGTTCGCGGCGCGCCTCCAGGTCCGGGCTCCTGGCATGCATCTGGGCATAGGCTGCGTAACGCTTTACCTTTTCGGGATGCGCCATCACGAACTGGCCGCCGTACTGCGTGCCCCAGGACCAGGCCAGCAAGTGCACTTGCGAGACGCCGCGCAGCTTGAGGATGAAATCGACCACGGCACTCAGATCGCCGGCGGCCTGCTCGGTCGTGATATGCCCCTCGGGTTTGGTGGAGCTGCCGAAGCCCCGCATGTCGGGCGCAAAGACGTCGAAGCCCTGCTTGGCCAGAAAGTCCATCAGGCTGTACTCCGGGTGGCCCGGCACCCTGAGGTCGAAGGTCTCACGGCCCGCCGTGGCCGAGCCGTGGGCCAGCACCAGCACGGGCTTGCCCTGGGGACTGCCCTGGTATTTCTCCCAGAGGAAGAGGCGCACCTCGTCCTGCAACACCCAGTGCTGGGTGCCCTGCACGGGCAGCTCGTTCTCTTTCATAGCGTTTTGGACGTCTCAGTTAAAGTGGCTGCGATTTTGCTTGAACTCCGCATGCACCCCTTATCCGACTGGCCCGCCGAGCAGCGCCGCACCATCCACGGCGTGCTCACCGACATCGACGACACGCTGACCACCGAAGGCGCCATCACCCCTGACGCGCTGCAGGCCCTGCACGCGCTGCGCGCGGCCGGCCTGCACGTGATCCCCGTCACCGGCCGGCCGGTGGGCTGGAGCGTTCCCTTTGCGCAGAGCTGGCCGGTGGACGCCATCGTGGCCGAGAACGGCGCGGTGGCGCTGGTGGACGGCGGCACGCGCAAGATCTACCAGCAAGACGCGGCCACGCGCGCCACGAACTACGCCCGCCTGCAAGAGGTAGCGCAGCAGGTGCTGCGCGAGGTGGCCGGCGCCACGCTGGCACAGGACAGCCCGGGCCGAGAGACCGACATCGCCATCGACCACAGCGAGTTCAGCCACCTGCCGCCGGAGCGCATCGACCAGGTGGTGGCCCTCATGCGCCGCGAGGGCCTGCACGCCACGGTCAGCAGCATCCACATCAACGGCTGGATCGGCGCGCATGACAAGCTGGCCGGCGCACGCTGGATCGTGCGCGAGCTGCTGGGCCGCGATCTCGATGCGGAAATCGAGCACTGGGTCTACGTGGGCGACTCCACCAACGACCAGCTGATGTTCCAGCACTTCCCGCACAGCGTGGGTGTGGCCAACATCCGGCGTTTCGAGGCCCAGCTCAGCCACAAGCCGCGCTACATCACACGCCTGGAGCGGGGCGGCGGTTTTGCCGAAGTCGCGCAGGCCCTGCTGCAGCACCTGCCGCCCTGAAGCGGCGCCGGGCGACGGGCTGGCCGCAGCCGTCAATCTACGTATACTGAGTCGCGGGAACAGGAGGAGCCCCACTTCCTCCCTCACGGCCGGGGAGGTCGTCGCGTCGATGTCAGTCGTCTCCAACTTCTGTCCAGGCTTGAACGGATGGCCCCGCCGCCTGGTCGGCATGCTGATCGTGCGCAGGCGCCTGCGTCGCAAGCCCATGCCATGAGCCCCGCCGCCTCCGAACCAGCGCTCACACTGCGCCAGGCCCTGCTGGTCCTCGTGCTTTACGGTCTGGCGGCCCTGCTGTCCATCTGGCTCTCGGCCCGGCCGGGCCAGATCGCCGCCCCCTGGTTTGCCAACCCCATCGGCACCGTGGCCCTGCTGGCCTTGCCGTCCCGGCGCTGGCTGCCCATGCTGCTGGCCCTGGGCCTGGTCAACCTGCTGGTCAATCTGGGCACCCTGCCGGGTGCCTGGCGCTGGGCGCTGCAGCCCGGCCTCGATGCCGTCGCCTTCGTGCCGGGCAACGCCGCCGAAATGCTGCTGGCAGCCGTGCTGCTGCGCCACCTGGGCATGAACGCCGACACGCTGCGCCAGCCCGGGCGTTTCGGTCGTGTGCTCGTGCTGGGCGCCTTGCTGCCCACCTTCTGCAGTGCCTTTGTCGGGGCGGCCCTGGTCGCAGCGCCGACGCACCCATTTACCGAAGCCTGGACCGAGTGGTTTGCCGGCAGCCTGATCGGCAGCGTGGCCGTGCTGCCGCTGGTCTTGGCCATCTGGCTGCTCGGCACGGCCGCTTTGCGCCGGTCACTGCGTCAGCCCCGCACCATCGCTTATCTGGTACTCAGCGCAGCCATCACCCTGCTGGCCATGACCACGCTGCCGCGTCCCTTCGTGGTGATGAGCATCGGCCTGGTTCTGGTGGCGACGCAAACCAGCTTCGCCGTCACCACCCTGGCCACCCTGGTCAACACGGTCCTGCTGGCACTGCTGCACACCACGGGCATGCTGGTCCCGCCGCCCGCGGTCGCCTGGTGGGAACCCGGCCTCTACCAGCTCTCGGTCATCGCCAGCCTGCTGCCCGGCCTGCTGCTGTCGAGCTCGATGGAAGGCCAGACCCAGGCCATGCGGCATCTGCTCGCCAACGAGCAGCGCTTTCGCTCGCTCTACACGCGCACACCGGCCCTGATGCATTCGATCGACCCGCAGGGCCGGATCCTCAGCGTCAGCGAACTCTGGCTCCAGACCCTGGGGTACGAAGAACGCGAGGTGCTGGGCCATCACACGACCGAGTTCATGACGCCGGAAACGGCACGTTATGCGCGTGATGTCGTGATTCCGCAAGCCAAGCGCAACGGCCGCTGCGACAACATCGAATACCAGATGCGCGCGCGCGACGGCCGCGTGCTGGACGTGCTGCTCTCGGCCATATGGCTCTACGACAAGGACGGCCAGCCCCTGCACAGCCTGGCTGTGCTGCAGGACGTGACCGAGAAAAAGCGCCTGCAGGCCCTGAGCTACTACGCCGCCCACGACCCGCTGACCGGCCTGCCCAACCGTGTGCTGCTGCAGGACCGGCTGGAACGCAGCTGCGTGCAGCACGCACGGCATGGCACGCGCTTTGCCATCGGTTTCCTGGACCTGGACCACTTCAAGGCGGTCAACGACACACACGGCCACCATGCCGGTGACCTGCTGCTCAAGCGTGTGGCGCGTCGCCTGCTGACAGCGCTGCGCGCTTCCGACACGGTCTGCCGGCTGGCGGGTGATGAATTCGTGCTGCTGTTCGCCGACGTGGAACACGACACGGACCTGCACCACCTGGTGCAGAAGATCCTGGCCAGCGTGGCCCTGCCTGTGCGCCTGGGAGATCTGCCGGACTCTCCGGTCGTCACCGTGGCGGCCAGCATGGGCCTGGCCCTCTGTCCCGACCACGGGCAGGATCCCCAGACCCTGATGAGCCATGCCGACCAGGCCATGTACACCGCCAAACGCAGCGGGCGCAACCACTACGAGATCTACCAGCCCGGGAGCACCCCCGGCGTATCGAGCCGGCGCGAGGCCGGTGAAGGCGCCAGCTGAGACTTCAGCGCGCGACGACCTTGACGGCGACCGGCTCGGAGCGGGTCATCACGTTGCCGGCCGCCGTGGTGCTGACCAGTTCCAGGCGCAGGGTGTAGTCATCGACGGGCGGGTTGAGCCAGACTTCCGTCTGCCCCGCCGTGAAGTTCATCACCTCCGGCTTGCGGCCGCTACGCTCCATCAGCAGGCGGAAGTGGCCCGTGTCAGCCGCCTTGGCCCCGATGTGGGAGATGTTGTAGCCGCTGGCATGGAACTGGACACGGAAGGGCGGACGCACCGCTTCCTGGTCAGCCGGGCTCTGGATCTCGATGCGCGCCGGGCCCAGCAGGCTGGCCGGCGTCACGTCCTGGTTCTGCTTGCTGATGGTCAGGCTCAGGGGTTTGCTGTAGACGAAAAAGGGGATGTGGCCCTGGTCAGCCAGCAGCATGCGCAGTTCGTACTTGCCCGGCGGCAGGTTCAGCACCGTTTCCATCTGTCCCTTGCCGAAGTGGATGTACTTCTCGGTGAAGGGCAGCGGCTTGTTGAAGTCCAGCGGCAGGGACTGGTTCACCAGCAGGTGGTGGTGTCCGGCGCGGCCAGCCGTCTTGCCGGCCGGCACGATGCCGCGCATGGACAGGCCGAAACGCACAACCAGTGGCGCTTCCCTCACCTCCCCGTCCTTGAGGTTGGTGAAATAGGACTCGGCCGTGCGCGACGTGGGCAGCGTCACCCAGGGGTGGGGCAGCAGTTCGGGTGCGTCGGCAGTGGCCGCCGGCACCTGGGCGGCCACCGCGGTCGTGAAGAGCAAGAGGGCCGCAAGCACCGTCCGTGACATCTTGTTCTGCATAAGGTCTTCTATAAGAGTAGAGGTCAAGGCTAACAGGAAACCTTGACTTCCGTCAAAACAGGGGCATTCGCAGGGACGACGGCGCCCTGATATTCCGCATGCTGCCCGGGCTCAGCCCCGCGCCAGCACCGGCCCCAGTGCCTGCCCCGTGTGCGTGGCCAGCCGCACCACCTCTTCCGGCGAGGCCGCCGCCACGATACGACCACCGTCCTTGCCCCCGTCGGGACCGAGGTCCAGGATCCAGTCGGCTTCGGCGATCACATCCAGGTCGTGCTCGATCACCACCACGCTGTGGCCGCCATCGACCAGGCGGTGCAGCACGCGAATGAGCTTGTCCACGTCGGCCATGTGCAGGCCTACGGTGGGTTCGTCCAGCACATAAAGCGTGTGCGGCGCCTTCTGGCCGCGGCGACCGACCTCGTCACGCACCTTGCTCAGTTCGGTCACCAGCTTGATGCGCTGCGCCTCACCGCCACTCAGGGTGGGCGAGGGCTGTCCCAACGTGAGGTAGCCCAAGCCCACGTCCTTGAGCAACTGCAGCGGGTGGGCGATGCTGGGCATGGCGGCGAAGAAGTCCACCGCCTCGTCCACTTCCATCTGCAGCACGTCGCCGATGCTCTTGCCGCGCCAGGTCACGGCCAGGGTCTCGGGATTGAAACGCGCGCCCTTGCAGCTCTCGCACAGCACCTTCACGTCGGGCAGGAAGCTCATCTCGATGGTGCGCACGCCCTGGCCTTCGCAACCCGGGCAACGGCCTTCGCCGGTGTTGAAGCTGAAACGACCGGCCGCGTAACCGCGCGCCTTGGCCTCCAGGGTTTCGGCAAAGAGCTTGCGGATGGTGTCCCAGAAACCGATGTAGGTGGCAGGACAACTGCGCGGCGTCTTGCCGATGGGGGTCTGATCCACTTCGAGCACGCGGTCCACGGCCTCGTAGCCACTGACACCTTCGCAACCGCTCCAGTCCACGCCACGGGCCAGCGCATCGCGCCCAGCCTTGGTGGCACGCTTGGCCACGACGGCCGCCACATTGGCCAGCAGCACGTCGCGCGCCAGCGTGGACTTGCCGGAACCGCTGACACCGGTGACGGCCACCAGGCGCTTGAGCGGCACCTGGGCCGTGACCTGCTGCAGGTTGTGCAGCTGCGCGCCCTGCACGGTGAGCCACTGCAGATCCGCGGCCTTCATGTCACGGCGCGGCTGCAGCGGGTGCTTCATGGCGTGCAGCAGGTAACGGCCGGTCTGCGAGTCTTCCGTGTCAGTCACGTTTTGCACCGAACCTTGCGCCACCAGCCGGCCGCCGCGTTTGCCAGCGCTGGGGCCGATATCGATGATGTGGTCGGCCCGGCGTATGGTGTCCTCGTCGTGCTCCACCACCACCAGGGTGTTGCCCTGGTCGCTCAGGCGCTGCAGGGCATTGAGCAGGATCTGGTTGTCACGCGCGTGCAGGCCGATGGTGGGCTCGTCCAGCACGTAACAGACCCCCTGCAAGTTGCTGCCCAGTTGGGCGGCCAGGCGGATGCGCTGCGCCTCGCCGCCACTGAGCGTGGGCGCGCCACGGTCCAGCGTGAGGTAGCCCAGGCCCACCTGCTCCAGGAACTCCAGCCGGCTCTTGATCTCGGGAATCAGGTCACGTGCGATGTCGCTTTCGCGCTGGGTCATGCGGCCGATTACCTGCAGGGTCTCCACCCAGGCTCGCACATCGCTCACGCTCAGTCGCGCGATCTCGGTGATGCCCACGCCGTTGAACTTGACCGCGCGTGCGGTGGCGTTCAGGCGGGTGCCCTGGCACGACGGACAGGCGATGTCGGCCACATCCTCCACCTCGGGTTCGGCAAAGGTCTGCTCACGGCCCTTCTCCTTGTCGTCGCGCACCGAGTCGTCGAGCAGCTTGCGCTGTTCCTTGCTGAGCTTGACGCCCGTACCCACGCAGTCCGGGCACCAGCCGTGTTTGCTGTTGTAGGAGAACAGGCGCGGGTCCAGCTCGGCGTAAGACGTGGCGCAGACCGGACAGGCGCGCTGCGTCGAATAGGCCTGCAGCTTGCCGATGCCGGCGGTGGGCGCGCCGCTCTTCATGGCCTCGGCCAGGCCGTCCAGGGAACTCAGCACGTGCAGCACGCCCTTGCCGTGCTCCAGCGCTGTCGTCAGCGCCAGGCGCAGCGCAGCCTCGTTCGCAGGATCCACCATCAGGCTGGCGACCGGCAGCTCGATGGTGTGCTCCTTGAAGCGGTCGATGCGCGGAAAACCCGTGGTGGGCAGGAAGTTGCCGTCCACCCGCAGATGGGTGTAACCCCGCGGGCGCGCCCACTCGGCGAGTTCGGTGTAGACACCCTTGCGGTTCATCACCAGCGGCGCCAGCAGGCCGATTTCCTGGCCGCGGAACTGCTTCATCAGCTGGGCCAGGATGCTGTCGGGCGTCTGCGGCGCCACCGCAGCGCCGTCGTGCACGCAGTGCTGCATGCCGAGCTTCACGAACAGCAGGCGCAGGAAATGCCAGACCTCGGTGGTAGTGCCGACCGTGGACTTGCGGCCACCGCGGCTGAGGCGCTGCTCGATCGCCACCGTGGGCGGGATGCCGTAGACCGCGTCCACCTCGGGCCGGCCCGCGGGCTGCACGATGCTGCGGGCGTAGGCGTTGAGCGACTCCAGGTAACGGCGCTGCCCCTCATTGAACAGGATGTCGAAAGCCAGGGTGGACTTGCCCGAGCCGCTGACGCCGGTGATGACGTTGAACTTGCCGCGCGGGATGTTGACACTCAGGCTCTTGAGGTTGTGCTCCTTGGCGTTGACGATCTGGATCGCGTCGGGCGCGTCCGACTTCTTGCGCACCGGCTTGTGGCCGGGTGTGAAAGCCTGCGGGATGAAACGCGCTGCGCCCTCCTGCGCCTCGTGCACCTCGCCCATGGCCAGCGCGTACTCGCGCAGGGCGCGGCCGGTGTGGCTACTGGGGTGCAGGCGCACCTCTTCCGGTGTGCCCACGGCCACCAGCTCGCCACCGGCGTCACCACCTTCGGGGCCGAGGTCGATCAGCCAGTCGCTGGCGCGCATCACGTCCAGGTTGTGCTCGATGATGAGCAGGGAGTGGCCGGCATCGAGCAGCTTGCGCAGTGCGCGCATGAGCTTGGCGATGTCGTCGAAATGCAGGCCGGTGGTGGGCTCGTCGAACAGGAAGAGCGTGCCCTTCCTGCCCACGACCTGCCGGCTGGCCGTGGCGCTTTTGGCAGCCTCGGCCAGGAAGCCGGCGAGCTTGAGGCGCTGCGCCTCGCCGCCCGAAAGCGTGGGCACAGGCTGGCCCAGGCGCACGTACTCCAGGCCCACGTCCACGATGGGTTGCAGGGCGCGGATCACGTCACGGTCGTTGGCGAACAGCCCGGCCGCCTCGCTGACGGTGAGCTCCAGCACGTCGGCCACGTTGAGCAGGCGCCCGCCACGCTCCACGGTGATCTCCAGGATCTCGGGCCGGTAGCGTTTGCCATCGCAATCCGGGCAGCGCAGGTAGACATCGCTGAGGAACTGCATCTCCACGTGCTCGAAGCCCGAACCGCCGCAGGTGGGACAGCGGCCGTCGCCGCTGTTGGCGCTGAACTTGGCCGCGGTGTAGCCACGCTGGCGCGACAGCGGCGCATTGGCGTAGATCTCGCGGATGGCGTCCCAGGCACCCACATAACTCACGGGGTTGGAACGCGCGGTCTTGCCGATGGGCGACTGGTCGACAAACACCACGTCGGCCAGCTGCTCGGCGCCCAGCAGACGCTCATGCGCCCCCGGGGTTTCCGTGGCCCGGCCGAAGTGGCGCATCAGCGCCGGGGCCAGCACGTCCTGGATCAGCGTGGACTTGCCCGAACCCGAGACGCCGGTCACGCAGACCAGGCGGCCCAGCGGAATGTCGACGGAGATGTTCTTGAGGTTGTGCTCGCGCGCACCCTCGAGGATGAGGCGCGGCGTGTTCTCGGCCACCATGCGCTTGAAGCCCATGCCGACCTGCTTGCGCGCGCCGAGGTAGGCGCCCGTGAGCGTGTCGGCATTGCGCAGGTCATCCGTGCTGCCGTCGAAGACGATCTGGCCACCGCGCTCACCCGGCCCCGGGCCCATGTCGATCATGCGGTCGGCGGCGAACATCACGGCCGGGTCGTGCTCGACCACCACCAGGGTGTTGCCGGCATCACGCAGGCGGTGCATGGCCTCGATGATGCGGTGCATGTCGCGCGGGTGCAGGCCGATGCTGGGCTCGTCCAGCACGAACAGGGTGTTGACCAGCGAGGTGCCCAGGGCCGTGGTGAGGTTGATGCGCTGCACCTCGCCGCCCGAGAGCGTGCGGCTCTGGCGGTCCAGCGTGAGGTAGCCGATGCCCACGTCGCACAGGTACTTCAGGCGGGTGGTGATTTCCTCGAACAGCAGTTTCAGCGCCTGCGCTTCGCCCTCGGCATGGGTCGAGGCGGTGATCTCGCTTTGCTGGAAACCGTCGAAGAAGCGGCGCAGGCGGTCCAGCGGCAGCAGCATCAGGTCGTGCAGGCACAGGCCGGGCAGCGCCTCCAGCTGGGCGCGGCTCCACTGGGTGCCGGCCGGCAGGAAACGCTTGGCGGGTTCGAGCACGGCATCGGCGTCGGCCTTGCTGCCGATGCGCCAGAGCAGGCTCTCGGTCTTGAGGCGGGCACCGTTGCAGGTCTCGCAAGGCGTGTAGCTGCGGTACTTGGACAGCAGCACCCGGATGTGCATCTTGTAGGACTTGGTTTCCAGGTACTCGAAGAAACGCTTGATGCCGTACCACTGCTGGTTCCACTTGCCCTTCCAGTTGGGTGAGCCGTAGATGACCCAGCCCTTCTGCTCCTCGGTCAGCTTGTACCAGGGGGTGTCGCGCGGGATGCCGGCCGCCTCGGCGTGGCGCATCAGGTCGTCCTGGCACTCGGCCCAGGCGGGGGTCTGGATGGTCTTGATGGCGCCGGCGCGCAGGGTGAGCTTGTCGTTCGGGATGACCAGGCCATAGTCCACCCCGATCACGCGGCCGAAACCGCGGCAGACCTCGCAGGCACCCACGGCCGAGTTGAAGGAGAACATGGAGGGGATGGGGTCGGCGTAGCGCAGGTCGCTGTCTGGGTTGTGCAGGCCGGTGGAGAAACGCCAAATCTCAGGCTCGCCTTCATCCTGCAGACGGTAGACGTTGAGCCGCCCGCTGCCGCGCTTGAGCGCGACCTCGATAGCCTCGACCACACGGGCACGCTCGGCGCCCCCGATGCGGAACCGGTCCGCCACCACGTCAAGGACTTTGACAGCCCCCACGCTCGACACTGACGTGTCCTCGCTGCCCCCCGAGGGGGCGCTCGCTTGCTTGGGGCGGCCCGGCGCGGCGCTCGTGCGCGGCCCGGCCGGTGTGGCCACCTCGCGCTCGGCCTGCACCTTGGTGAAGCCGCTGGCCGACAGCCACTGCTCGATCTCTTCGCGGCTGGTATTGCCGGGCAGTTCGACCGGGAAGGTGAGCACCAGGCGCGGATCGCCGGCTTGGGCGGCACGTTTCTGCAGCTCGGCGTAGATGCTGTCGGCGCTGTCGTGCCGCACGGGCTGGGCCGTCTGACGGTCGAAGAGCTGGGCGGCGCGTGCATAGAGCAGCTTGAGGTGGTCGTTGAGTTCGGTCATCGTGCCCACCGTGGAGCGCGAGGAGCGCACCGGGTTGGTCTGGTCGATGGCGATGGCCGGGGGCACGCCCTCCACCTTGTCGACCGCCGGCTTGTCCATGCGGTCGAGGAACTGGCGGGCGTAGGCGCTGAAGGTCTCGACGTAACGGCGCTGGCCCTCGGCGTAGAGGGTGTCGAACACCAGGCTGGATTTGCCGGAGCCGCTGGGCCCCGTGACCACCGTCAGCTCACCCGTACGTATGTCCAGATCGAGGTTCTTGAGGTTGTGCTGGCGCGCGCCGCGGATGCGGATGGTCCCCTGGGTCATGGCTGCTGTCTTTCGGTGTGGCCCGAACATTCTAGGCATGCCCCCTTACCCCAGCATGACCACGGGGCATGCACCCGGACAGCCCGCTTCCGCTAGACTAGCCCCTCCTCCAAAACTACAAATCCACGGAGACAAGATGCAAAGCTTCAAAGTGTTGGGAACCGTCCTGCTCACCCTGGCGGCGGCGGCCAGCCAGGCCCAGATCCTGATCGGCCAGACGGCCGGTTTCAGCGGCGCGGTGGCCGCCGGCGTGAAAGAAACCACCGACGGCGCCAAACTCTATATCGATGCCATCAATGCCAAGGGCGGCATCGCCGGCCAGAAGATCGAACTGATCTCGCTGGACGACAAGTTCGACCCCAAGCTCGCGGCGGAAAATGCCCGCAAGCTGATCGAGGAAAACAACGTCTCGGCGCTATTCCTCAACCGCGGCACGCCGCACTCCGAAGCCATCATCCCCCTGCTGGACAAGCATGGCATTGCGCTGATCGCCCCCTCCACCGGTGCCATGAGCCTGCATCAGCCCGTGAAAAAACACGTCTTCAACGTGCGGGCCACCTACCAGCGCGAAGCCGAAAAGGCCGTGGGCCATCTGGTGACGATCGGCATCACCAAGATCGCCCTGGTGCATGTGGACGACAGCTTCGGCAATGACGTGCTGATCGGCGCACAAAGAGGGCTGGCCAGCGCCAAGCTCCAGCCGGTGCTGCTCGAAAAATACGACCGCACCAAACCCGACTTCTCCAGGATCGCCCCGGCACTGGCCCAGTCCGGCGCGCAGGCCGTGGTCCTGATCGCCTCGGGCGCGGCCGCGGCGGACGCCGTGAAGGCCTTCCGGGCCGCCGGCAGCATCGCCCAGGTGGTCACCCAGTCGAACAACGCCTCCGGTGGTTTCATCAAGAGCCTGGGTGAACATGCGCGCGGTGTCATCGTCTCCCAGGTGTTCCCGCAGTCGCTGTCCTACACCTTGGTCAAGGAAGCACAGGACATGGCACGCGCCAAGGGCTTGGCGGAAGTCACGCCCGCCATGCTCGAAGGTTTCGCCGCAGCCAAGGTGCTGGTGGAGGCCCTGCGCCGTGCCGGCCCCAAACCCAGCCGCGAGCGCATCCAGGCCGCCCTGGAAGGCCTGAGCAAGTTCGACATCGGCGGCCTGGAAGTGAACTTCAGCCCCCAGGACCACACGGGCCTGGACTTCGCCGACCTGTCCATCATCACGGCGGACGGCCGCTTCCGGCGCTGAGTCGCGGGCGCCAGCGCGCGGCTCAGACTGGGCCGGCCGTCTGCGCCAGCCAGCCTGGGCCGTCGAACCAGGCATCACCTTCGAGGTAACGGCGCAGCATGGGCAGGCTGTCCAGGCCCCAGAACATGCGCCCATCCACCACAAAAGACGGCACGCCGAACACGCCGGCGGCCACGGCCTCGTCGGTGTTGGTCCGCAGGCGGGCCTTGACGGTCTCGTCGTCGGTTTCGAGCCTTGGCGCCAACTGCTCACGCAGGGCCTGCAGGCGCACGGGGTCGTTGGCATCCAGACCGCCATGCCAGACATGGCGCAGCAGGGTCTCGCAGACATAACGGTTGGGGTCGCCGCCCTGCGCGGCAGCAATCGCCAGGCGCAGCAGGGGCAAGGGGTTGAAGGGGTGCACAACCGGCATCTGCAGCGGCACCCCGTGCTGCTGGCCCAGCCACATCACATGCCGGTAGGTCCATTCGCGTTTGGCCGGCACCTCGGCCGGGCCGAGCAGCTTGTGCTGCCGCAGCAGGGCGCCCAGCAGCACCGGCCGGTAGGTCACGGAATAACTCAAGCCCATCAGCGCCTCGGGCAGCTTCTCGAAGGCCAGATGGGTATAGGGCGAGATGAAGTCCAGGTAGAAGGTGATCTGTTTCATGGTCTCGCTCTTTCCTCTTGCTTGGCCCGCACTTCGATGCGCGCCCAGACGGCACGTTTGCCCGTGTCGTCCAGCGTGGACCAGGCGGCGATCTCGTCCAGCGTGCGCAGGCAGCCGCGGCACAGGCCGCTGGCGATCTCCATCGTACAGACCGAGATGCAGGGCGACGGCAGGTCGCGCTGCTTGGCCTGCGCCCGCACCGCCTGTCTGGCCAGCCATTCCATTCCGGGAACCTCAGCCACGCTTGTTCAGCAGGGCCGTCGCGGCACGCGAATTCGGCTTGCGCTGCAGGAAGTCGCTGATGTACTGACCCGCGTCCACCAGCCGGTCCAGATCGATGCCGGTATCTATGCCCATGCCGTGCAGCAGGTAGACCACGTCTTCGGTCGCCACATTGCCGGTGGCCCCCTTGGCATAGGGGCAACCGCCCAGGCCGGCCACGGAGGACTGGAAATTCCAGACCCCCATCTCCAGCGCGGCGTAGGTGTTGGCCAGCGCCTGGCCATAGGTGTCGTGGAAGTGGCCCGAGATGGCGTCGATGCCGAAGTGCGGCAGCGTGGCCTCGATCGCGCGCCGGACCTTGAGCGGCGTGCCGGTGCCGATGGTGTCGGCCACGTCCACCCGCTGCACGCCGATGTCCTTCATCAGCCGCGCCAGCATGCCCACCCGCTCGGGCGCGACCTCACCCTCGTAGGGACAACCCACGGTGCAGCTCATGGCACCGCGCACCCGGATGCCCGCCTTGAGCGCAGCCTCCACCACGGGCGCAAAGCGCTCGATGCTTTCGGCGATGGAGCAATTGATGTTCTTCTGGCTGAACAGTTCGCTGGCCGCGCCGAAGACCACGATCTCGTCGGGCCTGGACAGCACTGCGGCTTCAAAGCCCTTCATGTTCGGCACCAGCACCGAATAAGACACGCCGGGCTGGCGCGTGAGGCCGGCCATGACCTCGGTGTTGTCGGCCATCTGCGGCACCCACTTCGGCGACACGAAGCTGGTGACCTCGATCTCCTTCAGACCCGCGGCCTGCAGGCGCTGCACCAGCCCGATCTTGACGGCCGCCGGCACCGGCTGCTTCTCGTTCTGCAGGCCGTCGCGCGGACCGACGTCGATCAGTTGAACTCGGGTGGGCAGGCTCATGGTGTTCTTTCTGCTGAAGTGCTCAGTATCCCTTGAGATGATCGACCACGCCGGCGATGGGCTTTCCCTGTTCAAGGGCCGTGATCTTGCCGGCAATCTGCGCCACGCTTTCGTCGCGCAGGGTGCGTGCCGCCGTGTGTGGCGTCACCGTGATCTTCGGATGGCGCCAGAACGGGTGGCCGGCAGGCAGCGGTTCCTGGCGGAACACATCCAGCGCGGCGCCGGCCAGATGCCCGCTGTCCAGCAGCGAAATCAGGTCTTCCTCCACCAGATGCGCGCCACGTGCCACGTTGATCACATAGCCGCCGGGCTGCAACAGCGACAGGGTCTCGCGCTTCATGATGCCGCGGGTCTCCTCGGTCAGCGGCAGCAGGCAGACCAGCACTTTGGTCTCGGCCAGGAATTCGGCGAACTGTGCTTCCCCCGCATAACAACGCACACCCGGCAGTTCCTTGGAGGAGCGGCTCCAGCCCCGCACCGGGAATTCAAACTGCTGCACGGCACGGACCACGCGCTGGCCCAGCACGCCCAGGCCCATGATGCCCACGGGAAAGTCCTCGCGCAGGCGCGGCTTGCGGAAGGACCACTTGCCGCTGGCCACGTCGGCTGCATAAACGTCGAACTCGCGGAAGTGGCGGATCAAGGCATGCACCACGTACTCGGCCATTTGCACCGACATGCCGGCATCGTCCAGGCGCACCAGCTTCGTCCTGGGCGGCAGCCTGAGCTGCGTGAGGGCATCCACACCGGCACCGATGTTAAAGAGCGCCTTGATCTGCGGCTGCTCGTCGAGAAACTGTTGCGGCGGGGCCCAGACCACGGCGTAGTCGGCCGGGCCGGCGCCCGGCGTCCAGACCTCGATCTCGGCCTGGGGCAGCGCGGTGCGCAGCGCAGCCAGCCAGGGTTCGGCCTTGAAATCGGTGCAGCAGAAATAGATCTTCATGGCGCGAGCTTAGCGGCAGTTGTCTGCTTGCCCCGTCACGCCACGGACAGCTTCAACAGCTCCGCCCCTTCGGCCACCTGGTCCCCCGGCGCATACAGCAGCTCGGCCACCACACCCGCGGCCGGCGCGGCGATGGTGTGCTCCATCTTCATGGCCTCCATCACGGCCAGCACCTGGCCCTTGCTCACGGTGTCGCCGGCCTTGACGGCAAAGGACACCACCTTGCCCGGCATGGGCGCGGTCAGGCGCCCGCCCTCGGCCTGCGCCTCGCCGGCATGGGCCAGCGCGTCCAGCACGGTGATCTGGGTCGCGCCCTGCGGGGTGTAGACGTGGGCCACCTCGCCACTGCGCAGCACCTGCACGAGCACACGCAGACCAGCGTAGCGCAGGACGATGTCGTCCCCATGGCGACTGAACTGCAGCGCGGCGCCTGCCTCTTCCACCCGCAGCTGCAAGGCCCCGTCGTGCAGGTAGCTCAGCACCGCCGTGTGCAGCTCGCCGTGGAACTCCAGGTCGAAGTAGCGTTGCATCAGGCCGTGTGTACACCAGCCGTCGCGCCGCGCCCAGGGATCGACCCAGCCCGCCGACTGTGCGGCTGCCTGTTCCTGCAGCAAGGTGTGCGCCACCACCGCAGCCGCAGCCAGTGGCAGGCCCACCTTTTCCTGTTCGAAGAGCACGGCGGCCTCGCGCACGATCAGCGCGGTGTCCAGGTCGGCTTGGGCAAAGGAGCGGCAACCCACCACATGGCGCAGGAACTGCACATTGGTCTGCAGGCCCACGATGCGGGTGGCCGCCAGCGCGGCGTCGAGCCGGGCCAGGGCCTGCTCGCGCGTGTCGCCGTGCACGATGAGCTTGGCGACCATGGAGTCATAGAACGGACTGATGGTGTCACCTTCACGCACACCGGAATCCACGCGCACATCGGCCCGCTCGAAGGTGCTGCATGCTGGCAGGGCATAAACCTGCAGCGTGCCCGTGGCGGGCAGGAAATGCTTGTCCGGGCTCTCGGCGCAGATGCGCGCCTCGATGGCGTGGCCGTGGATCTTCAGCTGCTCCTGCTTCAACGGCAGCGGCTCGCCGGCCGCCACACGCAACTGCCACTCGACGAGATCGAGCCCCGTGATGGCCTCGGTCACCGGGTGCTCGACCTGCAGGCGGGTGTTCATCTCCATGAAGAAGAAGCTCATCTTTCCTTCACGTTGTTCAACAATGAACTCCACCGTGCCCGCACCCACGTAATTCACGGCGCGCGCCGCCGCCACGGCGGCCTGGCCCATCTGCAGTCTCAACTCGGGTGTCATGCCCGGCGCCGGCGCCTCCTCCAGCACCTTCTGGTGGCGGCGCTGCACCGAGCAGTCGCGCTCGAAGAGGTAGACGCAGTGGCCCTGCGTATCGCCGAAGACCTGGATTTCGATGTGGCGCGGGCGCAGCACGTACTTCTCGATCAGCACCGCCGCGTCGCCGAAGCTGTTGATGGCCTCGCGCTGGCAGGAGGCCAGCGAGCTCTCGAAGTCCTCGCGCTTTTCCACCACCCGCATGCCCTTGCCACCGCCGCCGGCACTGGCCTTGATCAGCACCGGGTAGCCGATGCGGTCCGCCTCGTGCTGCAGGAGTTTCGTGTCCTGGTCGGCGCCGTGGTAACCCGGCACCAGGGGCACACCGGCTTTTTCCATCAGGCGCTTGGACTCGGCTTTCAGGCCCATGGCCTGGATGGCCGAGGCCGGCGGGCCGATGAAAACCAGGCCGGCTTTCGCACAGGCCTGGGCAAAGGCCTCGTTCTCGCTCAGGAAACCGTAGCCCGGGTGGATGGCCTGGGCGCCGGTCGCCTGGGCGGCTTCGATGATGCGCTCCCAGCGCAGATAACTCTCGGCCGGCGCGCTGCCGCCGATAAACACGGCCTCGTCGCAGACCGCGACGTGTTTGGCGTTCGCATCGGCATCGGAATAGACAGCGACGGTGCGGATGCCCATGCGTTTCGCCGTGGCCGCAACCCGGCAGGCGATCTCTCCACGATTGGCAATCAGGATTTTCTTAAACATGCTTCACCTTTCCCAGGTCGAGATAAGTCGCTGCCGCAGCTGCGGTGGGATGTTCGAGTCGCGGCACATGGCCGAGCAGCGGGGCCGAAATGCGCGCGGCGATCGCTTCGATATTGCCGTCCATGTGGGCCATGGCCGGGTCCACGGTGTTGGCCACCCAGCCGGCCAGCTTGAGACCACGCGCGGCGATGGCCTCGGCGGTCAGCAGGGCATGGTTGATGCAGCCCAGGCGCAGGCCCACCACGAGGATGACGGGCAGGCCCAGCTGGCGGGCAAGGTCCGAGGTGTCGTAGCCGTGGGTCAGCGGCACGCGCCAGCCCCCCACGCCCTCGACCACCACGGCCTCGGCCTGGGTCCGCACCTGTTCGTAGCTGGCGATGATGCGGCGCGGCTCGATCAGCACGCACTCCAGCGCCGCCGCGATATGGGGCGCGGCCGGCGTGCGCAGCAGGTAGGGGGTGGTCAGTTCGCGCTGCAGCTTCAGGGGCGCGGCGTCATAAAGCTGGTCTACGTCCTCGTTGCGCCAGACACCGTCGCGTAACTCGGCGCCAGCTGCCAGCGGTTTCATGCCGGCGGCGCGCACACCGGCCTGGCCCAGCGCATACAACAAGGCACTGCTGATGAGGGTCTTGCCGATCTCGGTGTCGGTGCCGGTGACGAAGCAGGAAAAAGCCTTCACGGTCTCAGGCCTCCTGCGCCAGCTGACCCAGCGCGGCCAGCAGCCGCGCCACATCGTCGTGGGTATGGGCAGCGGACAGCGTGATCCTCAGGCGCGCCGTACCGGCCGGCACCGTGGGTGCGCGGATGGCCGAGACCCAGAGGCCCTGGGCTTCCAGTGCCTGCGCGGCCGCCATCACCTCGGCATTGCCGCCGATCACCAGCGGCTGGATCGGCGTGGCGGAGTCCAGATGCAACCAGCCCGCGCGTACCGGCATGCCGGCCAGTTGGTGGCGCAGCAGGTCCAGCTGGGCGCGGCGCTGCTGCCCTTCCCGGCTGTCGATCAGGGCAATGCTGGTCAGCAGCGCATGGGCCAGGGCCGGTGCGGCGGCGGTCGTGTAGATATAGGGCCGGGCGCGCTGCACCAGCCAGTCGATCACGGTTTCGTGCGCGGCGACGAAGGCGCCACTGACACCGGCGGCCTTGCCCAGTGTGCCCATGTAGACCAGCTGCGGTGAGCGCAGCTTGAAATGCTCCAGCGCACCGCGGCCGTGCTCGCCGAGCACGCCGAAACCGTGCGCGTCGTCCACCACCAGCCAGGCAGCAAAGCGTTCGCACAGGTCCAGGATCTGCGGCAGCGGAGCGATGTCGCCGTCCATGCTGAAGACGCTGTCGGTCACCACGATCTTCGTTTTCGCCGTGCTGGCGGCCAGCGCGGCCTCCAGTGCCCCCACGTCGCTGTGCGCATAGACCGTCACCTTGGCCCGCGCCAGGCGCGTGCCGTCGATGATGGAGGCGTGATTGAGAGCGTCGGAAAAAATCTCGACCTCGCCCGGCGTGGCGGCGGCCAGGGCCGTCAGCACCGCCAGATTGGCCATGTAGCCGGTGCTCAGGTACAGCGCACGCGCCTGCTCCAGGTGCGGCGCCTCGAAGGCGGCCAGGCGCTCCTCGAGTTCCTCATGGGCTTTGGAGTGCCCGCTGACCAGGTGCGAGGCACCGCTGCCGGCGCCGTAGAGGCTGACACCCTCCTTCAGCGCCGCGGCGATGCGCGTATCGGCCGCCAGGCCCAGGTAGTCGTTGCTGTTGAAGCTCAGCACGCGCTGGCCGTCCAGCATGAGGTTCGGCGCGCAGGCGGTTTCGGCCGTGCGGCGGCGGCGGCGCAGACCCTGGGCGTCCAGACGGTCGATTTCTTTCTGCAGTGTGTCGAGCATGGCCAAGCTCATGCCATCACCTCATCGAACACCGCGCACGTGCGCTGCGCCAGCTGGGTGATTTCTTCGTCGTTCAGGATGTAGGGAGGCATGAGATAGACCGTGCGGCCGATGGGGCGCAGCAGCAGGCCGCGTTGCAGGGCCGTCGTGAAGAAACGCCGCGAGAAGGTGGCGGCCTGGGCCGGGTCATCGACCACGGCATCGAAGGCCCAGATCATGCCGCGCCGGCGGAAATGCCGCACGCGCTCATCGGTGGCCAGAGGTGCCAGCGCCATCGTCAGTTCATGCGCCCTCAAACGGTTGGCATTCAACACATCGTCCTGGGCAAAGATGTCCAGCGTGGCCAGCGCCGCGCGGCAGGCCAGGGGGTTGCCGGTGTAGGAATGCGAGTGCAGGAAACCCCGCGTGACGTCGGCGTCGTAGAAGGCCCGGTAGATGGCTTCGCGTGTCATCACCAGCGACAGCGGCAGGTAACCGCCGCTGATGCCCTTGGACAGGCAGACGAAGTCGGGCCAGATGCCGGCCTGCTCGCAGGCGAAGAAGCTGCCGGTGCGGCCGCAGCCCACGGCGATCTCGTCGGCGATCAGGTGCACCTGGTGGCGGTCGCAGATGGCGCGCACTTCCTTCAGGTAGACCGGGTCATGCATGGCCATGCCGGTGGCGCACTGCACCAGCGGCTCGACGATGACGGCAGCGATCTTGCCGGCACGTTCCTGCAGCAAGGTCTCCAGCGCTGCCGCCGCACGCCGCGCCACATCCTCTGCACTCTCGCCGGGCTGGGCCAGCCGCGCGTCGGGCGAGGCCACCACATGGGCGCGCTGAATCAGCGGGCCATAGGCGTCACGGAACAGGGCCACATCGGTCACGGCCAGCGCGCCGATGGTCTCGCCGTGGTAGCTGCCGGACAGGCAGACGAATTCCTGTTTCTGGCTCTGGCCGCTGTTGCGCCAGTAATGGAAACTCATCTTCAGCGCGATCTCCACCGCCGAAGCACCGTCGGAAGCATAGAAGCAATGGCCCAGCACCCCGCCGGTCAGCGCGCCCAGGCGCTCGGACAGCTCCACCACCGGCTGGTGCGTGAAACCCGCCAGCATGGCGTGCTCCAGCCGGTCGAGCTGGTCTTTCAGCGCCGCGTTGATGCGCGGATTGGCATGACCGAAGAGGTTGACCCACCAGGAGCTGATGGCGTCCAGATACGCCTTGCCCTGCACGTCGACCAGCCAGGCCCCGCGGCCGTGGCTGACCGGGATCAGCGGCACGGTCTCGTGGTGCTGCATCTGGGTGCAGGGATGCCAGACGCTGCGCAGGCTGCGCGCGACCCAGTCGGAGGAGAGGTCTTCGGCTTTCAATTCGATGCTTTTCGTTCAAGGGGGCCCGCATTCTGGCAGGGGGGCTCCTCACATCCTGAAAACGCCGAATTTCGTCTCGGGGATGGGGGCATTGAGCGCCGCGCTCAGACCCAGGGCCAGCACCCGCCGCGTATCGGCCGGGTCGATGATGCCGTCGTCCCACAGGCGGGAGGTGGCGTAATAGGGATGGCCCTGCTCTTCGTACTGCTGGCGGATCGGCGCCTTGAAGGCTTCTTCCTCCTGCGCACTCCATGCGCCGCCCTTGCCCTCGATGCCGTCGCGTTTGACGGTGGCCAGCACGCTGGCGGCCTGCTCACCGCCCATGACGCTGATGCGCGCATTCGGCCACATCCAGAGGAAACGCGGGCCGAAGGCACGGCCGCACATGCCGTAGTTGCCGGCGCCAAAAGACCCGCCGATGATGACGGTGAACTTGGGCACCTGGGCGGTGGACACCGCCGTGACCATCTTGGCGCCGTTGCGTGCAATGCCTTCGTTCTCGTACTTGCGGCCCACCATGAAACCCGTGATGTTCTGCAGGAAGACCAGGGGGATCTTGCGCTGGCAGCAGAGTTCGATGAAGTGCGCGCCCTTGAGCGCGCTCTCGGAAAACAGGATGCCGTTGTTGGCGATGATGCCCACGGGCATGCCCTCGATGCGCGCAAAACCCGTCACCAGCGTGCTGCCGTACCGTGCCTTGAACTCGTCGAAGTCCGAGCCGTCGACGATGCGGGCAATGATCTCGCGCACGTCGAAAGGCTTGCGGGTGTCGGCAGGGATCACGCCGTAGAGCTCCTCGGCCGGGTAGCGCGGTGCTTGCGGCGCGCTCAAAGCCGGCGGCGGGACCTTGCTGATATTGAGATTTTTCACCGAGGCGCGGGCCAGGGCCAGCGCGTGCAGGTCGTTCTGCGCCAGGTGGTCGGCCACGCCCGACAGGCGCGTGTGCACGTCGCCGCCGCCCAGGTCTTCCGCAGTCACCACCTCGCCCGTGGCGGCCTTCACCAGCGGCGGGCCACCCAGGAAGATGGTGCCCTGGTTCTTGACGATGATGGCCTCGTCGCTCATGGCCGGTACGTAGGCGCCGCCGGCGGTGCAGGAGCCCATGACCACGGCGATCTGCGCCAGGCCCTGGGCGCTCATGTTCGCCTGGTTGTAGAAGATGCGGCCGAAGTGATCGCGGTCCGGAAACACCTCGTCCTGGTTGGGCAGGTTGGCGCCGCCCGAGTCCACCAGGTAGATGCAGGGCAGGCGGTTCTGCTGCGCGATCTCCTGCGCCCGCAGATGCTTTTTCACCGTCATGGGGTAGTAGGTGCCGCCCTTCACCGTGGCGTCGTTGCAGACGATCATGCAGTCCACGCCGCTGACCCGGCCGATGCCGGCGATCAGGCCGGCGCAGGGCGCGTCACCGTTGTACATGCCCATGGCCGCCAGCGGGCTCAGCTCCAGGAAGGGCGTGCCGGGGTCCAGCAGGCGCTGCACCCGTTCGCGCGGCAGCAGCTTGCCGCGCGCCGTGTGCTTGGCACGCGCGGCCTCGCCGCCGCCCTGGGCCACCTGGTTCACCTGGGTCTGCAGGTCCGCCACCACGGCACGCATGGCAGCAGCGTTGGCCTGGAAGTCGGCGGAGCGGGCGTTGAGCTGGGTTTCCAGTAGGGACATGGGCGTGTTTTCCGTAGAAGGTCCGGGGCGCGGTCTGCGGCGGCGAATTGACGTTTACGTAAACGTCAATTGTGGCAGATTTGGGGCCGTCCACGACAGCCGGCCGCCTGAACGCACCACGGCGGTGCACAACCCCGGCATGGTGCTTGCTACTCAAAACGGGCCCGCCTCAAAAAGCACCACCATGTCTGTCCACCCCGCCCGTATCCGCCGCACCAGCCTGCTCAGCACGGGTGAACTGGACCGGGCGCGCGTGCTCGACACCCTGGTCAACAATCTGGACGGCATGGCCTACCGCTGCCTGCACGACGCCAGCTGGCGCATGATCTTCGTCAGCCAGGGCTGCCTGGCCCTGACCGGCTACGGCCCGGTCGAACTGGTGCAGAACGCGACCATCAGCTGGGAGGACATCACCCACCCGCTGGACCGCCCCCGCGTGCGCGGGCAGATCGATGCCGCCGTGCGCAGCGGACAACGCTTCACGGTGGACTATCGCATCACGACCCAGGCCGGGCAGATCAAGTGGGTGCACGAACGCGGCATCGCCGTGCCCGACGAGCAGGGCGAACTGGTGATCGAGGGTTTCATCGAGGACGTGACCGCGCAGCGCGAGATGGCGCAGGCCCAGAAGGAGGCCGAGCTGCGCTACCGCAGCATCTTCGAGCACGCCTCCGAGGGCATCTTCCAGACCTCGATCGACGGCCGTTACCTGGCGGCCAACCCGGCCCTGGCCCGGCTCTACGGCTACGCCAGCCCGGCCGCGCTGATGGCGGGCCTGGACGACATCGGCACCCAGCTCTATGTGCGCAGCAGCCAGCGCGAGCGCTTCCGCCAGCTCATGGCCCAGCAGGGTGAGGTGCTCAACTTCGAGTCCGAGGTCTACCGCCAGGACGGCACGCGCATCTGGATCTCCGAAAACGCCCACGCCGTGCGCGACAGCGAGGGCCAGACCCTCTACTACGAAGGCACGGTGCAGGACATCTCGGAGCGCAAGCGCCACCAGGAAGAACTGGAGCGCCAGGCCAACCACGACATGCTGACCGGCCTGCCCAACCGCATCCTGCTGGACGACCGGGTCGAGCAGGGCATCGCGCGCGCCTCGCGCCTGGGTTATTACCTGACCGTGGTCTTCATCGACCTGGACAACTTCAAGTTCATCAACGACAGCCTGGGCCACGGCGCAGGTGACGAACTGCTCAAGGAAATCGCCAACCGCCTGCGCCACTGCGTGCGCACCTCCGACACGGTGGCGCGCCTGGGCGGTGACGAATTCGTGCTGCTGCTGGGCGACCACTTCCGCGCCAGCACCGTGATCTCGCAGCTGCGCCGTGTGCTGGCCGAGATCGGCCGCCCCGTCATGCTCTCGGGGCGCGAGTTCCACGTGGGCGCCAGCCTGGGCGTGGCCATGTACCCGGCAGACGGCGAAGACCCGGCCAGCCTGCTCAAGCATGCCGACACCGCCATGTACGCGGCCAAGAACCGCGGGCGCAACAACTTCCAGTTCTTCACTAGCGAACTCAACCGCGTGGCCGACGAACGCCTGAACCTGGAAGCGGCGCTGCGCCAGGCCATCGAGCGCGACGAGTTCGAGGTGCACTACCAGCCCAAGGTGGACCACCGCCGCCGCATTGTCGGCGTGGAGGCGCTGGCGCGCTGGACCCACCCGGAGTACGGCCCCATCAGTCCGGACCGCTTCATCCCCATCGCCGAGGAGACCGGGCTCATCGTGCCGCTGACCACCATCATCCTGCGCCGCGCCTTCGCCGCAGCGCGTGACTGGAACCGGCGCTTGCCCACGCCCCTGCACGTGGCGGTCAACCTCTCGCCGCGTCTTTTCCTCAGCGGCGACATCGTGGCCCATGTGGCCAGCCTGCTGGAGGAGGCCCAGCTGCCCTCTTCCCTGGTCGAGCTGGAAATCACGGAGACCGTCTTCATGGGCGACAGCGACAGCGTGGTCGCCACCCTGGGCGACTTCAAGGCCCTGGGTGTGCAGCTGGCCATGGACGACTTTGGCACCGGTTACTCGGCGCTGAGTTATCTGCGCCGTTTTCCGCTGGACATCATCAAGATCGACCGCTCCCTGGTCACCGGCATCGAGCATGAGGAAGAAGTGGCCATGATCGCGCGCGCCGTGATCTCCCTGGGCCAGAGCCTGCGCAAGACCGTGGTGGCCGAGGGCGTGGAGAACCAGGCGCAGTTCGACTTCCTGCGTTACCAGGGTTGCCACGAATTCCAGGGTTATCTGCTCTCGCGCCCCCTGCCCCAGGCCGAGATGACGCGCCTGCTACAGGCCGGCGGCGTGCTGGCGGCACCGGCACGGCCGGCCTCGGGTTTTGCGCCGCTGGCCTGAACTTCAGGCCAGCAAGCCGGGCAGCTGGGCCATGTCGCTGAACACCGCGGCCACCCCGGCGCGCAGGAAGGGCCCGGCCTCGCCCTGCGGCACATAGGCAAACACCGTGGCGCCGGCAGCCAGGCCGGCGGTGGCGCCGATCAGCGTGTCTTCCACCACGGCGCAGCGCTGCGGCGGCGCCGCGAGTGCGGCCGCAGCGGCCAGGTAGACATCGGGGTGCGGCTTGGAGCGCGGCATCTCGTGGCCGCTGAAGATGCGGCCTTCGAAGTAATCGTGCAGGCCGACCTTGCGCAGCTGCAACTCCACCTTGTGCCGGTCCGCGCCGGAAGCGCAGGCAATGCGCGCGTCCAGCCGTTCGTGCACGGCATGCACCGCGGCCTGCGCGTTGGCCACGATGCGCAGCTCGTTCTCCAGCGCGGCATTGCGGCGCTCGCGGAAGCTGGCCAGCCAGGCCTCGGTCAGCGGCTGGCCCGTGTGAAACTCGATGCGCTCTTTCTCATCGCGCACCATCCGGCCGATGAAGATGCGCATGCATTCTGCTTCGCTCAGCACCCAGCCTCGCTCGGCCAGCATGGCGCGCAACACGCCGTTGACGATGGGCTCGGAGTCGACCAGCACGCCGTCGCAGTCGAACAGAACGGCTTCGAACCTCATGCCGGGCGCCTCACTTCCAATCCCCGTCCACGTAGTACCAGCGTCCATCCTCGCGCACGAAACGGCTGCGCTCGTGCAGGCGCACGGCGCGCCCGCCCTTGTCGCGCTGGCGTGCCACGAACTCGACTTCGGCGTGGCCGGCATCGATCACCTTGTGATCCCGCACCTCCAGCCCCAGCCATTTCACACCGGGGTCGAACGTCACTTGCGAGGGGCGCCTGCCGGCCTGCCAGGTGGCGAGCAGGTAATCAGCCCGCTCCAGCACGAAGGCGCTGTAACGCGAGCGCATCAGGGTTTCGGCATCCGACGCGGGCGTGCTGTCATACGCTTCCACGTAGCGGCCGCAGCATTGCAGATACGGCAGCACACCACCGGCCGCATCGCGCCGGCCGCAGGGACAGTCACTCACCCTCAACCGCCCTTCTTGGCCTTGCGCTGCTCCAGCGTTTCCACCGGACCGCCGTGCTTGACCCATTCGGCGTAACCCCCGTCGATGTGCGAGACATTGCGCATGCCCATGTCCTGCAGGGTCTTGGCCGCCAGCGCGCTGCGCCAGCCCGCGCCGCAGAAGAGAACAAAGTGTTTGCTCTCGTCGGCCCACATGGGCTTGTGGTAGGGCGACTCGGGGTCGACCCAGAACTCCAGCATGCAGCGCGGTGCGTGCGTGCTGCCGGTGACGGTGCCTTCCTTGAGTTCACGCACATCGCGGATGTCGACGATGTGCACCTTGGGGTCGTCCAGCATGGCCAGCACCTCGGGCACGCTTAGGGTCCTGACTTCGGCCATGGCCTCGTCGACGAGGGCGCGGAATCCTTTGGTGATGGGCATGGTGCTACTCCTTCAATCAGTCGGCCAGACGGTACACGCGCGCGGCGGTACCGCCAAAGATATCGGCCTGCTCGGCCGCAGTCAGGTCTTGCACGGCGGCGCGATGTGCCGCGATCAGGCTGGCATGGTCGGTCCAGAGTTTCTCGATGGGGAAGTTGGAGCCGTACATGCAGCGCTGCGCGCCAAAGAAAGTCACGGTCTGCCCCACGACCAGGGCAATGTGCGCCGGATCGTTGCGCTGCAGGAAGGTGCCCAGGCCCGAGAGCTTCACAAACACATTGCGCTGCGCGGCCAGCTTGCCCATGCCCTCGCGCCAGGCCCGCAAACCCACATGCGAGGTGTCGGCCAGCATGCCGGCATGGACCAGGATGAAATTCACCTTGGGGTTCGCGGCCGCCAGCTGGGCGGCATCGGCCATCTGGCCGGAAAAGACCTGCAGATCAAAGCTGTAGCCGTAGTCGGCCAGGTGAGCGATGTTGCGGCTCAGCACGGGGCTGCGCACCTGCTCGGGCCCGGGGGCGAAACGGTAAAGCGGGTTCTCGTGCCAGTGCAGCTGCATGCGCACGCCGCGCACCAGGGGATATTTCTTCAAGACATCGAGCTGCGGCCGCACGTCGGCGGCCATCATGTCGGCATAGGCCACCATGGCCTGCGGCCAGCCGCTGCGCTGCGCCTCGGCCTGCACCCAGGCGGCTTCCTGTTCGAACTGGGCCGGCGGCCAGTTGGTCTGCACGTAGACGGACTGCATGATGCCCGAGCCGGCCTGGTCGGCCAGGAACTCCTCCACCGCGTAGTCGCGGCGGATCGCCTCGTAAGGCCCGAAGATGCGCGGCACCATGGGGCCTTGCAGCCAGGGCAGGTCCTGCTGGCGCCAGATGTGGTGATGGGCGTCGATGATGTGCATGCGGGGAGTATGGGGCTCAGAGCGCGCGCTGGATCAGTATTTTCTGCACGTCACTGGTGCCTTCGTAGATCTGGCAGACACGCACGTCGCGGTAGATGCGCTCGACGGGAAAATCATTCACATAACCATATCCGCCCAGGGTCTGGAGGGCGGCGCTGCAGACCTGCTCGGCCATCTCGCTGGCAAAGAGCTTGGCCATGGCCGCTTCCTTGAGGCAGGGGCGGCCGGCATCGCGCAGCGCGGCAGCGTGCCAGGTCAGCTGGCGCGCCGCTTCGATCTTCGTCGCGCACTCGGCCAGGCGGAACCCCACGGCCTGGTGATTGAAGATGGGCTGGCCAAAGCTTTCGCGCTCCTTGGCGTACTGGATGGCCACCTCCAGCGCGCTGCGCGCCATGCCTATGCTCTGCGAGGCGATGCCGATGCGCCCGCCCTCCAGGCCGCCCAGGGCAATCTTGTAACCCTCGCCTTCCGAACCAATCAGGTTCTCGGCCGGGATGCGGCAGTTCTCGAAATTGATCTGCGCCGTGTCACTGCTGTGCTGGCCGAGTTTCTCTTCCAGCCGCGCCACCACGTAGCCGGGCGCATCGGTGGGCACGAGGAAGGCGCTCATGCCCTTCTTGCCCGCGCCCTTGTCGGTCACGGCGATGACGATGGCCACCTGCCCGTGCTTGCCGCTGGTGATGAACTGCTTGACGCCGTTGAGCACATAGCCATCGCCCTCACGCCAAGCCGTGGTACGCAGGCCGGAGGCGTCCGAGCCCACGTGCGGCTCGGTCAGACAGAACGCCCCCAGCATCTCGCCGCGCGCCAGCGGAGCGAGCCATTGCTGCTTCTGCTGCGCATTGCCATGTTTCATCAGGATGGCGTTGACCGGGCAGTTGGTGACGCTGATCGCCGTGCTGGTGCCGCCGTCACCCGCCGCGATCTCTTCCAGCACCAGGGACAGGCTGAGGTAGTCCAGATGGGCGCCGCCGTATTCCTCGGGCACGCAGATGCCGTAGGCGCCCAGCGCGGCCAGGCCGCGGTGCACCTCTTTCGGAAAGTGGTGCTCACGGTCCCAGCGCGCGGCATGGGGCCAGAGCTCGGCACGCGCAAAGTCGCGCACCGCATCGCGGATCATTTCCTGGTCGGGGGTCAGCAGCATGGCAGGCCGGCTTCCAATTGACGTTGACGTAAACGTCAATTATGCCGATCCGCGCCCGGCCCCCGTCTCGCGGCCGCTCAGAGCCGGAAGGTTCCCACCAGCTGGTTCAGGTGCTGGGCCTGTTCACGCAAGCTCATGGCTGCGGCGGTGGATTCCTCCACCAGGGCGGCGTTCTGCTGCGTGGCCTGGTCCATCTGCGTCACGGCCTCGCCCACCTGGGCCACACCCTGGCTCTGCTCGCTGCTGGCCGCGCTGATCTCGCCCATGATGTCGGTCACGCGCCGGATACTGGCCACCACCTCGTTCATGGTGCTGCCGGCCTGGTCCACCAGAGCCGTACCCTGCCCCACGCGCTCCACGCTGTCGGTGATGAGGGTCTTGATTTCCTTGGCGGCTTCGGCGCTGCGGCCGGCCAGGCTACGCACCTCGCTGGCCACCACGGCAAAACCGCGGCCCTGCTCGCCCGCCCTAGCCGCTTCCACCGCGGCATTGAGCGCCAGGATGTTGGTCTGGAAGGCAATGCCGTCGATCACGCTGATGATGTCGGCGATCTTGCGCGAGCTGTCGTTGATGCCCTTCATGGTGTCCACCACCTGGGCCACCACCTCACCGCCCTGCACGGCCACGGTGGACGCGCTCTGCGCCAGCTGGTTGGCCTGGCGGGCGTTGTCGGCGTTCTGTTTCACGGTGGAAGAGAGCTCTTCCATCGAGGCCGCGGTTTCTTCCAGCGCGCTGGCCTGGCTTTCGGTGCGAGCACTCAGGTCCTGGCTGCCGGCGGCGATCTCGCTGCTGGCCGTGGTGATGCTGTCGGTCGAGTGGCGCACCTCGCCGACCAGACGGCGCAGCGACTCCTGCATCGTCACCAGCCCTTCCATCAGGCTGCCCTGGAAACGCGTTGGCGGCACGGGGTAGGCCAGGTTGCCCTCGGCAATCTCCGACAGGGCCTGGCGCGCATCGCTCGGGTCGCCCCCCAGTTCATTGCAGACCGTGCTGCGCAGGTAAATCGTGAAGCCGGTGGCCACAACGACGGCCAGCACGGCCAGGGATATGGAAAAGAAGATGACCCGATTGGCCTGGCGCTCCACATTCGCCTGGGCTTCTTCCGACACCTTTTCGGCCATCTCGACCTGCTTGAGCAGTTCGCCACGCAGATTGCGCCAGGCCGGCGTTTCGGCGCTGTTGAGAAACTGCACCGTCTCCGTCGACTGCGCCTTGATCAGGGCCAGCACTTTCTCCTGCGCCTGGGCATGCATGGTGCGCAATGGCGGCAGTTTCTCCAGCCCGGCCTCGAAAGCCGTGCCCTTGGCCGTTTTCACGGCATCGGTATAGGCTTTGTCATAGGCCGCGCGTGCCGTGTCCAGATTCCTGGGGGCCTGGGGATTGACCGGGTCGAGCACGATGTTGCGCAGGGCCTGGCCCATCTGCAAGCCCTGCGCGTACATCTCGTTGAGACCGGCGCTGATGCGCTGCTCGGTCTGGATGTAGCGACCGAACTGGTTCTTGGTGTAGACCAGCCCACCGATGCTGCCGGCCAGACCGACGATGAACAGCGCCGCGGGGACCACGGCGCACAAAAGGAGTTTGGAGCTGAATTTCATGCCGGGACCTTGATGGAGAGCAATACCTACATCATCGTCTACTTATGAATTTCTGCTCATACCCCCCGGGCTATTCATGACGCGGATAAGCACCGGTTTTTCAGAGCATTTCCAGCGCCACCGCCGTACCCTCACCGCCGCCGATGCACAGCGTGGCCAGGCCGCGCTTGAGGCCACGGGCCTTGAGCGCGTGCATGAGCGTGACAATGATGCGCGCGCCACTGGCGCCGATCGGGTGACCCAGCGCGCAGGCGCCACCGTTGACGTTGACGATGTCGTGCGAGACCTTGAGCTCTTCCATCAGCGCCATGGGCACCACGGCGAAGGCCTCGTTGACCTCCCACAGGTCCACGTCCTTCACGCTCCAGCCGGCCGCGGCCAGGGCCTTCTGCGTGGCCCCCACCGGGGCGGTGGTGAACCACTCGGGTTCCTGCGCGTACATGGCGTGGGCCACGATCTTCGCCAGCGGCTTGCAGCCCAGCCTGGCGGCGGTGGAGGCGCGCATCATCACCAGCGCAGCGGCGCCATCGTTGATGGAGGAGCTGCTGGCGGCGGTGATGGTGCCGTCCTTCTTGAAGGCGGGCTTGAGTGCTGCGATCTTGTCGAGCTTGGCCTTGCCCGGACCTTCGTCGATGGAGACCACGGTCTCGCCGGCGCGGGTCTTCACGGTCACCGGCGTGATCTCGGCCGCAAAACCACCGTTCTGGATGGCAGCCTGCGCGCGGCGCACGCTGCTGCTGGCGAAATGGTCCTGCTGCTCGCGCGTGAACTTGTACTTGGCGGCGCAGTCCTCGCCAAAGGTGCCCATGGAGCGGCCGGCCTCGTAGGCGTCTTCCAGGCCGTCGAGCATCATGTGGTCGTAGATCTTGTCGTGGCCCATGCGGTAGCCGCCGCGGCCCTTCAGCATCAGATAAGGCGCGTTGGTCATGCTCTCCATGCCGCCGGCGACGACCACGTCGGCCGTGCCGGAATGCAGCATGTCGTGCGCGAACATGGCCGCGCGCATGCCCGAGCCGCACATCTTGGACAGGGTCACCGCGCCCGCACTCTTGGGCAGGCCGCCCTTGAAACCGGCCTGGCGCGCCGGGGCCTGGCCCTGGCCGGCCATCAGGCAGTTGCCCATCAGCACCTCGTTGACGAGTTCGGCCTTGATGCCGGCGCGCTCTACGGCAGCGCGGATGGCCGCGCCACCTAGGTCATGGGCCGAGAGGGAAGAGAAGTCGCCCTGGAAGGCCCCCATGGGGGTACGGGCGGCGCCGACGATGACGATGGGATCGGACATGGTGTGCTCCTGAGAGAGTATGCGTATGCACGCATTTTGCCGCGAAAGGCCCGCGCCCTGGGCGCTTCGCGGCGGTCAGGAGGACTACGTAGGGGTGTTCCCCCGGTCGACGGCCAGGTAGATCTCGCCTCCCGCACGCCGGAACTCGGCAGATTTCTGCGTCATGCCCGCGTCCAGCGCCAGGCTCTCGCTCAGACCCTGGGTTTTCGCGTAATCGCGCACCTCCTGCGTGATCTTCATGGAGCAGAACTTGGGGCCGCACATGGAGCAGAAGTGCGCCACCTTGGCCGCGTCCTTCGGGAGCGTCTCGTCGTGGAAGTTGCGCGCGGTATCCGGATCCAGCGAGAGGTTGAACTGGTCCATCCAGCGGAACTCGAAACGCGCCCTGGACAGCGCATCGTCCCGGGCCCGCGCCCCCGGGTGGCCTTTCGCCACGTCGGCTGCGTGCGCGGCAATCTTGTAGGTGATGATGCCGGTCTTCACGTCATGACGATCGGGCAGGCCCAGGTGCTCCTTGGGCGTCACGTAACACAGCATGGCGGTGCCGAACCAGCCGATCATGGCCGCGCCGATACCGCTGGTGATGTGGTCGTAGCCCGGTGCGATGTCCGTGGTCAGCGGGCCCAGGGTGTAGAACGGCGCCTCGCCGCAGTGCTTGAGCTGCTCGGTCATGTTGGCCTGCACCATGTGCATGGGCACGTGGCCCGGGCCTTCGATCATGGTCTGCACATCGTGTTTCCAGGCGATCTGCGTGAGCTCACCCAGGGTGCGCAGCTCGGCGAACTGGGCCTCGTCGTTGGCGTCGGCACCGGAGCCGGGACGCAGACCGTCGCCCAGCGAGAAGCTCACGTCATAGGCCTTCATGATGGCGCAGATCTCCTCGAAGTGCGTGTAGAGGAAATTCTCCTGGTGATGCGCGATGCACCACTTGGCCAGGATGGAGCCGCCGCGCGAGACGATGCCCGTGACCCGGTTCGCCGTGAGGTGGATGAAGGGCAGGCGCACGCCGGCGTGGATGGTGAAGTAGTCCACCCCCTGCTCGGCCTGCTCGATCAGTGTGTCGCGGAAGATGTCCCACGTCAGGTCTTCTGCCACGCCGCCCACCTTCTCGAGCGCCTGGTAGATGGGCACGGTGCCGATGGGCACGGGCGAATTGCGTAGGATCCAGTCGCGTGTGGTGTGGATGTTCCTGCCGGTGGACAGGTCCATCACCGTGTCCGCGCCCCAGCGCGTGGACCAGACCAGCTTCTCCACCTCTTCCTCGATGCTGGAGGTGACCGCCGAATTGCCGATGTTGGCATTGATCTTGACCAGGAAATTACGGCCGATGACCATGGGCTCCAGCTCGGGGTGGTTGATGTTGGCCGGGATGATGGCACGCCCGCGCGCCACTTCGTCGCGCACGAACTCGGGCGTCACCACCTTCGGGATGGCCGCACCAAAGCTGTTACCCGCCAGACGCAACTCGCGCTCGGGGCTGTTCAGGTACTGTGCCGTCCACTCGCGCTGCTGGTTCTCGCGCAGGGCCACGTACTCCATCTCGGGCGTGACGATGCCGCGGCGTGCATAGTGCATCTGGCTCACGTTGGCGCCCGCCCTGGCGCGGCGCGGCGTGCGCTGCAGGCCGGCGGCCTGGGCGCGCAAGGCGGCCAGGGCGTCGGCTTCGGCGCCCTTCACGCCATCGTCCAGCGCCACGCGCGCGCGGCCAGCGTAGGCCTCGGTGTCGCCACGGGCCTCGATCCAGCCCTGGCGCAGTGCGGGCAGGCCGCGACGCACGTCGATGTCGGCCTGCGGGTCGGTGTAGGGGCCGGAGGTGTCGTACACCAGCACCTGCTCGCCGTTGCTCTGCGTGATCTCGCGCATGGGAACACGCAGATCGGGCCGGGTGCCGGGCACGTAAATCTTGCGGGAAGCCGGCAGGGGCTCGCGCGTGAGGGTGATGAACTGATGAAGTTTGTCGGGTGCGTTCACTGTGGATCTCCTTGAAACAAAAGGTTTTGCTCCGAAGGAGGTTCACAGAACGCGAACCGGAAGACGGCACGGGGCCAGCAAGGGGAAACAGACGCGGCAGGACACGCGGGCGCGGACTGCAGGTCAGGCTCTTCTTACGCCGGTATTAACCGGATCAAGTTCGCGGGTTCGGACAACCGTCTCAGCGCATCACGTGCGCACCCCGGGCAAGACGGAATGTAGCCGAACCGGCGCCGGCCGGGACATGACCGGGGTCAATTTTGGGCGCCACGTCGCGCGGGGTGATGCGCCGGGCCGGGGAGGCGCCGGCGTTCAGCCGCGTTTGGTCTGCGCCACGCCGGCAATGGCCTGGCGGTACAGGGGCTCCAGCGCCTCCTGGCCGTCGACCGTCATCTGCAGGTCTTTCAGCAGACCGTCGTGTACGCCGTAGACCCAGGCGTGCAGGGTGACACTCTGGTTGCGCGCCCAGGCGTCCAGCAGCACCGTGCTCTGCGCCACGTTGACGACCTGCTCGATGGCGTTGAGCTCGACCAGCGCATCATGCCGGTTCGACTCGGGGATGGCGTCGAGCAGATCGCGATGGCGGTCGCGCACGTCCATGATGTGGCGCAGCCAGTTGTCGGCCAGGCCGATGCGCGCGCCTTCCAGCGCCGCCTGCACGCCCGAGCAGCCGTAGTGGCCCACCACCATCACATGCTCCACCTTGAGCCGCTCCACGGCGAACTGCACGGTGGACAGGGCGTTCAGGTCAGAGTGCACCACCACATTGGCCACGTTGCGGTGCACGAAGACCTCGCCCGGCTCCAGGCCGGTGATCTGGTTGGCCGGCACGCGGCTGTCGGAACAGCCGATCCACATGTACTTGGGGCGCTGCTGCGACTTCAGGCTGGTGAAGAAACCGGGGCGCTCGCGCTCCATCTGCGCGGCCCAGGCGCGGTTGTGGGCAAACAGGTCGTCGAGGGTCTTGCTCATGCGCCTATTTTCACCTCAGTTGGGAAGGGCCTGCAAGGCGTTGGGCTTTACATCGTCTCGGCAAACAATTCCCGGCCGATCAGCATGCGGCGAATCTCGCTGGTGCCGGCGCCGATCTCGTAGAGCTTGGCGTCGCGCCACAGGCGGCCCAGGGGGTAGTCGTTGATGTAGCCGTTGCCGCCATAGATCTGCACGCCCTCGCCGGCCATCCAGGTGGCTTTCTCGGCGGTCCACAGGATGACCGAGGCGCAGTCCTTGCGCACCTGGCGCACGTGCTCGGCGCCCAGCAGGTCCAGGTTCTTGGCCACGGTGTAGGCGAAGGAGCGGCCGGCCTGCAGCACGGTGTACATGTCGGCCACCTTGCCCTGGATCAGCTGGAACTCGCCGATGCTCTGGCCGAACTGCTTGCGGTCGTGGATGTAGGGAATGACGTTGTCCATCACGGCCTGCATGATGCCCAGCGGCCCGCCGGTGAGCACGGCGCGCTCGTAGTCCAGGCCACTCATCAGCACCCTGGCGCCGCCGTTGAGCGTGCCCAGCACGTTCTCGGCCGGCACTTCCACATCTCTAAACACCAGCTCACCGGTGTGCGAGCCGCGCATGCCCAGCTTGTCGAGTTTCTGCGCGATGGAAAAGCCCTTCATGCCCTTCTCGATCAGGAAGGCCGTGACACCACGCGCGCCGAGTTCGGGTTCGGTCTTGGCGTAGACCACCAGGGTGTCGGCGTCGGGTCCGTTGGTGATCCAGAACTTGCTGCCGTTGAGCAGGTAGTAGCCACCCTTGTCCTCCGCCTTCAGCTTCATGCTGAGCACATCGCTGCCGGCACCCGGCTCGCTCATGGCCAGCGCGCCCACGTGCTCGCCACTGATCAGCTTGGGCAGGTACTTTTTGCGCTGCGCCTCGTTGCCGTTGCGCTTGATCTGGTTCACGCAGAGGTTGCTGTGCGCGCCGTAGCTCAGGCCCACCGAGGCGCTGGCGCGGCTGATCTCTTCCATGGCGATCATGTGGGCCAGGTAGCCCATATTGGCGCCGCCGTATTCCTCGCCGACGGTGATGCCCAGCACACCCAGGTCCCCCATCTTGCGCCACAGGTCCATGGGGAACTGGTCGTTGCGGTCGATCTCGGCCGCGCGCGGGGCGATTTCGGCCTCGGCGAATTCGCGTACTGCATCGCGCAGGGCGTCGATGTCTTCGCCGAGCTGGAAGTTGAGTCCGGGCAGGTTCATGCGGGTCTCCGTGGATTCTTTGGATGGTGTTGTGGCTACTTGCCGTTTTTCTTGTCCAGCTTGGCCAGCAAGGCACGGGCCTCGCGCTGGTGCGCCTTGATCTCGTCCAGGTTGGCCTGCAGGTCGGCCATCTGCTCCTCGACCTGACCGCGATGTGCAGCCAGCACGTCGAGGAATTTCTTGAGCTGCAGCCCGGTGTCGCGCGGGCTGTCGTACATGTCGATGATCTCTTTGGCCTCGCTCAGGCTCAGGCCCAGGCGCTTGGCGCGAAGGGTGAGCTTGAGGCGGGTGCGGTCGCGCCCGCTGTAGACGCGGATGCGCCCGCCCGGCCCGCTGCGCTCGGGCTGCAGCAGGCCCATGTCTTCGTAGAAGCGCATGGCACGCGTGGTCAGGTCGAACTCCCGGGCCAGATCGCTGATGCTGTAGGTCGTTGCCATGGTCGGTGGTGGTGAAAACAAAGGCGACAAGGTGGCGCCATGGGCGCGCCTAGAATGCCGGATGCCAGTTGACGTTTACGTAAACGTCAATTATGTCGCAATTCACACCGCCCATGAACGAACTCGAACGCCAGCTGCACTACCCCCTGGGCGAAGCCCTGCCCGAGCCCGGCCAGACCATCGAGCTGGCCCCCGGCGTGCGCTGGATCCGCATGGCCCTGCCCTTTGCGCTGGACCACATCAACCTCTGGCTGCTGCGCGACAGACTGGACGGCCGCGAGGGCTGGACCGTGGTGGACTGCTGCATCAGCCGCGACGAGGCCCGCGCCCAGTGGGAGCAGCTGTTTGCCGGCAGCTTCGAGGGCCTGCCCCTGCTGCGTGTCATCGTCACGCACATGCACCCGGACCACATCGGCCTGGCCGACTGGCTGTGCGCGCGCTGGAGCACCCCCGAACACCCCTGCCGCCTGTGGATGAGCGCCACCGACTACAACCTCGCGCGCATCGGCTCCTCCGGCAGCAACGGCTTTGGCGGCGACAGTTCCGCCCTCTTTTTCGCCGCGCACGGCCTGCGCGACCCGGCCTCGATGGACAAGATCCGCGAGCGCGCCAGCTACTACCCCACCCTGGTGCCGGCGGTGCCGCGCCAGTTCCGCCGGCTCATGGAAGGCGACGTGGTGGCCATCGGCGGGCGCGGCTGGCGCTGCATCAGCGGCCACGGCCATGCACCCGAGCACATCGCGCTCTACTGCGAAGAGCTGAATCTGCTGATCGGCGGCGACATGATGCTGCCGCGCATCTCCACCAATGTCAGCGTCTTCGACATGGAGCCCGAGGCCGACGCGCTCAAGCTCTTCCTGCAGTCCATCGACAAGTTCAAGGCCCTGCCGGCCGACACGCTGACCCTGCCCTCGCACGGCAAACCCTTCACCGGCCTGCACCGGCGCATCGAGCAGCTGCACGAACATCACCGCGACCGCCTGGCCGAGGTGATGGAAGCCTGCGCCTTGAAACCCTGCAGCGCGGCCGACGTGCTGCCCATCCTCTTCAAGCGCAAGCTCGACCTGCACCAGACCACCTTCGCCATGGGCGAGGCCGTGGCCCATCTGCACGCCCTGTGGTTCGAAGGCCGGCTGCAACGCCAGCGCGATGCCAAAGGGGTTTACCGCTTCAGCTCGCCCCATCCCACTCCCTGAAACCGGCCCCTCCTACAATGCCCCGTTTTGGTGCTTGCAGGAGTGTGTGTGCATCCTCTCTTCCTCTGGCTGCGCAGTTTCTGGCCCGCGCCGCTGTCGGTCAGCCGGCGTGAGATCTGGCTGGGCTGCCTGGGCGCCGGCCTGGGCCTGTTCGGCAGCGAAGGGCTCAGCCATCTGGCGCTGGGCGAACTCAATCCCTGGTTCATCGCCCCCATGGGCGCCTCGGCCGTGCTGCTCTTTGCCGTGCCGGCCAGCCCGCTGGCCCAGCCCTGGTCCATCCTGGGCGGCAACCTGGTCTCGGCGCTGATCGGCGTGCTGTGCGCGCACACCCTGGGCCATGGCGGCCTGGCGGCCGGTGTTGCTGGCGCCGGGGCCATTGCCGCCATGTTCGCCCTGCGCTGCCTGCACCCGCCCGGTGGTGCCGTGGCGCTGACCGCCGTGCTGGGCGGGCCGGCCATCAGCCAGCTGGGCTATGGCTATGCCTTGTGGCCGGTGGCCGCGAACTCCGCCCTGCTGCTCGGCCTGGCCCTGCTCTTCAACAACCTGATGCAGCGGCGCTACCCGCACCAGGCCGCTTCCCAACCCCACCCGCACCGCACGGCCGACCGGCTGCCCAGCGCACGCCTGGGCGTGAGCAAAGAGGATCTGGAGGCCGCCGTGGCCAGCCAGGGCCAGTTGCTCGACATCAGCCCCGACGACCTGGAGCAGATCCTCACGCGCGCGCAGCTGCAGGCCAGCCGCCGCAAATGGGGTGATGTGTACTGCCGCGACATCATGTCGCGCGACGTGATCCATGTCCGGCCGCTCGATTCGGTGGACGAGGCCTGGGCCCGGCTGGCGCGGCACAAGGTCAAGGCGCTGCCCGTGATCCGCCTCGACGGCACGCTGGCCGGCATCGTCTCACTGCACGACTTCTTCGTCGGGCACAGCGCGCCGGATCCGCGCAAGATGCCCGTCATGAGCACCGCGCGTTACGTGGCCGACATCATGACGCGCAAGGTGCGCGTGGCCCGCCCAGAGACCTTGATGGTGGACCTGGTGGCACTGTTCTCCGATGGCGGCCTGCACCACATGCCGGTGGTGGACGAACAGCTGCACGTGGTCGGCATGATCACGCAGTCCGACGTGGTGGCGGCGCTGTTCAAGACCGGTTCCTGAGGACGCTCAACGGCCGGCCGGTGCCACCGCCGCGCCCTGGATGGCATGGCGCCAGAGCGCGTCCGCCACGAAACCGCTGGCTTTCATCTCTTCCACGAAGGCATACAGGGCATCGCTCGCCGCCTGGCCCCGGCTCTTGGGGGTGCCCATGGCCTGCCGGATGACCATGAAACGTTCCGGCAGCAGACGCAGGCCCGGAAAACGCCGGGCATCGGCCTCCAGCTGCTGCTTGACGCCGGCCGCCACATCGTGCCCCTGCGCCAGGAAGGTCTCCACCACGGCCGGTGAGCTGGGCGCCCGCACCAGTTCAGCCTGCTTGATCTCGCGGCTGAGGTACAGGTCATAGGCGCTGCCCGCGCCCACCGTCACGCGCAGGCCGGGCTGGTCCACCTCCTCACTGTGCTGCAGCGGGGAATCCTGGCGCACCAGGTAAAAGCCCTCGATCAGCACATAGGGCCCGGTGAAGGAGATTTCCTGGCCACGCAGCGGATCGACTGCGAAGAAGCCGATGTCGGCCTGCTCCTGCCGCACGGCATCAACCGACTTGCCGGCCGTGTCCAGCACGACCAGTTCCAGGGGCACACCCAGCCGTTCGGCAAACGCACGCGCCAGATCGACCGACACGCCCACGGGCTGGCCGCTGCGCGGATCCTTGTTGGCCAGGATCGGGTTGCCGAGGTTGATCGAGGCGCGCAAGCAGCCCGTCGGGGTGAATGAGGCCTTCAGACTGGCGTCCATCGTTCTGTTTCCTTTTCCATCATGGGTCCGGGGGGAGCCCGGTCGTCACGTCGCCATGCGAGGACCGAAACGCGTTGCCGGGTCTCGAACACATCGACTTTTCATCATAACGAAGCGCCCCCCGGGCTCGTTCAGGAGGCGGACAGACGCAGCCAGAGCCAGGGCATCCAGGCCGCCAGCGCCACCAGCGCCAGCCCCGCACTCACGATGCTGCCGTAACGCGCCCCGCCGGCAAGGTAGGCGGCCACCATCTTGCTGAGGTTGTTGCTGCTGAAGGCCAGCAGCACGGCAGTGAGCATGGTGGGCGGCTCGAGCTCGCCGCGTGCGGCCAGGCTCATCACGGCAGCGGCCGAGGAGTGCGCATCGGCCAGGCCAGCCAGCGCCGTGGCCGCCAGCGTGGCGATCGTGCCCAGGCCCTGCTGCAGCCAGGCCACGGCCACCGCAATGCCGGTGAACAGCAGGGCCAGCAGGATGGACTGCCGCAGACTGAAAGCCCGCCCCGCAGCCGCCGTGTCATCCAGAGGCAGCGCACTGCGGCGAAAGGCGGCCAGCCCGAGCAGCAGTGCCACCAGCAGCGCGCTGCCCAGGGTCGGCGCAAAAAGCGCCAGCCCCGCGGGATACAGCAGGCCGGCGATCAGCAGAATCTGCAGGGCCGTGGAGACCGTGGAAAACCAGGCACCCGCCACGCAGGCCGTGCGCAACTCGGGATGACGCACGGCACGCGCGCCCATGGCTGCGATGGTGGCGGTGCTGGAAACGAAACCGGACACCAGCCCCGACAGGGGCAGGCCGAGCCGGGCGCCGAACAGGCGCAGTGCCACATGGCCCAGGGCCTGCACCGTCATGATCAGCACCACCAGCTGCCAGACCACGCGCAGGTTGAGGCCCCCCAGCCAGGGCAAGGCCTGGTTGGGCGCCAGCGGCAGCACCACCAGGGCCGAGGCCAGCAGCAGCAGGGCATCGCGCAGTTCCTGCTCGCTCAGCACCTGGGTCGAGAAACGCTGCAGGGGCACACGGGCGACCAGCAGCACGGCCACCGTCACGCCCAGCGCCGCGGCCAGGGCCGGTTCGGGCACGCTGAGCAGGCCCAGCAGGAACGTGAGAAAGAGCGCGATCTCGGTGGTGACGCCCGGATCGCGTGAACGGTCCTTGTAGTGCGACACCAGCGCCAGCCCCGCCACCAGGGCGGCGGCAACAGCCGTCAGCCAGGCTTGCCCCAGCAGCTGCACACCGGCCCCGGTCAGGGAGGCCAGGGCAAAGGTGCGGATGCCGGCAAAGCGGCGCGTGTGCCCGCTGCCCTTGCGGCGCTCGCGTTCGATGCCGATCAGCAGCCCCAGGCCCAGGGCCAGCGCCAGGCTCATCAGGGTGGCCGTCTCGAAAGCCATCTCAATGCCAGCGCGGCAAGGCTTCGTCGCGCAGTTCGCCGCGCAGGCTCTGGTAGTCGGGAACGACCGAACGCACCGTCTCCCAGAACCGCGGGCTGTGGTCCATCACGCGCAGGTGGCTGAGTTCGTGCGCGACCACGTAGTCGATCACGCTCTGGCGGAAATGGACGAGGCGCCAGTTCAGGCGAATCGCACCGTCACTGCTGGCGCTGCCCCAGCGCGTGCCGGCGCTGCTGAGCGAGAGCTTGCGCCACTGCACGCCCAGTTGCGGCGCGTAGTGCTGCAGCCGTTCAGTGAAGACGCGATGGGCCTGGCGCATCAGCCAGGCCTGCACGGTGTCGCGGATCTGCTGGGTGCTGGCGTGCTGCGGCAGGCCGATGTGCAGGGTCAGGTGCGGCACGCCGTCCAGCGTGAGGTTGGGCGCCTGGGCGTCGGTATGCAGCACCACCTCCACGTCATCGGCCTTGAGGCTTCCGCCCACCGTACGGTAGGCGTGGGTCGGGTCGAGCACCACGATCACCGTCTCGCCCAGGAAGGGGAAACTGCTGCCGTCGCGCCACTCGATGTGGGTCGAATCCAGGCGCTGCTGGCGCTCGCGCATCTCGCCGAGCTTGCGCACGATCCAGCTGGCCTTCTCCTGCAGTGCGGCTTCCACCTCGTACAGCGGCACCCAGCGCGGCGCGCTGACCACCAGGCCGTCGGGCCCCACCTGCATGCCGATGGTGCGGCGTTTGCCGCGCTTGAATTCGTAGGCCACCTGTGCGTCGCACAGGCGCGTCTCGCGGGTGGCGCGCGGGTGGCTGAACTGCGCCGGCGCCATCACGCTGGTGATGGACTGGGCCGGCTGCTGCGGCCCGTGCAGTTCCGGGCGGGGCTCGGGGACGACGATCGAAGGCGGCGGCGCCTGCACGGGCGCTGCATCGAAGAGGTCGAGGGCGAGCTGGAGGAAGCTGCGCATGCCTGATCTTAGTGAAATCTCAGCGGTAGGCCTCAGGATCCAGGCGGCGCATCTCGGCCTCGATCCAGGCCTCGACTTCACGCATCAGCTCGGCCGGCTCGCGGCCCGCGCTGGGGATGGGCTGGCCGATGGACACGTCCACCACCCCCGCACGCTTGATGAAAGCCTTGCGCGGCCAGCACTTGGCCGAGCTCACGGCGATCGGGATCACGGGCGCACCGGTGGCCACGGCCAGGCGTGTGCCGCCGGTCTTGTAGGTGCCCTGCTTCCCGCGCGGGATGCGTGTGCCTTCGGGGAACATGATGATCCAGACGCCGCGCGCCAACAGCTCCTTGCCCTGCGCCACCACCTTGGCAAAGGCCTGTGAGCCCTGCGAGCGGTCGATGTGGATCATGTCCAGCCGGCCCATGGCCCAGCCGAAGAAGGGCACGTACAGCAGCTCCTTCTTGAACACATAGGCCAGCGGGTGCGGCATCAGTGTGGGCATGAGGAAGGTTTCCAGCGTGGACTGGTGCTTGACCAGCAGGATGGCCGGACTGGTCTCGCCCACCGGCAGGTTCTCCATGCCGCTGACACGGACCTGGATGCCCAGCAACACGCGGGCACCGTCGATGGCCCAGCCCAGCCAGCGCGCCGCCATCCAGTACAGCGGGTTGCCGCGCACGCGTATCGAGGCCACCACCATGATGATGCCCCAGGGAATCACCGTGACGATCATCCACAGGAGATGCAGCAGGGAACGGAGCAGTGCCATGGTCGGGTTCCTCAGGCGGTGGTGTCGCGCGCCACCAGGTAGTCGGCGAAGGCCAGCAGGTCCTCGTGCACGCGCGTGCCGGCCGGAAAGTTGTCGGGCAAGGGCTGGCCGCGCAGGGCCGCGCCCTTGCCGGTCAGCACCAGGTGCGGCTCGCAGCCCACGGCTGCACCGGCCATGATGTCGCGCGCCGAATCACCCACCGTGGGCACACCCTTGAGCGAGACGCCGTAGCGCTCGCCGATCTGCTCGAACAACCCCGGCAGCGGCTTGCGGCAGCGGCAGGTCTGATCGGGCGCATGCGGGCAGTAGAAGACGGCCTCGACACGTCCGCCAGCCGTGGCCAGCAGCTTGTGCATCTTGGCATGCATGGCGTTGAGCGCTGCCACGTCGAACAGGCCGCGGCCCAGACCTGACTGGTTGCTGGCCACCACCACATGCCAGCCGGCATGGTTGAGCTTGGCAATCGCCTCCAGCGCGCCGGGCAGCGGTTTCCATTCGGCGGCGGACTTGATGAACTCCGAACTGTCCTCGTTGATGGTGCCGTCGCGGTCGAGGATGACCAGCTTCATGGTGTGCATCCGATGCGCCCTTATGTCGCCAGGCGCGACAGGTCGGCCACGCGGTTCATGGCGTCGTGCAGGCTCTTGAGCAGGCCCTGGCGGTTCAGGCGCAGGTCCAGCTCTTCGGCATTCACCATCACGTCGTCGAAGAAGGCGTCCACCGGAGCGCGCAGGGCGGCCAGGGTCTTGAGCGAGGCGGTGTAGTCACCGGCCTCGAACTGGGCGTTGGCCTGGGGCACCACATTCTTCAATGCGGCGTAGAGGTTTTTCTCGGCCGTTTCCTTCAGCAGCACTTCGCTGACGTGGGCATCGACTTCCTGTGCTTTCTTGAGGATGTTGCTGATGCGCTTGTTGGCCGCGGCCAGGGCGGCCGCTTCGGGCAGGGCAGCGAAGGCGCGCACGGCGGCCAGTTGCCTAGGCACAAGATTCAGACGCACCGGGTTAAGCGCCATGACGGCGTCAACCTCCTGTGGCGTAAAGCCTTCCTCACGCAGCAAGCCCGCAAACCGATCGAGCATGAAAATCAAAAGATCAGTATTTGCTTGGCCAATCAACCCTTTTGGGAATGCCGCAAAGGCAGCACCAATCAGACCGAACAAGGAAACTTCCAGGTCGCGCTCCACAAGGATGCGGATCACGCCCAGCGCGTGACGGCGAAGCGCAAAAGGATCCTTGTCGCCGGTGGGCAGGTTGCCGATGCCGAACATGCCGACCAGGGTCTCCAGCTTGTCGGCCAGTGCCACCACCAGACCGGTCGTATTGCGCGGCAACTCGTCACCGGCGAAGCGCGGCTTGTAATGGTCTTCGATGGCGTTGGCCACCTCCTCGCCCAGGCCGTCATGGCGCGCGTAATACCCGCCCATGATGCCCTGCAGCTCGGGGAACTCGCCCACCATGTCGGTCAGCAGGTCGGTCTTGGCCAGGCGCGCAGCCGTATCGGCAGTGGCGACCAGCTTGGTGTCGCCCAGTTGCTGGGCAATGGCCTTGGCAATGGCACGCACGCGCTCCACCCGCTCACCCTGGGTGCCGAGCTTGTTGTGATAGACCACCTTGCCCAGGCCCTCGACGCGCGATTCGAGCGTCTTCTTGCGGTCCTGGTCGAAGAAGAACTTGGCATCGGCCAGGCGCGGGCGCACCACGCGCTCGTTGCCACCGATCACCGCGCTGGCATCGGTCGGGCTGATGTTGCTGACCACGAGGAATTTGTTCGTGAGCTTGCCGGCCGCGTCCAGCAGCGGGAAATACTTCTGGTTGGCCTTCATCGTGAGGATCAGGCATTCCTGCGGCACGCCGAGAAACTCCTGCTCGAACTGGCAGACCAGCACATTGGGGCGCTCGACCAGGGCCGTCACCTCGTCGAGCAGCGCATCGTCCTCGATCGGACGGGCTCCCCCGCCGACCTTGGCCGCTGCAGCCGCCAACTGGCGCGCAATCTCGGCCTTGCGCTCGGCAAAGGAGGCGATCACTGCGCCCTCGTTCAGCAGCGCGCTGGCGTAGCTGTCGGCATCCTTCAGCACCACGACTTCGCTCTTGGCCTCGAAGCGGTGACCGCGCGTGCTGTTGCCGGCCGTCAGGCCCAGGGCCTTCACGGGCACCACGGTGCTGCCATGCAGGGCCACCAGACCGTGCGCCGGGCGCACGAAGTTGACACTGCTCCAGCCCGGCAATTCGCAATCCGTCTCGAGCTGGTAGCTCATGACCTTGGGGATGGGCAGCTTGGCAATGGATTCGGCAAGAGCAGCTTCCAAACCAACCTGCAAGCTACCGCCGACCGCCAAGCCGCGCATGTAGACAGCGTCAGTTTTGCCATCGTTCTGGACAAGCAGACTATCCGACCCGTCCACCGCATTCGGCCAGAGGTCTGCCAAGTGTCCCCGCCCCTCTTTCGCCAGCCTCTTGCGAAATGCCTCCGTAGGCTTGCCATCTTTAATCGCGATTGCAAGTGGCATCAGCTTTTCGACAACTTCCTTGTCGGCACCTCGCTCACGCACATTCGTTATATGAGCTGCCAGTCTACGTGGCGAGGCAAACGAAGTCAGGACTGAGTTATCGGAAGTCAGGCCGCGCAACTTGAGTTCCTCGAATAGCACACCGGCAAAAGCGTCACCAAGCTTCTTGAGCGCCTTGGGCGGCAGCTCTTCGACAAACAGTTCAACAAGAAGGTTTTGGGTCGTCATGGTGTCAGGCTGCCTTCTTCGTCATTTGCTCGACCCAGGCACGCGGGGCCATGGGGAAACCCAGGCGCTCGCGGCTTTCGTAATAACTCTGCGCCACGGCACGGGCCAGGTTGCGGATGCGGCCGATGTAGGCGGCGCGCTCGGTCACCGAGATGGCGCCACGTGCGTCCAGCAGGTTGAAGCTGTGCGCACACTTGAGCACCTGCTCGTAGGCGGGCAATGCGAGCTGCTGTTCCATCAGGTGCTTGGCCTGTTTTTCATGCGCCGTGAAGGCGGTGAAGAGGAAGTCGGCGTCGCTGTGTTCGAAGTTGTAGGCCGACTGCTCTTTTTCGTTCTGCAGGTAGACGTCGCCATAGCTCATGGTGTCGGTCCACTTGAGGTCGTAGACGTTGTCCACGCCCTGCAGGTACATGGCCAGGCGCTCCAGGCCGTAGGTGATCTCGCCGGTGATGGGCTTGCAGTCGATGCCGCCGACCTGCTGGAAGTAGGTGAACTGCGTCACCTCCATGCCGTTGAGCCAGACTTCCCAGCCCAGGCCCCAGGCGCCCAGCGTGGGGTTCTCCCAGTCGTCCTCGACGAAGCGGATGTCGTTTTTCTTCAGGTCGAAGCCCAGCGCTTCGAGCGAACCCAGGTACAGCTCGAGGATGTTGCTGGGCGCGGGCTTGAGCACCACCTGGTACTGGTAGTAGTGCTGCAGGCGGTTGGGGTTCTCGCCATAACGGCCGTCCTTGGGGCGGCGGCTGGGCTGCACATAGGCGGCCTTCCACGGTTCGGGGCCGATTGCTCTCAAAAACGTAGCGGTGTGCGACGTGCCGGCGCCGACTTCCATGTCGTAGGGCTGCAGGAGCGCGCAGCCCTGGGCATCCCAGTAGGACTGCAGTTTCAGGATGATTTGTTGGAAGGTCAACATGGTTGGATCAGGTGCAGGCGCATGCACCCGGCAGGCGGGTGCAGCGCGCCGGGGCGCTGAAATAGGCGGATTTCCGCGTAAGCCCTTGATTTTACGGGGCTTCGGGCCGCTCCCCAGGGGGGATCAGGCTCTTTTGCGCCAGACGGCCCACAGCAGCCCGGCCAGCCCGGCCAGCCACAGCGGCCACAAACCCGTGTGCGCCACCCAGCGGGCGTACAGCGTCAGCCCCTCGCGGCCCTCGACTTCGCCCCGCAGCACGCCCTGGGTGTGGCGCGGCAGTTCGGCGATGACCTGGCCGCGGTGGTCGATGATGGCCGTCGAGCCCGTGTTGGTGGCCCGCACGAAAGGCCGCGCGAACTCCAGCGTGCGCATGCGCGAGATGTGCAGGTGCTGGTCGATCGCCACCGTGTTGCCAAACCAGGCGATGTTGCTGAGGTTGACGAACACCGTGGGTGCCTGGGCCGGGTCCCGGAAACGCGCCGCCAGTTCTTCGCCGAACAGGTCTTCGTAGCAGATGTTGGGCGCCAGGCGCTGGCCTGACCAGGCAAAGGAGGGCTGGCCGACATCACCGCGATTGAAATCCCCCAAGGGGATCTGCATCATGGCGGTGAACCACTTGAAGCCGGTCGGCACGAATTCGCCGAAAGGCACGAGGTGGTGTTTGTCGTAGCGCCAGGACGGCTGGTCCGGCGCCAGTCCCACGGCAGCATTGGTGTAGCCCTCGCGGTGGCTGCCCAGCGGCAAGCCGACCAGCGCCGCCTGCTCGCCCCGGGCATAACGCTGGCGCAGGGCCGCCCAATAGCCCTCGGGCAACTGTTGCGGCAGCAGCGGCAGCGCCGTTTCGGGGGCCACGACCAGGGCGGCCGTTTGCTGCTGCAGCTGCTCACCGTACCAGCGCAGGGCCGTGGGCACACCGGTACCGGGCTGGAATTTCTCGTCCTGGGGGATGTTGCCTTGCAACAGGGCCACGCTCAGAGGGCCGGTGGAGCGGGTGCTCTCGACCCCATCCATCTGATGCACCGAGGGCAGGGCCAGCACCACCAGGGCCGCCAGGCGCTGCCAGTGCCCGCAGGCCCAGATCTGCGGGATCGTCATGGCCAGCCAGGCGGTCAGCGCCGAAATACCGTAGACACCCAGCCAGGGCGCGTAGCCAGCCAGCGGCCCTTCGACATGGGCGTAGCCGCTGCCACCCCAGCCGAAGCCCGTGAACCAGACGCCGCGCGCCAGCTCCGCCAACAGCCAGAGCGCCGCAAACAGCAGGGCCCGCAAGGCGCGCTGTACGGGTGCATAACGCTGTTGCAGCGCGCAGGCCACCGCGTAGTACAGCGCCAGCGCCGCCGCCAGGGCCAGCACGGCGAGCACGGCGAGTGCAGCCGGCAGTCCGCCATAGGTGTGCATGGAGATGTAGAGCCACCAGAAGGTGGCGGCCAGCCAGGCCGTGGCAAACAGCCAGCCGGCCAGCGCCGCCTGCTTCCAGCTGGTGCTACGCTCGAGTTGCCAGGCCAGCAGGCCCAGGGCCAGGAGTTGCAGCCACCAGCGCGGCTGGCCATCCCAGGGCGCGGCCATGGCCAGCGCCTGGGCCAGCCCGGCGGCGCTGCTCAGCGCCCAGGAGCCGGCCCGCGCCCAGCGCTCACGCATCGGTCGCGGCCTTGTGCGGCGTCACGGGCGAAACCTTGAACCACTTCACGGCACCGCCCTTGGTGTGCAGCACGAGGAACTTGAGCCCGGCAATCACATGCTGCTCGCCCCGGCGCGGCACATGGCCCATCTCGTGGGCGATCAGGCCTCCGATCGTGTCGAAACTCTCGTCGGGGTCGCTGCCGGTGATGGTGACACTGAAGGCCTCATTGACGCGCTCCACCGCCGCGCTGCCGTTGACACGGTAGGTCTGGTCGGCCAGGCCGAAGATGTCGCCCTCGTCCTCGGAGATATCAAATTCGTCCTCGATCTCGCCCACGATCTGCTCGAGCACGTCCTCGATGGTGATGAGCCCGGCCACACGGCCGAACTCGTCGATCACGATGGCCAGGTGATTGCGATTGCCGCGGAATTCGTGCAGCAGGTCGTTCAGGCCCTTGCTCTCGGGCACGAAGACGGCGGGCCGCAGCAGGGCCCGGATATTGAGCTCGGGCGCCCGCTGCAGCTTGAGCAGGTCCTTGGCCATCAGGATGCCGATGATGTTCTCGCGCTCGCCCTCAAAAACCGGGAAGCGGGAGTGGGCGGTGTCGATCACCACATTGAGCAACTCGTCGAAGGGTGCGTTGATGTCGATCAGGTCCATGCGCGGGGCCGGCACCATGACATCGCCGGCTGTCATCTCGGCCATGCGCAGCACACCTTCGAGCATGTAGCGCGATTCGGCGCCAATGACCTGATTGTCTTCGGCTTCGGCCAGGGTTTCGATCAGCTCGGCGGTGGAATCCGGTCCCGGGTGGATGAACTCGGCCAGCTTCTTCAGGAACGTGCGTTTGTCCTCTTTTTCGGGGACACGCGCGGGGTAGGGGTCTGACACTGACGGCGGCACGGGGGTGCTGTGGTTACGACCCCCATAGGATAGCGGATCACCGCGGCAGGCTCATGACGAGCGGACGGCCGGCTTCAGGGTGAGGATTTGTGCCGTGCCTCGCGCACGCCACGGCGCACGTCCTGCAGACCGGAGAGGAATTCCCAGAACTGCTTGGCCTGCACCTTGAGGCGGTAATCTGTCTGGGCCAGTTGTTCCTCGACCATTTCCGTCACCTGGCTCTCGAAAGTGGCTGGCGGAAGGCGCAAGTAGGCGCTCGCCTCTGAGCCGTCGTACTCCACCGATGCACCGGCCTTGCGAGCGATGCTGAGCATGGCCTTGTTCTCGCTGAGGGCGTGGATGAACATCAGGTGCACGCCCTCATTGCGCGCATGCCGCATGGCCCGTGCAAACAGCTTGCTGCCATAACCGTGGCCGCGTACGGAAGGCAGCACCGAGACCCCGAATTCCGCACAGGCATCGAAGTTCCGGTCCACCGAGTGCGCCAGGTGGGCCATGGCCACCAATTCCAGCCGGCGGTTGTAGATGCCGAACACGGCGTCATGCTCGAAGTCCAGGGTGTCGACGTAGGCCTGGATCTGGGCATCATTGGCCAGATAACCGAAGCGCAGGTAACGATCGCGCTCGTCCAGCGCCTGCAGATGGCGTGCGATGCGCCCCCGGTGCCTGGCCCCCAAACGGCGGATCACGGCCACCCAGGGCGCCCTGGCCGAGGCACTTTGCTCCGGGGGCAGCACACGCAGCAGCTCACTGCCCGGCTCGGTTGCGCTGCTGTCCTTGTTCGTGTCCATGCCGCCAATGTAAGGTCATTTGCCGTTTTCATCCAGTCTGCGGCCTTGACGCGTGCGTGACAGTTTTGCCCCGAACCTAGGAGAAGCCCGGTGTCGCGCCCTTCGCCTCTGCGGTTCAATAGCCCTGTCATGGAGTGATTGATGGAAAAATTCTGGTTACCGAGTTACCCCGCCGGGGTGCCGCACAATGTCGATCCGGGCCAATACAGTTCGCTGGCACAGCTGCTGGAGGAGTCCTTCCGCAAGAATGCCACCCAGCCCTTTTCGGTCTGTATGGAACGGTGGATGAGCTACCGGCAACTCGACGATCTGTCCGCGGCATTCGGCGCCTGGTTGCAGCGCCTGGGACTGGAGCCCGGCGCACGGGTGGCCATCATGCTGCCCAATGTGCCGCAGTTCGCCGTGACCATGGCGGCCATCCTGCGAGCGGGGTATACCTGCGTTAATGTCAACCCGCTCTACACCGCGCGGGAACTCGAGCACCAGCTCAAGGACTCGGGCGCCACGGCGATTGTCGTGCTCGAGAATTTCGCACACACGCTGGAGGAAGTCATCAGCCGCACGCCGGTCAAGCATGTGGTGCTGACCGCATTCGGCGATCTGCTGGGCCCCTGGTACGGGCGCTGGCTCACGTTTGCCGTACGCCACCTGGCCAAGATGGTGCCCCCTTTCCGCCTGCCCACAAACGAGGGGCGTACGGTCACCCCTTTCCGCAAGGCACTGGCCGAGGGCTCCCACCTGTCACTCAAACCAGCGGCCACCAACCTCGATTCGATCGCCTTCCTGCAATACACCGGCGGCACCACCGGTTTGAGCAAGGGCGCGGTATTGACCCACCGCAACGTGGTGGCGGCCATCCTGCAGGCTGAGGCCTGGTTCACGCCGGCCCTCGATCGGGTCGGCAACGTGCGCGAGACCAATAGCATTGCGGCGCTGCCGCTGTACCACATCTTTGCATTGACCCTGTGTTTCCTGGCCATACGCTGGGGCTCACATATCACGCTGGTACCCAATCCGCGCGACATCGGCAAGTTCGTGGAAGTCCTCAAGCGGCGTCCGTTCCACATGCTGCCGGCGGTGAACACCCTCTTTAATGCCCTGTTGCAGCACCCGCAGTTCCGTACCGTGGATTTCTCCCAGCTCTGTGTCTCCCAGGCCGGTGGCATGGCCGCTTCCGAAGGAACCGCGAGGCACTGGCGTGAAGTCACCGGCTGCGCCATGGTGGAAGGCTGGGGCATGAGCGAGACCTGCGCCATCGGCACCAACAACCCCGTCACGACCGACAAGTTCAGCGGCACCATAGGCCTGCCGCTGCCCGGCGTCGAAATCGCCATCAAGGACGACGAGGGCAAGTCGCTCGCTGTCGGCGATTCAGGTGAAATCTGCATCAGGGGTCCGAACGTGATGACGGGTTATTACATGCAGCCGGTCGAGACCGCCCAGGCCTTCACGGCGGACGGTTTCATGCGTACCGGCGACATCGGCATCATGGACACTCAGGGCTACACCCGCATCGTTGATCGCAAGAAGGACATGATCCTGGTCAGCGGCTTCAACGTCTTCCCCAGCGAACTCGAGAACGTCATTTCCCTGTGTGACGGCGTGCTCGAATGCGCCGTCATCGGCGTGCCCGATGCCAAGCAGGGCGAAGCGATCAAGGTCTATGTGGTCCGCAGCGACCCGACCCTGAGCGAGGACGATGTGGCCAAGTACTGCGCCCAGAACCTGACCGGCTACAAACACCCCAAGTACATCGAGTTCCGCGACGAGCTGCCCAAATCCAATGTCGGCAAGATCCTGCGTCGCGAGCTGCGAGCCGGCAAGTGAGTCCCGCCGCCCTGCCGCCTGACATCGTTGTCCTGGAGCGGGGCTGGCTCTCCTCGAACAACATCCTGCTGCTGGGTTCTGAGCAGACGGCCCTGGTCGACAGCGGTTACGGTACGCATGCGGCCCTGACACTGTCTCTGGTTCAGGCCCAACTTGCTTCGCGGCCGCTGGATCTGCTCATCAACACCCATCTGCACAGCGACCACTGCGGCGGCAACGCAACCCTGCAAGCCACTTACCCGGCACTGCGAACCCATATTCCGCCGGGGCTGGCCCCAGCCGTCCGTGCCTGGGACGAGGAGGCGCTGAGCTACACCCCGACCGGGCAGTTTTGCCCTCGATTCTCGTATCAGCAGCTGCTCACTCCGGGCCATACGATCCATCTTGGGGGTCGTGATTGGGAAATCCACGCGGCCCCCGGGCACGACCCTGACTCGGTCATCCTGTTCCAGCCGGAACTGCGCATCCTGATATCGGCCGATGCGCTCTGGGGCAACGGTTTTGGCGTCGTTTTTCCAGAGATCGAAGGGACATCTGCCTTCCATGAGGTCGGCCAGACACTTGATCTCATCGAGTCCCTGCGCCCCAGCCTGGTCATTCCCGGGCATGGCCCCGTTCTGCACGATGTGCAGGGCGCACTGGACTATGCACGGCAGCGCCTTGATCTGTTCACCACCGATCCAGTGCGCCATGCACGGTATGCCGCCAAGGTTCTGCTGAAATTCAAGCTGCTGGAGTTGCAGCAGATCACGCTACGGGACTTGCGGCTCTGGGCCCGCGCGACAAGTTATTTCAGCCTGCTGCAGTCACGACACTTTGCGGGCGTTAATTTCGAGAACTGGCTGGACGATCTGATCCAGGATCTCATACGTTCAGGTGCGGCCCAGGCCGTCGACATCGCCGGCGAACCCGGCCTCCTGAATCATTGAGTCGTCTTTCTGACGCACAAATAAAAACGCCCCGTCGAATGACGGGGCGTTTTCTGCTGTAAGAGCCTGACGATGACCTACTTTCACACGGGAACCCGCACTATCATCGGCGCTGAGGCGTTTCACTGTCCTGTTCGGGATGGGAAGGAGTGGGACCACCTCGCTATGGTCATCAGGCATAACTTTTTGCCATCTTGACTGGGTCAAGACGACGAATTTATAGAGCGAATCAGCTTATTTTGAATGCGTCACTTGGCATAACAACCTTGATTGCTTCAATCAAAGTTATAGGGTCAAGCCGCACGAGCAATTAGTATCAGTTAGCTTAACGCATTACTGCGCTTCCACACCTGACCTATCAACGTCCTGGTCTTGAACGACTCTTTAGGGGGCTCAAGGCCCCGGCAGATCTCATCTTGAAACGAGTTTCCCGCTTAGATGCTTTCAGCGGTTATCTCTTCCACACATAGCTACCCGGCAATGCCACTGGCGTGACAACCGGTACACCAGAGGTGTGTCCACTCCGGTCCTCTCGTACTAGGAGCAGGCTTCCTCAAATCTGCAGCGCCCACGGAAGATAGGGACCAAACTGTCTCACGACGTTTTAAACCCAGCTCACGTACCTCTTTAAATGGCGAACAGCCATACCCTTGGGACCGGCTACAGCCCCAGGATGAGATGAGCCGACATCGAGGTGCCAAACACCGCCGTCGATATGAACTCTTGGGCGGTATCAGCCTGTTATCCCCAGAGTACCTTTTATCCGTTGAGCGATGGCCCTTCCATACAGAACCACCGGATCACTATGTCCTGCTTTCGCATCTGCTCGACTTGTCAGTCTCGCAGTTAAGCACGCTTATGCCATTGCACTATCGTCACGATGTCCGACCGTAACTAGCGTACCTTCGAACTCCTCCGTTACGCTTTGGGAGGAGACCGCCCCAGTCAAACTGCCTACCATGCACTGTCCCCAATCCCGATAAGGGATCCAGGTTAGAACCTCAAACACACCAGGGTGGTATTTCAACGTTGGCTCCACGATACCTAGCGGCACCGCTTCAAAGCCTCCCACCTATCCTACACAGATCTGTTCAAAGTCCAATACAAAGCTACAGTAAAGGTTCATGGGGTCTTTCCGTCTTTCCGCGGGGAGATTGCATCATCACAAACATTTCAACTTCGCTGAGTCTCAGGAGGAGACAGTGTGGCCATCGTTACGCCATTCGTGCAGGTCGGAACTTACCCGACAAGGAATTTCGCTACCTTAGGACCGTTATAGTTACGGCCGCCGTTTACTGGGACTTCAATCAAGAGCTTGCACCCCATCATTTAATCTTCCAGCACCGGGCAGGCGTCACACCCTATACGTCCACTTTCGTGTTTGCAGAGTGCTGTGTTTTTAATAAACAGTCGCAGCCACCGATTCTTTGCAACCTCATTGGGCTCCCCAAGTAAATGGTTCACCTACTAAAGGCACACCTTCTTCCGAAGTTACGGTGTCAATTTGCCGAGTTCCTTCTCCTGAGTTCTCTCAAGCGCCTTAGAATACTCATCTCGCGCACCAGTGTCGGTTTGCGGTACGGTCGTGTGTAGCTGAAGCTTAGTGGCTTTTCCTGGAAGCAGGGTATCACTCACTTCGGCAGCAAGCTGCCTCGTTATCACCCCTCATCTAAGCCCGGCGGATTTGCCTACCAGGCACGACTACAGGCTTGAACCAACATATCCAACAGTTGGCTGAGCTAACCTTCTCCGTCCCCACATCGCACTACACATCGGTACAGGAATATTGACCTGTTTCCCATCAGCTACGCATCTCTGCCTCGCCTTAGGGGCCGACTCACTCTACGCCGATGAACGTTGCGTAGAAAACCTTGCGCTTACGGCGAGGGGGCTTTTCACCCCCTTTAACGCTACTCATGTCAGCATTCGCACTTCTGATACCTCCAGCAGCCTTTACAAGCCACCTTCACAGGCTTACAGAACGCTCTCCTACCACTTGCAATAAATTGCAAATCCGCAGCTTCGGTAACTGGCTTAGCCCCGTTACATCTTCCGCGCAGGACGACTCGATCAGTGAGCTATTACGCTTTCTTTAAATGATGGCTGCTTCTAAGCCAACATCCTGACTGTTTTAGCCTTCCCACTTCGTTTCCCACTTAGCCAATTTTAGGGACCTTAGCTGGCGGTCTGGGTTGTTTCCCTCTTGAGTCCGGACGTTAGCACCCGGTGCTCTGTCTCCCAAGCTGTACTCATCGGTATTCGGAGTTTGCCTTGGTTTGGTAAGTCGCCATGACCCCCTAGCCAAAACAGTGCTCTACCCCCGATGGTAATACTTGAGGCACTACCTAAATAGTTTTCGGAGAGAACCAGCTATTTCCAAGTTTGTTTAGCCTTTCACCCCTATCCACAGCTCATCCGCTAGTTTTGCAACACTAGTCGGTTCGGACCTCCAGTACCTGTTACGGCACCTTCATCCTGGCCATGGATAGATCACTTGGTTTCGGGTCTACACCCAGCGACTGAACGCCCTATTCGGACTCGATTTCTCTACGGCTTCCCTATTCGGTTAACCTTGCCACTGAATGTAAGTCGCTGACCCATTATACAAAAGGTACGCCGTCACCCTTGCGGGCTCCGACTTTTTGTAAGCATGCGGTTTCAGGATCTATTTCACTCCCCTCCCGGGGTT